>CAYWTL010000037.1:0-23411 GCA_964460245.1 uncultured Syntrophaceae bacterium | reverse complement strand
AAATCCATGCGCCCCTATGGCTGCAATCGGAAGAAATTGTCAACGATATTTTTAGTCGGCACGGATGCATTACACAGAATGGCGCAAAAAAATCTCCAGATGTGCCGGATGGGGCGCGAACGATGTTAAAAAACAGTGATGATGTCTTCCCGAGCTGCGGCTTTCCCCGTTTGCTTCAGGGATACCGGCACACCGGGGCGGCGGCCGTTCAGCGGGTGAAATGAGCGGCGGGCAGGTCCTTGACCGTCGCGAGGCCGGGACGGGCATCGATGACGGCCGGAATGGAATTGACCAGAACCGCCGCCGTCGCCTGATCTCCCGCCACGCCGCCCTCGATCCGAAGCCGGATCTCCGGCGTCCCCACGATATGGACGGCGTCATGGGGCTGCTCGCAGCCGACATACATTCTCAGATCGAGGGTGATGACCTTCTCGCCGTTCCGAATCCCCTCGGCAGTGTGCTTGATCCCCGCCACGTCGCCCGGCTGCAGTGAAAAGAATTTCGTCCTCACCGCTTTCCCGGTGATGACGGGCTCCACGGCCTCGTGCACGTCATCGAGCGTCATGCCCAGGTTGCCGGCAACGAGGTGGAGCGATTCGAGAAGCCCCACGTGGCCCATGGCTTTCTGGGCAATCTGCTCCCGAAAGGCTTTCTCCGCCATGCCCGCGCCGACTTTCCTCTGCAGGGGCAGACGCCGGGTTCCCGCGTCCACGTGCCTTTCCACGTGTACCCGCTTCACGTCCTGGCAGACGCCGGTCAGAAACAGGGGCAGGGCGTCCATGACGAATCCGGGATTCACGCCGGTGCCGAGCACCGTGACGCCGTGCTGCTTCGCCAGCCGGTCCACGCGCTCCGACCATTCGGCATTTTCCTTCAGGGGGAACAGCAGTTCTTCCGATGACGAGATGATGTTCAGTCCTGCCCCGATCATCGCTTCCAGGTCGGGATAGATCTTCTTGATGCGCGAGCCGGTCGTGTGGAGGGCCACATCCGCTTTCGTCCTGGCAAAGAGACCCTTTGCGTCGTCCGTCACGGCAAGCCCCAGTTTTTCGTTCAGGCCGAGAGCATCCCCGAGGTCCTTCCCGGCAATGTCCTTCGAGATGTCGACGGCGCCGACGATCGCCATGCCGGATTTCTTGAGCACGAGCCGGGCCGTTTCGATCCCGATGGGGCCCAGGCCGTACTGAATGATGCGAATCTTTTTCTTTGCCATGAATGTTTCTCCCTTTATCTTTGCCGATCACGTCCGGCATGCGGCATGAAGGTCGATTTCTACGATTGTGAAACCGCTTTCTTCTTCGCCAGGCGGGCCTTGAGGACCTGCTTGATGAAGATCGCCGTCAGAAGTACCGCGCCCATGATGTCCGTTGTTGTTCCCGGAATAATTAGAAGGATGGCTGCCGTGCCCATCAGAAACCGTTCGAAATAGTTCAGTCGCCCTCCGCCGATATATCCCACGACCGTGGCGCCCAGGGCCACGACCCCCAGCCAGAGGGTGAAGGCGGCCTGGATAAACCAGATCCAGTCGAAGGTGACACCGGGATTCAGGAGCCATGGCATGAGGAGCACGATGGGGGCGTAGACGAAGGCGAAGGGGACGAAGGTCTTCGCCAGGGACAGGCTGAAGGCCCGGAATCCCGTCCTGAAGGGGTCGCTCCCGGCCACGCCGGCTGCCGCATAGGCTGCCAGGGCCACAGGCGGGGTGACGTCGGCAAGAACCGCATAGAAGAACACGAACATATGGGACAGTAGGGGGTGGATTCCCCACTGCATGAGGGCCGGTGCGGCGATCATGGCGGCGATGATGTACTGGGCCGTCGTCGGGATGCCCATCCCGAGGACGAAGCAGGCAAGGGCCGTGTTGACGAGGGTAAAGAAGAGCGTGATGTCGCTGACCGTTGTGAGCCCCATGAAGATCGGGTTGAGAATCATAGCTATGCTATGGGCGATCGCAATCACGGCCGTGGCGAACTTGAGTCCGATTCCCGTGAGCGTCGTCGCTCCGACGATAAACCCCACGCAGGCGCAGGCAGCGCCGATGGAGATGGCGTTCTTTGTGCCCTCCTGGAGACTCTCGAGAATCTGGGGCAGACGCAACTTGCTTTCCTTGAAAAAGATCCCGGCGAGGATGATGAGCATGCTGGACCAGAAGGCAGCGCGCGATGGTTCGAGCCCGATATAGAGCAACCCCGTGAGGAGGGCGGATGTACCCAAGGCAATCCCGCAGGCAAAATGCTCAGAGGTTCGCCAGAAGTAGTAGAGCGCCACGGCGGAGAAGCCGAACCATCCGACTGTAAGCTCAAAGTTGGTAAAGGGATTCATGCCGAAAAGGACCGGCGGAACGGAGAGGAAGAGCGGAAGCAGAAAAGGTGTCGTCCGTGCGTGGACCTGGCCCGTAGCGGTGGCGAAAATGATCCCCCAGAAGGCGGCCAGGAAGGGGCTGCTGCCGGTAATGAGGAGATAGACGATGATGACGAGGGGACCGACGAGGAGCCAGCGTTCCCTGAGCACATTCCAGAGGTTGGGGAGCATATGCCTTGGCAGTCCTAGGAGCCCCTTCTTTTTTGCCTCGAGATGAACCATCCAGCCCACCGCGAAGAAGTGCAGAAACGAGGGCAGGACCGCGCACAGGGCGATCTTTACATATGGGATTCCCAGAAACTCAGCCATGATAAAGGCTGCCGCACCCATGACGGGAGGCATAAGCTGCCCGCCCGTGCCGGCCGCCGCCTCGACGCCGGCGGCGAAGGTCGGCGAGTAGCCCACCCGCTTCATGAGGGGAATGGTGAAGGACCCGACCGTCACGGCGTTGGCGACGGAACTGCCGCTGATGGAGCCCATCATGCCACTGGCAATAACAGCGACTTTGGCGGGACCTCCCGAGGACCATCCGGCTAGGGCCATGGCAATGTCCATAAAGAGCTGTGCCAGGCCCGTCCGGGAGATGAAGATCCCGAAGAGGACGAAGTGGAAAACAAAGGTCGCTACAACCCCCAGGGGGATTCCGTAGATCCCTTCGGTGCCGAGAAACATGTAGTCGACGATCCGGGGGATGGAGTAGCCACGGTGCGCGAAGATGTCGAGGCCCGGTATATTGAGGAAGTAGGGACCGAGATAGCAGTTGATCAGGACCAGCATGGCGATGATGGGGAGGGGCGCTCCGATGCTGCGCCTGGCGCCCTCCAGGATGAGGAGGAAGGAGAAGCTCCCCACGATGAGTTCCGCCTGGTCGGGGCTCCCCGCCCGCATCCCGATGTTGTTGAACTCCAGGAAGACGAACACGGAGATCATGCAGGACAGCAGTGCGAAGAAAACGTCGAAATAGGGGACGTTGTCCTGCTTATAGCCGACGGTCCCGCTCCGGATTAGGCTCGAGAGCGACCGGGCCCAGTGCAGGAGGAAGAGAAACAGGATGGCCAGCAGGATGCCGATCAGGAAAACCCCCCAGAACACGAGCGAGACGTTCAGGTCCGTGAACCAGGAAGGGATATTGAGATGCCTGTACCCGAGGAAGAGCCCCCAGCCCACGGCGCCGACCATGATGCTGTACAGGGGAAAATCCACCCAGGCGGACAGGCGATCGGGCAGCATCTCCCGCTGCTTGAAATACAGAACCAGGACAAAGGTCAGCACCGCCAGAACGGCGCAGCCGCCGAAGGAGAGGGAAAGAATCTCACGAAAGACGGATGTGTTGAGAATGCTCGCCGAAGCGGCGTAGAAAATGTCGTAGAGAAGGTGCTTCTTCTCCTTGTGCACCTCTTTTTTTATGGCATAGACGAAAAAGACCAGGGGCAGGACGAAGGCCAGATGAAAGGCCCGGTGGCGCCATTCCTGAAGAACGCCGAATCCTGCCGTATAGATGTGAAAAATGGAGAGGATGACGGTCATGGCGAAGATCAGCCGGGCGGTGATCCCTTCCAGATGCCGGAACCGCATTTCCGGATCGTACTTCGCGATCTGATCGGCATCATCCTTGAGTTCGGCCGTCAGGATGTGCTCTTTTTCTTCCGCCATATCTCCGATCTTCTCTTATTTTTGATTTTTGACTTGGCCGGTCCATGACCGGAAGGCATACTCCGCAAAAGGGGCCTTCCTCACCTTGAACTGCAGGAGCGTGTTGCCGGACAGGTCCGCCAGGGAGATGCGCCTCGAACCGATGATGAGGGCGCCGGCATATTGCCTGTCCACCCAGAGCTGGATATCGGGAATGACTCGGTCGGGAATGGAGAGGCGATACCCCTGCGCGGTCCGGGCAAGCCTCTCTCCCGCGGAAAGGGTTGCCGGCAGGCCCGTATTCAGCGAGCGGAAGGCCGTTTTATACAAGACGATGCGGTAATCTCCGTCCACGCGGAAAAAATCCGTCACCGGCGATTTTTCCACGGAATGGATGAATTCGAGCGAAAAGGACTCCTCCGGTGAGACCCGCTGCATGAACACGGTCTTCCCCTGCCGGGCGTCCCGGATTTCCAGGGCATGAAGGGGAATGAACCCGGCGGCGATCAGAACGGCGGCCAAGAGCAGCGTGGAAACCCTGTGCATATGAAACCGGGCACCCATGAGAGCGTGCCCGGTTCACCTCTCAATCTTGAAACCGGTCCACGCTATTTCTTCTTCGGCGGAGCCTTCTTGGCCGCGTCCTTGATCACGCCATGTTCCTTGTAGTACTTCTCCGCGCCGGGATGGAGCGGGATGGCCATGCCGGCCAGGGCGGTTTTCATCTGTACGTCCTTGCCCTTGGCATGGGCCTGGGCCATCTTGGCCGCGCCGTTTTCCCAGAGCGCCTTGGTCAACAGGTAAACAACATCGTCCGGGACGTTGGCGTCCACGACCCACTGGGCCATGGTTGTGATGGTCGGGGTGTCCTTTTCCTGCCCCTTGTAGGTTCCCTTGGGGATGACGATCCGGCTGTAGAAGGGGAATTTCTTGGTCAGTTCATTGATCCTGGCTTCCTCGATGGGGACCAGATTGATCGGCGCCGCGATGGCCAGCTCCTGAATCGCCGCCGTGGGCCACCCGGCCGTCGTGAAGGTCACGTCGGCCTGCTTGTCCTGAAGGCGCTGGGCCGCGCCGGAGAAGGACAGCCAGTCCACGCCGGAGAAATCCTTGTAGGTCAGTTTATAGACGGAAAGAACATTGAGCGTGTCCACCTCCGTTCCGCTGCCCCGATCGCCCGGGACGAGGCGCTTGCCCTTGATGTCCTTCATACTCTTGATCCCGGAATCGGCCCGCGCGACGATCTGGATCGTTTCGGGATAGAGGGAGGCAATGCCCCGGATGTTCTTGGCCGGCTTGTCCTTGAAGGCATCGATGCCGGCGTAGGCGTTGTAGGCCACGTTGCTCTGGACAAAGGCCGACTCGATCTGGTGGTCCCGGATCAGATTGCAGTTGGCCACCGAGGCTTGAGCGGCCTGTGCGGTGACGACGACATCGGGCACCTTTTCCGTCAGGGCCTGGGCCAGGATTCCGCCCAGGGGATAATAGGTTCCTCCCGTGCCCCCCGTGGCGATGGCGAAAAATCTTTTTGCCGCAAACGCGTTGCCGGCAAAGACCATGGTCAGCGCGACCAAAACGGACAGTACAACCAGCAGTTTTTTAGTTTTTGACATACGTCCCTCCTTTAAAGGTTTGTGTTAAAAATGCGATCCGGTGGAAAAATATTTTTTCATCAGGACGATGACCCCGAAGAGGGGATCATGAATCCGGTCCGAAGCGCAGTTTGTTTTTCCGCTTCCGGATTTCCGGAATGGGAACGTTTCGGCGTCCGGAAATGCGGGGGCGTCGATGTACGACCCGACCCCGGTTGGACATCATCGCCCGTTCGAGAAACTAAAGGATTTGCTTATGAATGTCAATGTTTTTTCCCCTCTCCATGGTCTTGAAACGGCATTCCGCAGTTGCAATCTTTTTCCGGTTCAGGCATGAATGGGCGTCTGTTTGGCGGTTCCATTGCTCGAGCTGGCGTTCCAACCGGCGCCGGCATGGGCGAACCGGCTTTGCCGGATCATTGTGGAGACGGGTTCCGCAGGGGCATGCACAATCCAGAAAGTGGTAGCAGTTGGCCCGGGCGGATCCGTTATTCCCTTTTCTGAAGGAATAAAACAGGGGTATACGGTGGGAAGATCAATCACCCGAAAAATCATAGAAGCGCACATTGCGGAGGGATCCTGGAATCCGGGAACGGAGATCGCCATCCGGATTGATCAGACGCTCACGCAGGATGCGACAGGAACCGTGGCATACCTCCAGTTCGAAGCCATGGGCGTGCCGAAGGTCGAGGTGGAACTCGCGGTCAGTTACATCGATCACAACACGACGCAGATCGGACACGAGAACGCCGATGATCACAGGTACCTGAAGTCCATCGCCGCCCGCTACGGGATCGTTCTTTCCCGAGCCGGAAACGGCATCTGCCACCAGGTGCACCTCGAGCGCTTCGGAAGGCCGGGCGGGACGCTGCTGGGTTCGGACTCCCACACGCCGACCTGCGGCGGTATCGGCATGATCGCCATCGGCGCCGGGGGTCTTGATGTCGCGCTCGCGATGGGCGGATCCCCATTCTATCTGATCTGCCCCAGGGTCGTCAAAATCCGTTTGACCGGACGGCTGAAGCCGTGGGTTTCGGCCAAGGACGTGATCCTCGAGGTGCTGCGTATGTTCGGCACCCGCGGCAACGTCAATACGGTTTTTGAATACGGCGGACCCGGTGTCAAGACGCTGTCCGTGCCGGAACGGGCAACGATCGCAAACATGGGTGCGGAATGCGGCGTCACCACCTCGGTCTTTCCCAGTGACGAGGCGACCCGGACGTTCCTCCGAGCGCAGGGGCGCCTCTCCGCCTGGTCCGGGATCACCGCGGACCGGGACGCGGAATACGAACGGGTTGCGGAGGTCGACCTGTCCCGGATCGTGCCGCTTTCGGCGACACCGCACTCGCCTGGCAATATCGCCACGGTGGAGTCGTTGCAGGGAATCCCGGTGGATCAGGTCTGCGTCGGATCCTGCACCAACTCGTCCTACAAGGATCTCGCTACGGTCGCATGCATTCTGAAGGGCCGCGTCGCCGCGCCGAATGTGAGCCTGGTCATTGCGCCCGGATCCCGGCAGGTCATGCAGAACATCGAAAAGGCCGGTTACCTGGGCGACCTCATCGCCTCCGGCGCGCGGATCGATCCGGCCGCCTGCGGATTCTGCATCGGCAACAGCCAGTCGCCGCCGACGGGAGGGGTTTCACTGCGCACTTCCAACCGCAACTTCGAAGGAAGGTCCGGTACCCGGGACGCGAAAATCTATCTGGTTTCTTGCGAGACGGCGGCGGCGGCGGCCATCACGGGCAAAATCACGGATCCGCGAAAACTGGGGATTCGCTACCCCAGGATTTCAATGCCGAGAAAATTTCTGGTCGATGACCGGATGTTTCTCTTTCCGAAGCCGGCCGGGAAGGACTCCCCAACGGAAATTTATCGCGGCCCGAATATCGGCGCACCGCCCACCAACACCCCCTTCCCCGCCCACATCCACGGAGTGGCCGTCATCAAGGTCGGCGATCGGGTGACCACCGATCATATTATCCCGGCGGGCGCACGGATGAAATACCGCTCCAATATTCCCCGGTATTCCGAGTTCGTGTTCGAGACGCTGGATGCGGGATTTTCCGCGCGCGCCGCGCAGATTCGCGATACCGGCCGGCACAACATCATTGTCGGCGGTGCGAGCTACGGTGAGGGTTCATCGCGGGAGCATGCGGCCATCTGTCCCATGTTCCTCGGCGTCAAGATTGTTCTGGCCAAATCGTTCCAGCGCATTCACATGAACAACCTGGTCAATTTCGGCATTCTTCCCCTCACCTTCAGGAACGAGCAGGATTATGAAAAAATCGACCAGAACGATGATCTCGAAATTGCCGGCGCCGCAGAAGCCATTTCAGCGGGAAAGCCGCTGGCGCTCGTGAACAGGACACAGGGAAGGGAGATCGAGGCCCTGTACAGCCTGACCGAACGGCAGCGGCGGATCGTGCTGGCCGGCGGCCTGCTGGCCATGCAGCGAAGGAAGGCGGAAGGCGGTGCCGATGAAGATCATGGATGAGGGAAAGATCACGCACGGGAGGCTTTAAAGATGGCGAAGAAGATCGTCATGGAAAACGCAATCGTTGAAATGGACGGCGACGAAATGACGCGCGTCATGTGGGCGATGATCAAGGAGAAGCTCCTTTCGCCCCATGTGGAGCTCCGGACGGAGTACTACGATCTCGGGCTTGTGAAGCGGAATGAAACGGATGACCGGATCACCCATGACGCCGCCGCGGCCGTCAAGCGGCACGGCGTGGGCGTCAAGTGCGCGACCATCACCCCGGACAAGAACCGGGTCGACGAATACCATCTCAAGCGGGAGTGGACCTCCCCGAACGGCACGATCCGCGACCAACTGGACGGCACGGTGTTCCGCAAGCCCATCCTGGTGAGCAACATCAAACCGGCCGTCCGCTCCTGGAACAAGCCGATCATCGTGGGGAGGCACGCCTACGGCGACGTGTACAAGAATACCGAGTTCCGAGTGCCCGTCGCCGGCCGCGCGGAGCTGGTTTACACCGACGAGCGGGGTCGGGAGATCTTCCGCGGCACCATCCAGGAGTTCCGGGGCGAAGGCGGCGTCATCCAGGCCATTCACAACACCGACGCGTCCATCCGCAGCTTTGCGAGGTCCTGCATGGCCTACGCGCTGGATCAGAAGGTGGACCTCTGGTTCGGTGCGAAGGACACCATCTCGAAGACCTACGACGGGACGTTCCGGGACCTCTTCGCGGAAACGTTCGAAAAGGAGTTCCGGGACCGGTTCGCGGCGGCAGGCATCGGGTTCAGCTTCACCCTCATCGACGACACCGTGGCCCGCATCATGAAATCCGAGGGCGGCATGCTATGGGCCTGCAAGAACTACGACGGCGATGTGATGTCCGACATGGTGGCCTCGGCCTTCGGTTCGCTGGCAATGATGACATCCGTGCTGGTTTCCCCGCACGGATGGGTTGTGTATGAAGCGGCGCACGGCACTGTTCAGAGGCACTACTACAAGCATCTCAGGGGGGAGCCGACCTCCTCGAACTGCATGGCCACCCTGTTCGCGTGGACCGGCGCGCTGCGCAAGCGCGGGGAGCTGGACGGGACGGAGTCCCTGGTTTCCTTTGCCGGCACCCTTGAGAAAGCGGCCATCGCCGCGGTGGAGGGAGGCATCATGACGGGTGATCTGGCAAAGCTCGCAGACCCGCCGGCGCGGCAAATCTGCGGAACGGAGGCGTTCATCGACGAGATCGGCAGCAGGCTGAAGACCCTCCGGCAGTGAAGTGCCGGTTCCCTCACGCGGCTTGACCGTGGGAAAGAGCCGGCGGCGGGACGATGAAACGGACGGCATGAAGTGCGGAGGCATCGCCGTCCTGCCGGTTTTATGCCGGGCTTGCCTGTTCGTAGGACTGTATTCCTTCTTCCCCCCGCAGGACCCTCAGGCCGCCCTCGGCCAGGGCCGCCATTTCGTCCTCGCCGGGATAGACGAACACAGGCGCGAGAAACCGGATTCGCTGCTCGACCCAGCCCGTCAGCATGCCGCTGTGGGCAAGCCCGCCCGTCAGGACGATCCCGTCGATCCGCCCATAGAGGACGGTGCTCATGGCGCCGATTTCCCGGGCGATCTGGTAGGCCATGGCTTCGAAGATCCGCTTCGCCTTTTCGTTCCCTTCCTGAATCATTTCTTCCACCTTCCGGGCGTCCGTCGTTCCCAGGTAGGCAGCCAGGCCCCCCCGGCCGACCAGCCGAACCTGGAGCTGCTTGCGATCCAGCTTTCCCGAAAAGGCCAGGTCGAGGAGGTCCATGGTGGGGATCGCCCCGGCCCGCTCCGGCGTAAAAGGACCCTCCGTCAGGCCATGCGTGCAATCGACAACCCGGCCCCGCCGGTGGGCGCCCACGGTAATGCCGCCGCCCAGGTGAGCCACGATCGCGTTGATCTCCTCGTATCCTTTCCCGATGTGGGCGGCATACTTTCGAGCCGCCATCTTCTGGTTCAGGGCGTGAAAGGCGCTTTTGCGCTCAATCTCAGGGATGCCGGAGATCCGGGCCAGGGGCTCGAACTCGTCCGTGCTCGGGGGATCGATGACGATGGCGGGCATGCCGTATTGCTTGGCGAAGTCAAGCGCCATGGACGGCCCCAGAGCTGAGGGGTGCTTCCCGTATTTGCCTTCCAGGAGATCGCTCCGCATTCGCTCGTCGATTTGATAGGCACCGGCGGGCGACGGTTTACCGAGCCCGCCTCGGCTGATGATCATGTCGACCCCTGCCAAAGCGATCCCGTTCTTCTCCAGGAATTTCAAGACATCTTCTTCGCGGCGCGGAAGCTGGGCGGCAAGGGACGGATAGGCGGCCAGATCCTCTCCGCGATAGGCGATGTTTTCAATGGCCACGGGATCGCCTCCCGAGAAGCAGGCGACCTTCGTGGAAGTGGATCCCACGTTGATGATCAGCAGACGATATTCCTTACCCATTGCGGCCTCCCTTCCCGCAAAGCAGGCATGCCAGGGCGATTTCCACGAGCCGGTTATCCTCGGAGACGAAGGGCATCTTCAGGATCACCGGGCGGGATGTTCCCATCACCGCCCCCGCCGCCTGCATACGGCCGAAAAAGACCAGGGCCTCGGCCAGAAGATGACCCGTGTCGATTTCGGGGACCATGTAGATATCCACGTTCCCCGTCACGACGCTCTTCAGCCCCTTCCGTTCCGCTGCAACCCGGCTCAGGGCGCAGTCGATGTCGAGAGGCCCTTCCACAACGGCGTTCCCGAATTGCCGGCGATCCGCCATTTTGGAGAGAATGGCCGCGTCGAGGGTCGAGGGGATGCCGGGATTCACCTGCTCGATCGCGGCCAGAACGGCTGTCTTCGGCTGCTCGATTCCCAGCCTGCGGGCGAGTTGCAGGGCATTCTCCAGGATAGCCTGCTTCTCCGCGATGCCGGGACCGTCGTTCAGGAACGTGTCCGTGACCAGGATCAGCTTTTCCCGCTTGATCAGCTCGAAAAGGGAGACATAGCTCGCCACGCGGCCGGTCTTCAGGCCGCTGCTCTTCTCGGTCACGGCGTCCATCAGGTCCCGGTGGGCAATTCCCCCCTGCATCAGGATGTCGGCGCGGCCCTCCCGCACGAGGGAGACGGCCCGCCCCGGGATCCGCCGCGGGTCGCGCTCTTCGAGGATCTCGCATTTTTCCTTCAGCAGCGGGGCATCGGTGATCAGGGTCCGGATCGTTCCGGGGTCGCCGACGAAACAGGGGGAGATCAATCCGGCGCCGCATGCATCGGCCAGAAGGGAAAGATCCTGGGCGACCGGAGCGGGAACGAGCAGCCTCTTCACCCCGGCCTGTTGCGCAGCCTTGAAAATGTCCTTGAATGAATTCATCATTTTACTGCGCCTCCTTATCCATGCGATCGGCCAGAACCACGCACATGGCGAGCTGCTGAACAATATTGTCGCTGAAGTCGGACCGTGCGGGAATGCAGACCGGACCTCGGGACGTTGCAACCAGGGAACTGCGGGTCACATCGAGGAAAAAGTCGAGCTTGCAGATGACGTTGCCCGTGTCGAGACAGGGAACGACCAGGATATGGGGCATTCCCTCTCCCTGGATGCGGTCGTAGCTTGCAAGGCCGTCTCTGTCACCCAGGAAGATCTCCGTGAAGGATGTGGCGTCGACGATCTCGCACGCCCCGAAGTCCCCGGCGGCGGCAGCTTTTTTCAGGACCTCGTAATCCCGGTATGATGCCAGTTTTCCGCCGACTTCACGTCGGCCGGAAAGGACGGCGATCTTCGGATTCGGGTATCCCATGAGATGGTAGACGAAGACGGCGTTCTTGACGATCTCCGCCTTGGCCGCGGCGTCCGGCTGAATATTGACGCCTGTGTCGGTGAAGGCTACCAGGTGGTCGATGCCCGGAACCTCCCAGAAGGTCACGACGCTGACGGTCATGCCGGAACCCGCCTTTGCTTCCTCGCGAATGATCGAACGATAGATATAGGACGTCGGGATCTGGCCCTTGCTGGCAATGGGCGTCTCGCCGGTAAAGAGCATGTTGATTCCCAGATCCGATATGGCCTGCTGTCCTTCCCGGGGGATCTTTTGGAACCTGCTGATGTCAAACGCCGTCTTCTCCGCAACCCCCTCCATTTTCTTCATATCGCCGATGAGCACGGGTTCGATGTACCCCATTTCCCAGCCGGCCTTCACCGCACGCATGAACTCCTCATCTTCCGGCGCAAGAACGGCGAGCTTTTTCGGCCCTTTTTCTCGTGCCAGCCGGGTAAAATCCTGTAACGATCTGATCATTGCCGAACCTCCCTTCGCTGGAATGAACCGGGTGCCGGCGCCGGAGTCCCCGGAAACCGGTCCGTGCATCGCTGTAGATATTCATTGACAGCAGTTTCAGTCTAGAATAGGTTTTGTAAAATGTAAAATATATTGTTTATATCGATATGATACTTTTTAAGAATCAATGGAATTGAGACATCTGAATTATTTTATTGCAGTCGCGGAGGAGATGCATTTCGGACGGGCCGCGAAAAGGCTGAACATTTCGCAACCGCCCCTCAGCCAGCAAATCAAGCAGTTGGAGGAGGAAATCGGCGTCCGTCTGTTCAACCGCACGAGGCGGCGTGTGGAACTCACCGAAGCAGGGGTGGTTTTCCTTACCGAGGCCCGACGAATCATGGCCATGACGAAAGAGGCGGTCCGTCAGACAAACCGCGCCGACAGGGGGGAGATCGGTCGCCTGTCCATTGGCTTCATCGGATCCGCCAATTACAGCGTGCTGCCCCAGGTCATCCGGGAGTTCCGCAAGCGGTTTCCGGCCGTTGAACTGTCCCTGACGGAAATGAACACCAGCCAGCAGCTCGAAGCCTTGCTTGACGGAAGAATCCAAGTGGGCTTCATGCGGCCGCCCAAGGGCATGGGAGACAAGGAAATATCCGTAGAGCCGGTCTTTCACGAACCTTTGGTGGTGGCCATGCCCGGGAATCATCCGCTGCGGAAGGAGCGCATCCTGTCACTGCGCCGGCTGTCGAATGAATCCTTCATCATGATTCCGAGGCAGCGGGGACCCGGATTCTTCGATCACATCATCACCCTCTGCCAGCAGGAAGGTTTCAGCCCGCACATCGTTCTGGAGGCATCGCAGTTCCACACGATCATCGGTCTGGTGGCCGCAGGCATCGGCATCTCAATATTGCCCGCCTCGATGCAGCGGTCCCGCATTCTGGGGGTCGTGTTCAGGTCGATTTCTGGAAAAGCGGAGACGGTCCTCCACATGGCCTGGGTGAAAGACAATCGTGCGCCGGTTCTGCAGAATTTTTTGGACGCGGCCAGGGCTGCCGTCCGTTCTCTCTCCTCATACCTCTGAATCCATCGCAAGCTTCTTCCCCAGATCGTAGGCCTCCCGCATGACTTTCCGATCGGACCGGATGCGACCCGCATCCATGGCGCTGCCGTACACCATGCCCACGATTTTCGCTTCGATGTAACCGAAGGCATCCTGAAAGGTCCTCAGCGCATTGACGCATCCCGAATCGAATGGGTCTTCACCGCCGTACGTCATGGCGATCGCGATCCGCTTTCCGATAAACGGCTCCGCCCGGTAGGCCGGAAGGGCGAAACAGCGATCCATGAAGATCTTGGTCTGTGCGGACATGTTGAACCAGTATACGGGGCTGGCAATCACCCAAGCATCCGCCTCGATGAGTTTCAGATAGATGTCCTGCATGTCGTCTTGGATGGAACAGCCC
This sequence comes from uncultured Syntrophaceae bacterium, assembly GCA_964460245.1. GTDB lineage: Bacteria > Desulfobacterota > Syntrophia > Syntrophales > Fen-1087 > JAXDBM01. The sequence goes on along the minus strand of CAYWTL010000037.1, from coordinate 9,609 downwards.
TTGCTGTTTTTCTTCTGGCAGATAAAACAGGCTTTGCAGGGGGATATGGCCTTGCCGTGCAGGTAGATGGTTTCGACCTTTGCCTTGGCCGCTTTTGCCCCCTTCTCGATCTGCCCCGCGAGCAGGGCGCTGTTGCCTTTTCTTCTCGGACTTCCCAGCAAGACCAGGATCTTTACCGCCATCACGACACCTCCTCAAAATTTGTCCGTCGGTTACCCACTGCGTCGGCCCGCTTCATCATGAAGGATCCGGCGCTTCCGTTCTGAATGGCGCATTGGGATTGATCAGGGGATTGGAAACGCAATCCCGGCAATAATAAACCGGCCAGACGCACCCGCAGCCGGAGCCGATCAGCTCAAACCGGCAGCAGTGCTCACATACGGGCCTGTCGCATCCCTTGCAGAAAGTGAACATTCCGATGGCGTCGCAAAATGCGCAGTTCAAACCGCTCATGAGGCCCCGCCCCTCAATTTCAAGAGTCTTTCCATCCGATTCTCGATGGGCGGGTGGGTGCTGAAAAGGTTCAGGATCGTTCCGCCGGACAAGGGGTTGGCGATAAACATGTGGGCTGTGGAAGGATTGGCGTTCATCGGCTTGATCCTTGCCGCCCGTGCGTTGTGCATGCGCAGGACGATGCTGTCCGAAAACCGGTAGCCGCCGATATTCATGAGGACGGAAATCACCAGGGCGATGACCATGCCTCTCCCCTTTCCGATCCGGTCGTCGATTAGGGCCGGAAGGCCGGTGAGCGATGACAGCAGGAGAATCACTTTCAGTGTGTTCATCAGGAATTGCCCTCTGACGAGGGGTCACATGAAGCATGTAGGCTCGCAGATTAAGAAAAACGGAAGGAGATGTCAACGCAATATGTGCATTCCAGGAATCAAGAATGTTTCACGCAAACCGAATGTGAAAGAACATTCGCACGGATACTTGACAAGTCGCCCATGGATCATTATCATCAGAATAATCTGATTAATCAGAATTAAATATATCGCTTGGATAGATGACGGGAGGGTTGGGGGGATGAACAAAACCAATGCCAAGAAATCCTGTTGCGCAACGGGACGCTTGAATGCAGGCGGCTGCAAAGTGGAGTCACTGGTCAGCATCGACGAGCGGGGCCAGATGGTCCTTCCGAAAGAACTCCGGGAAAGGGCGAACATCAAAGCCGGCGACAAACTGGCCCTCATCAGTTGGGATAAGGACGGTGAGGTGTGCTGCCTGGCGCTGATCAGGGCCGACAACCTGGCCGAACGGGTCAAGGAGTTTCTCGGGCCGGTTCTGGCCGGTGCAATCTCGGGATGAAACAGACTTTTATGGAGATCGAGCAATGAACGAAGCGGAAATCAAGAAAAGCGTCAGGGACGGTTATGCCAGGATTGCGAAAACATCGGGATCCTGCTGTTTGCCTTCAGCGCCATGCTGTGGCGCCGGGCAGACCGTGGAGATCATCAGCAGGGATATCGGCTATACGGACGAAGACATGAAGAATGTGCCGGAAGGGGCAAACCTCGGGCTGGGCTGCGGCAATCCGATCGCCCTGGCATCGTTGCAGGAAGGCGAAACCGTGGTTGATCTGGGTTCCGGCGCGGGTTTCGACTGCTTTTTGGCTGCCCGGCGAGTGGGTGACCGTGGCCGGGTCATCGGCGTGGACATGACGCCGGAAATGCTGGACAAAGCAAGACAGAATGCCCGCAAGGGCAGTTATGCAAATGTGGAATTTCGTCTGGGGGAGATTGAAAATCTGCCTGTCGCCGATTGTACGGCGGACATCGTCATCTCCAACTGCGTGGTGAACCTGTCTCCGGACAAGGGGCGGGTTTTTCAGGAGGCCTTTCGTGTCCTCAAGCCGGGCGGTCGCCTGATGGTGTCGGATATTGTTCTTCTGAAGCCTCTCCCGACGGCGCTAAAGGAATCGATAGAAGCTTACATTGGCTGTGTCTCCGGAGCGGACATGAAGGAAGATTATATCCATGCTATCGCGTCGGCCGGTTTTCGGGATGTCCGGATCATCGATGAAACCCTCTTTCAGATCCAGGACCTGGTCAGTCATCCGGCCGCTGCGGGCGTACCGGCCAGCCGCGAGGGATTGCAGGATGCGGCGGAGCAGCTTGCCGCCTCGATCGTCAGCCTCAAGGTTTCCGCCTTCAAGGCGTAGGAAAACACCGTCAAATCGATGATGTCAATATAACGATTGATCACGCCGTAACCGGCAGCGATGCTTCCGCCACGGATCAGTAGTTTCACGAATCGACCTCCGCATCATGAAAAAGGGTTGGGATTTGCCCAACCCTTTTTCATCGATCCGCCGGATGGCGGTTACGGGCCTTTATTTAAGGTAGGGCGGCTCGCCCCGATTAGCCTGAACAAGCTTCAGAGCATCCGGGTCGATCACCACTTTTCAAGGTGGATCTTGTCGGGCTTGTACCGATCCTGATAATTCCCTTGCTCCGCTGAATACCCGAGCGGGATGATGTTGAGCGGCATGATGTGATCCGGCAGGTTGAGGAGTTTTCGAATGCCCGCCGTCCTGTCTTCATAAGGATAAAAAGTGGTCCAGACGGCCCCTAACCCGAGGGAGTGAGCCGCAAGGAGGATGTTCATGGAAGCGTTGGATGCGTCCGGAATCCAGTGGCCCGGCGCCGCCTGCAATTTTGTGTTGCCGCAGACGACAATGGCGACTTGAGCGTTGGGGACATGTTTGGAAAAGGGATGAAAGTTCGGGATCTGCTGGAGCGTCTTCTTGTCCCGGATTACGATGAACTCATAGGATTGGGTGTTTTTTGCGGTGGGCGCCGCCATGGCTGCCTTCAGCAACAGTTTGACGGTTTCATCGGAAACCGGCTGATTGCTGTAACTGCGGATGCTGCGTCGCGTAAAGATTGCCGACAGCGCATCCATTTTTGATGTTGCCGGGATAGCGGCTTTCACTTCCGCTGATTTCTGTGCGGAAGACGGCTTCGCGGGTTCACCTGCTCCCAGAACCATCGAGGCGCCCAATAGCGTAAATGCCAGAGCACTCAAGATCGCAAAACTTGTTATTTTCTTCATGGAGAAACTCCTTGCTTTCCTGGATTGATGCGAGAGCTTAGGCAAGTTCAGGCCTGCATGTCAATAAAAAAGCAGATTTTTCTCACCGTGAATGGTTCGTATCGGAAGATTCGGAATACTTGCCAAGGCCAGCAATTCTGACTTTCAACCCGTCCCTCTGGATACATATTGCCCAGTCCGATCGGAAGGACCGGGTAAATTTGATCCACTTCTTGTTGAAACGGTGAAAAATGGAAATGCCACGATGACAATATGTAATCTCATATCGAAGGATTATGATGCTTTTGTCATTCCGGCGCATTTTTTGCTTGTTAATGATGGAAATACGTTGAAAACGGGAGTAATAAGGATAAACAAAGTTGCCCGAGCGATCCAGATGGAAAAGGGAATTAACCGGCAGGATTCGGGTAAACAGAGGAAGGAGTTGATCTTGTGAAAAGAACGGTCGGCACAAAGCGCTTTTTGATTATTGCGGTCATATGCCTGGGGGTTTTTCTTTTTATTCAGATCGCACAGAGCAAAGCTTCCACCTCATACGGATACACGGATCAGGAGTTGGATAGCCTCCTCGCCCCGATCGCTCTTTATCCGGATCCCCTGCTGGCCCAGATGCTGCCGGCCTCGACATACCCGGCGGAAATTGCGGATGCTGAAGACTGGCTGAATCGCGGGGGAGATGTGTCGAGGATCGACGCGCAAGCCTGGGATGAGTCCGTCAAGACAATCGCGCACTATCCGGATATCCTGAACATGATGGCAGCGTATCTGGATTGGACGGCAGATCTGGGAGAAGCCTTTCTCAACCAGCCGGAAGACGTGACAAGGTCGATCCAGCGGCTCAGGTGGCAGGCGAGAAATGTCGGCAATCTGGAGAGCACCGCCCAGCAAACGGTAATGATTGATGGAGATTATATCGAGATCATTCCAGCACTACCTCAGTATGTGTATGTCCCGCAATACGATCCTTCCGCGGTCTATACCGAGAGCTGGATCTCCGGCGGACCGCCCTTCATTACCTTTGGACTGGGTTTGCTGATCGGGAGCTGGCTGAGCATGGACTTTGACTGGGATTATCATCGCATCGTATATCATGGCTGGAACCGACCCGGGTGGGTCAATCACGCCAGGCCCCATGTTCGCGTACGGGATGTTTATGTAAACAGAAGCAGGCCCTATATTAACCAGGCATGGAGGCATGATCCGTCCCGTGGCGGTCCCGCGAAATACCGGGCATCGGGCCCGGGCCGTATCCCCGGTGGCGACACGCAAGCCCGCATGGCCGAAGTCAGGGGGAGGTCAACCATGTCATCCAAGCCTTTGGAAGGCATATTCGGGCCCCGGGGGAATGCCGTTTCCATCAGTAATCGCGGAAAGGAGAGCCGCGGCAGCATTCCTGCCAGGCCGGTAACGCCTGCTCAAGCCGTCAAGAGGCCGCCGGCCGCGCCAGGTCCGGTCATCGTCAAGGGTCCTTCGCAAATCAGTTCTGCGGGTCCGGGCGTGCAGCCTCCCAAGCCGATTGCGCCGGTTGTCGGCAGGGAAGTTCGTGTCCCGGTTCCGGCAACCCGTCCGACAGCGCCTGCTCAAGCCGTCAAGAGGCCGCCGGCCGCGCCGGGACCGGTTATCGTGAAGGGTCCTTCGCAAATCGGTTCCACGGGTCCAGGCGTGCAGCCTCCCAAGCCGATTGCGCCGGTTGTCGGCAGGGAAGTTCGTGTCCCGGTTCCGGCAACTCGTCCGACAGCGCCTGCTCAAGCCGTCAAGAGGCCGCCGGCCGCGCCAAGTCCGGTTATCGGCAAAAGTCCCTCGCAGGTGCATTCGGTCCGTGAAGGCATGCAGCCCGGTAAAACGCCCTCCGTCGCATTCGGCGGTTATCGGGGCGCTAACGAATCAAAAGCACAGAGCCTTCGCGGACAGGCCAGTCGTCAGACTGTCGCACAGGAGCGGCCTTCTGCCGAAAAGGTAAAGAAAGGCGGCGGCCCCGCAAAGATGAATGCCGCCGGCGGCAAACAGCGCTGACCGCCGCGGCCAATTTGTTTTCAATATCCTGATAACGAACGTGAAAAGAAACGGACAAGGAAAGGGAGAATACGATGGGTGCAATTCAGCAGTGGTCCGCATCTCGGCCTTCACAGCGGATGACGTTAATGGCCGCTTTTCTGGGTATGGTAATCGTTGTATTTGCCTGGAGTATGCCGGCTTTTGGGGCGTCACAACAGATGTTGTTTGCTTCGCCTGAAGATGCCGTGAACAGCCTGATCAAGGCGATCCAGGCAAAAGACAAGGCAATCCTGAATCTGATCTTCGGCCCCTCGGGCCAAGAACTTCGCTCGGGCGATGAAGTTCAGGACGACTCTGAATTTAATGAACTTTCCAGACATTTATCCGAAAAGACCAGTCTGGTTAAAGAAAGTGACAGAAAGCTGCTTCTTCATGTGGGAAAAGAAGACTGGCCATTTCCCATTCCAATCGTAAAAGACAACGATCATTGGTTCTTTGACACGGAAGCCGGCAAGGAGGAGATACTGAATCGCCGGATTGGAGAAAACGAACTAACGGCCATTCTGGTCTGCAAAAGCTATGTCAGTGCGCAACGCGAATATTTCCTGAAGGACTGGGACGGCGACGGCGTAATGGCCTATGCACAGAAGCTTCGCAGCGATCCGGGCAAGAGAAACGGGCTTTACTGGAAGGCTGCCAAGGGTGAAGCGGTGAGCCCCCTGGGCGAGTTGGTGGCAAAAGCGAGAATGGAGGGTTACCGGAAGAGCAAGGCCGCGTTCAAGGAAGAAAAGCCGGAGCCGTTTCATGGCTACTATTTCAAAATCTTGACAAGGCAGGGAAGGGGTACGCCGGGCGGAAAATACAACTACGTGATCAACGGCAACATGGTCGGGGGATTTGCCCTGGCTGCTTTTCCGTCGAACTGGGGAAAGTCGGGGATCATGACCTTCATTGTCAACCAACAGGGCAAAATCTACCAGAAAAATCTCGGGCCGAATACGCTGAAGATCGCCCGGGGGATGCAATCATACAGACCGAACGAGACCTGGACCGCGGTAAAAGAGGATTGAACAGCGTAAAACGAGCTGACATCCGGGAGGGGGGCCCCGGGCAATCTCGCTTCGTTCAGGACAAGGGAGTCTCCCTGCACAGGAATACCGGTCATCGGTTTACCTTTCCGGCTTCGGTCGCCTAGGCGCCCGCCTGATGGAAAATCATCCCCGGCAGCTCAACACAGGTCAGGAAACCGCCCATACAGGCACCGGTATCGATGCCGATTTTTCCTTCCCGGACATACGGCTGCGCAAAGGGCGTGTGCCCGAAGACGATGGTCTTGTTCCAGGTGTTCGGCGCGGCATAAAATGGCCCGCGGATCCACAGCAGATCTTCGGGATTCTGGTTCTGCAGGGGGATGTGCGGTTGCAAACCGGCATGGACAAAGATGGAATCTTGCGTCTCGTAACACAGATCCAGCGACAGGAAGAAATCCATGTGTTCGGCAGGCGGCTGCTCCCACCCGTTCTTTCTGTAAGATAGCAGGGTGTGCCGGCCCCCATTGGCAAGGAACAGCTCAGGGTCCTTTCCCGACAGGTAATCAAGGAACATCTGCTCGTGATTTCCCTTCAGGCAGATCACGCTCGCTGATTCGCTCTTCAGGCGGAGGAGCGTTTCCACGACCTCGTAAGAATCCGGTCCCCGGTCGATGTAATCGCCCAGAAACAGTAGGATGTCGTTTCGGCCGATCTGGATTTTGCCGAGGAGCTCCCGCAGATGGGATAGACACCCGTGTATGTCGCCGACAGCAAAGATTCTCTTCCTAACCGCATTCGGCTCCATGAAAAGCCATCACTGTTTCCTTTGCGCATTGGTCCGATACGGAAGGAATGCAGCCTGATGTGTTCCCGGAATTCCATCTGGCCAAAAGGAATCCTTCCGTCGTTTTTGTCGGATCCTTCAACAAAGATCCTTCATGTCCGCTCCCTGACCTGAGAAGGCTGGGTCTTCCAGCGATGATGGATCCACAGCCACTGGTCAGGGTGCTGTCGGATCTGTTCTTCCAGGATGGCGTTGTAGCGCTGCGTGTTGGTCAGCACGTCCTGACGGCGGTCTCCGGTGCGGATCGTGTCGACCTCGGCCAGAAACTTGATCCGGTAACGCCCGTCCGGCTGGCGGATCAGAAAACCCGGCAAAACCGGTGCGCCGGTGTGGAGCGCGAGCAAGGCAATCCCGTCCGTCGTACAGGCTTTTCGTCCGAAGAACGGAACAAAGACACCTTCATACCAGGCGACGTTCTGATCGATCAGGATACCCAGAATCCCGTTCTGCTTCAACAAACGCAGCATAGGACGCATGGCCCGGGTTTTCGGCAGCGTCTTGTTGCCCGCCGATTCGCGGACCTGCCGGACCGCAGCTTCGAGGACGGGGTTGTCGAGGGGCCGGTAGATTGCGGTCAGTGGTTTGACGAGCAGGGCAAAAACCGTGATGGAAAGTTCCCAGTTGCCGAAGTGGGCGGTCATCAGAAGCATCCCTTTTCCCTTTTCCAGGGCGCGATGGCAATGCTCCAAACCTTCCACGGACATGCGCTGGAGGATGCTTTCGCGGGTCAGGCGGCGGCTGTCGAAAAATTCCGCGCCGATGATGCCGATGTTCCGGTAGACCCCCCGGGCGATTTTCCGGATTTCCTTCGGGGACTTTTCCGGAAAGGCGCGGGAAAGATTATGCAGGGCGATGAAGCGCTGTCTGGGAACGACAAGGTAGAAGAGGAAGGCCATCGCGATGAAGAGTGCCTTTCGGATTGCCGGAGGGATACTGGAGAAAATCCGCAGGAGGATACCGGCCGCGGTTTGTGGTGTCACGATGGAACTACCCCCTTGCTGATCCTTGTCGCCTGTTTCTTCTTGCCGCAGCAGGCGCTTGAAGTCTCAAAATCCGCCCCGGAAAACTTTCGTCGGCGCCGTCCTTGGTACAGCGTGCATGAGCCCCGCGGCTTTCTCGGCGGCTCATGACGGTTCATCATTTCACATCAGATGAGATCTGTCCAATCGAAACGGCGATCGTCTTCCCTCTGATTTTCCAGCATGTGCGCTTCGATTCCCTGCCGGGCATCTTCAAAAGCCCGTTCGTCCATGTCCCCGGGAACGGTCCTCGGCTTGCCCCAACGGACCACGATCCTGCTGAACGGTTTGGGAATGAGGCAGCGATCCCGACTGCGGAGTACCCAAGCCCGGCTCACGGAGATGTAAAAGGGGACGATGGGCAAGCCGGACTGCCCGGCCATGACGATCAACCCCGGTTTCACGATGTCCCGGGGGTCCTGCGGACCGTCCAAGACATGCGCAGCGAAAGAATGATCCTTCAGATCATCCACCATGGCGGCCAGCGCCTGCTTCCCGTCCCGGGAGGGAACCGCGAACAGAGCGGAATCCAGGACGACGGTAAAAATCGGCGACCATGTGTCCGCCCCGGCTTTTGCCGATCATGACGGAAGGCCGGTAGGTTCCGAACCGTCTTTCATAGCCGATCACCGCGATGTCCGCTGGCGCCCAATCGCGGCAATCAGCTTGTTCCCGCTTTCCAGATGACGACGGATCGGCGCTTCATTAACGGATTCGATCCGGATGGTGAGGAAATAGAGGCGCACGACATAATCGGCGACAACCATGAGATTGTGTTGCAGGGCATATCGGGAAAATTCTTTCAAAGATTTCCGAGTCGGGAAAAACGGCATGGTCCTCTTTGCTCTGCAGACGTGAAGCCGTCATGTGCGCGCTTCATCAGTCTCCATCTTGCATCGGGTTTATCGGCCGGCCTGCAGCTTCTGAATGCGCTTTTCAATTCTGTCCTTGTGATCTTTGGTTTCTTGTGTGATCCCGTTCACCAGAGTCGAATACTCCGCATCGGTTGTGTGGAGAAATTCGTGATAACACTTCTCCAGGATCGACGCCTCGACATCCCGCGCTGCAAACACCGCTCGTTCTCTCGTGATCGAACCCTCCTTCAGACGCTTCCGAAGTCCTTCGATGCCGGTCATGAATGTCTGGACGCTCGCCCGGTTGAAAGGCCGGCCGGTTTCAAAGCGCTCCGGCCTGAGGGCAAGGATCCGAGCCATCCTCTCAAGATGGCCTGCATGCTTTTCTTCCTCCGCCGCGAAGTCCAGCCAGAAATCCCGATCTTCCGCCCAGATCTCGGCGCAATCCCGGTAGAAATCCCCGACGAGACGTTCGGCAGCTGCCATCATCTTCATGGTGTCAAGCAGATACGGCAGCGTTGTCGATTTTACCATTGGGGGAACCCCTCACGGGTGCGAAAGGGCAACAATCTTTCGCATGACCATGGGAACATTCGCGTTCCAGCGTTTTGTTTCAAGAAAAACGGAAGAAATGCATTCGTCACTGTACATAAACTTTTCAGGTCTTTTCAGCAAGTCTCAAAGTGCGATCCCCATGGCGAAGGCATCGTTTTCCGTTTCATCTTTGCCAAGCCTTCCGGAAAGAGTCACGCCGGTTTCGGAATTCTTTACAATTTTGTTTCTGTGCGGTATAAGGAAAGCGGCTGGTTTGC
>CAYWTL010000036.1:0-23536 GCA_964460245.1 uncultured Syntrophaceae bacterium | reverse complement strand
GTGATGAAGTCATTGTCCCACGAGAAATACCGCTGGCCGTTGATGAATATGCCGTCGCGCTGAATCAGGCAGTTATCCTTCTTCTTCATGAGAAGCAGTTCGAGGTTCGGCGCATCGATCTTCTCGATGCGGTCCCAGTTCTCCATGAAGAATTCGAGCGGCGCCTTGCCGTCCAGACCCGAATGCGGCCGGTGATGGTAGGCGTTCACCGCGTCCGCGAATTTCTCCTTGAACTGAATCAGCGACATCAGCCGGCCGTTGTCGATTTCGGACTGGAGTTTCTCAGGCCGTTCCCGCGTATTCGAGCCCACGTACCCCGGGAGCAGGTTCATCCAGCCGTGTTCGAGCGTTCCGAACCAGCGCTCGATCTGGGCCTTGGAGCGGGCATTGTACGGAAGGGCGTAGGTCACTGAAACGCCCAGCGTCGAGAAGACGGTCTTCGTGTCGCCGTTCAGGTCGATTTTGCCGATGACGCGCTCGCCGCCGCCGAACATGCGGGCCCGGTAGTCCTTGCCGTTGTCGATGTATACCTGTGAGGGAATGCCGAAGAACTGATCGCGCGTGATCGCATGCTTCAGTGCCAGCGCGATTGTCTGGCTGGACGGCTGGAACGCGATGTGATAGCCGATCAGAACCCGGCTCCGCACGTCGAGCCAGGCCGTGATCCACGGCCGGTCCGGCTTCGACGTCTTCGGGTTGATCACCAGCACGTCCGCCTCGTGGTGGTCTCCCATCCAGAGATCGTTCGGCGCCAGGTAGGACATGTCGCGCGGAATGTAAACGCCGAACTTCTGGCGCGCGGCGCGGATGCCGAACCGGTGCGCGTACGCATCCTGCGGATTGTTCCGCGCCCAGTCGTCGACGAATCGGGAGATCGTCGGATAGCTCGGAACCGGAATGTTCTTTTCCTTGAAATGATTGGTCAGCGCGCGGTAGGTCTGAATGATGGACGGCTTCGATTCGTAGAAGTAGAGCGCGATCGCCTTTTCCTGAACCTCGTCGTGGAACTTGCGCTCGCCCTTGTCCCGCCTGCCGCGCGGGCACAGATGCTGAATCCCTTTCTCGCGCGCGGTTTTGTACCAGCGCAGAACCGTCATGTAGGTCACGCCCTCCTCGCGGGCGATCTGCTCCATGAGCGCCGTGAATCCAGGGCCTCGGTGTGCCTGGAGCCTCTCGATGACCGCCAGCCTTCTATTATAGAGAGAGATCTGCTTCTCGGAGGCCTCCGGAGGCGCGAATTTCACGTCGTTCGGCCCGGCGGCCGTCTCTTCGACCAGGCGGCGGCCCTGCGCGGCCGCGCTCAGGGATGGAAGGAACACGAGCCGACGGCGGCCCTCCTTCTTAGTGACGTATTTCGTGCTCGCGATGACGCGGCGGTGGAACGTGGCAGGGTTCACCCGCTCGAGGGCCGCGGCCTCGTCCATCGAGATCCAGGTCATGTATCAGCCCTTCAGGGGTAAACGTCGAATGTCAGATATCTGAATCATTCTCTCGGCAGATCGATCTTCCAGCCACTCGATCTCGGCCTTTAAGGCAGGGATACATTTTCTTGAAAGACGAGTTACTTGTTTGATAAAGACGGCATCCGGACACGATTCACGTAAGGAACAACCAAAGCAAGGAGCGGGATGTGTTGAATAGAGAGAATAAGCGTTATAATTTGATGATTCAATGCTTTCGCCATTGTCTTTCTTTTTAAATAAAAACTTAATCAGTGGACTGCTTTTCCATGAATTCATTTTAACGCCTCATGCTTTTTAACTGGTTCACGCGACGATCAAGATCTTCCTTCTGCCTCTCGATGCGGGCAATTTCTGCATACACTGCCTCGCTCGTTTCGAGCACTTCACAGGATGAAAATTTTCCTATAAGCTTGAGGGGATCGAAATTTCGGCACGCGATACAAAACGCAGGGAGGAATGCGGATGGGAACCTGTGTTCAACTCTCGCCTCTGACGTCCATGAGTCGAGCATGGTTTTTGTGATATCCTTACTCGTTAACTCGGACATTTCGGCAGCGATTTGATACCTTGATTTCCCGGACCTTGAGATAGCTTTCGACATTGTGGCTCTGAGGGCCGCGTCGATATCGAGACTCCCGGGTTCAGGCTCAGCGGATTCAAGGAACGTCAGCTGATTATCCAATAGGGCGTTCGCTTTTTTGCTTCTCTTATCCATTGCTTTTCACCCTCGGATTGAGTAATTTTTAAGCGGCGTCAGAGAAGAGCGTTTTTACTGTGCAGCCGAGTTCTCTGGCGATCAGCCTTCTTATCCTTGAATTTTTTCGATTTCCGTGGATGATATGGTTTACATAAGAAGGCGTTGTTTTGATCTTCTTGGCCAGATCAACTTGGGTAATGTCGTTTTCGATCAGTAATATCTTGATTTTTTTATACGTGCGCGTCATAGTATAGCTTTCGATCTGTTGTTGTTGAAAGTTACAACAAATATAGATAAAAATCTATCAATTGTCAAGTATTTTACATCATTTTTTAAGGGGACACCATGAATCTGCAGCCAGGGGCAAACCAGGCATTGGACTATTCCGAGATTAAGGATAGAATCCAGGCGATAAGAAGAGAAAAGAGATATTCTCAGAGGAAAATCGCTCAGGAGATGGGGATATCTTATAAAACGTATAATGAATTTGAGAACAATCTTAAGCCAAGCATGCTAAAGTATATTGACTCATTTGCGCGTGTCTTAGATATAAATCCAGTATGGGTGCTGAACGGAGATGCCCCCATGGACGAACAAGACAAAGAGGACATATTAGATCTTACAGATTTATCCGTTACCTTACTTGTTGAAAAAGCTGACATGAAGACACAGATGAAAGTGATTAATACTGCCTTAAGGAATGATGAGATTTTAAGAAAAATAATAATCCGATTAATTTCCCATTTCGAGAGATCAAAAAAAATGGCCCGCGATTTCCCGACATCGGAGAAGTTATAATAGAGAGAGGATCGGATAAAAATGGAGAGCGTCGGTAAGAAACACTTCTGTTGCCCAAAATGTGGCGCAGGCTACATGGTCGTGTTCGACGGTAAGAGATATCGATGTAAAAAATGTCAAGAAGCATTCACAGTTCCAGACGATAATCTTCCGGAGCCAATCGCCAAGGAAAAAGTCAGCAGGAAGAAGGCTTTTCAGACTGGGTGCCTCGTTTTGCTGGCGTTCTTTCTCATACTCTCCTTTTTCGTTTATGAACGGCCTGATAATAAAGACAATAAATCGAAAGAAGCAGAACAGTCAGAACCACCAAAACCGTCCGTTACAAACGAGATGTATCAAAAAAGATTTGAATTATTTACCAATAAAATCAATGTCCCGGAGATACGGGATCTTATTACCGGGTGCTCCACCGAGAACTGGAATATCAAAATCATCGTCAGTGATATCTGGTTTTCGATGCCAACCTACCAACAGGAGCGAATGATCAACTTGCTGCAATCAGGATTACTTCAATGCTCCGCAGAAGCTGGAATTCCTGAAACTTCTTCGGGTAGAATTTATATTTATGATCAATACGGAGAACAACTCGGACATTGGAGCGCCTGGAGTGGTGCCAAACTGGAGAAATAAATTCATTCTACACACAAGCCATAAATAATTAAGGGGCGATAATATGGAACAGTTCGATTCGAAAAGTATATTTAAAAATATTGATGCCATACTATCCATACAACCAAAATTGAATGTTCAATCTGCCAAGCAAATACTTCATGAAGCTTATCATGCAAGCAGATATTATGAATGCATAAAGGAAATTATTAAAGAAACACAAGACAAACTAAAACCAAATGAGACGTTACTAACAGATGTAATTCTTTGCGATGGTTCATCCATACATGTTGAATCGTTCGGTTTTTATAATCCGTATATGATCACGGTAGTAGGTACTGATAAAAACAATAATACATCAATTTTAATATTGAACCAAGAGAACATCCAAATACGTATGACGGTAATCGAAAAAGAGCATGGAAAATCTTATTCAAAAATCGGTTTTCATTCGGAATTGAAATAGAACAATCGAATCTCAATAGGGATTTCGAATCCAACGATAGAGCCCCCCTCCCCGGGGGCTTTTTTATTGCCCCTCCTTTTCAACCATTACCCCAAATTAAGTAATGATTTGATAATAATTAATCACTATCGTTTTGTCGTGAATTATCACGATCAATGTGAGTCCGTCGAGGGCTGAATGGCGAGACCGGAAATCTCATTTCAGAAAGACGTAATCAACCGGCTCGACCGGATTGAGAAGCGTCTCCTGGATCCGGATTCCGGGCTCGTGGTCGAATGTAACGAGAACACCAAGTTCCGGAAAGCGGCGCAAAAAACACTGGCCTTGGTAATCGCCGCATTCGTCACCGAGACGGTCGCGTTCGCGTACTTCCTGGCAAAGAAGGGCTTTTGACCGAAACCCAGAACATCCCCAGGCGGACCCGGGAGGCCCCGGGGAAGATCTCCGTGCTCATCGAGGCGCTCGAAGAAAAAGTGCTTGCCCCTCCGAAACCTGCCCGCTGGTACGACCGTGCCTGGGCCTGGGCGAATGGGTCAAAGTTGTGGGGCGGGGCAATCCTGATGATCGGCGGAGGGGCCATTGCGGTAATCCCCGGCGGACAAGCCGAGGGATTTCTGATGATCGGCAAGGGCGTGTTTACCGTGGGATCCATCCTTACGGGGACCGGACTGATCCACAAGATTTTAAAACAGTCCGGCATCGGCGCGAAGGGAACATTCGGGAACCGCGAATTGATCGAACTGGCGGTCCAGATCATTCTTCTGGCCGTCGAACTCTGGAAAAAGCTCACCAAGAAGAGAGGAGCATGAAATGGGCAAGTTCACCGGAATGGAGGCCGTGAAAGTCGTCGGCAATACCATGAAGAAGATCGGCGAGACCGGCGAGGCGTACGAGAACGCCAATCCCGGACAGGCCTGGAAGCCGACCAGGGGCGAGATCGTGGACCTGCTCCTCGATGCCGCGCAGGAGCTGGGCGTCGAGCTCGCGGACTGACCGGACCGCCCTGTACCGGAACGATTCAGAAAGTCACCTCTCCTTCGCAGAGGTCCCCCGGGGGCGGATTCGGACTGAACATCCGGATCCGCCCTTGTTTTAAAAAAGGAAAATCAGTGAACGAGAGCTTCAAAAAAGCCGTTGACTTCACGCTCCGCCATGAGGGCGGATATACGAACGACGGACGCGATTCTGGCGGCGAGACGAAATACGGCATCTCCAAGCGGGCCTACCCGAACCTCATTATCTCCGCGCTGACCGAGGAAGAAGCCAGGGCAATTTATTTCAGCGACTATTGGATGAAAGCGAAATGCCAGACCATCGCTTCGAAGTCGCCCGCCCTGGCGGCCGCGGTGTTCGATTTCGCGGTGAACGCCGGTGTCGAGCGGGCGCTCAAGGAGCTGACGCAGATCGAGCCCGTGGGCGTCAGGTGCATTTTTCTGGAATACCTGCTCCGCAGGGTCGACTTTTACCGCCAGATCGCGGTGGGGCCCCGCGCGATCTTTCTTAAAGGCTGGCTCGCCCGGGTGATGGATCTCTGGAAGGAATTCGACGCCGCGTCGTTCCGTGAAGCTCACCCCGAGACCGGAGAACAGCCGTCATGAAGAGGCAATTAGTCATCGCCGTTTTATTCACCTGGTGCGCCGCGGCAGGCCAGACGAACATCAAGCGGACCTATCCATTTCCGAAGGACCAGGCCAGGGTGCGCGTTACCTGGCAGAAGCCGATCGAGAACCGCCACGAGCCCAGGCTCGAGTACATCATCCACGTCTGGAATTTCGCCAATCCGGGCCGCTGGTCCACGTTCGGCGTGATCGAAGACACGAGCATGGTCTTCGACCGCCAGCTGGCCGATTCCTCGGCCCTCTTCATCGTCTGCCGCGACTCCTGCGCGAATGCTGGTTTCCCGAGCGACACGATCAAAGTCGCGTACCGCTCCACGGCCCCTGTGCAGCCGCCCGCAGTCCCGGATTCGTCGAACCTGCCGTTCAGCGACGCGGAACTCCGCTCCACCTGGGGCGGCGGCCCGTGGAAGTATCACGGAGCCATGGGCTGGTACACGCGGTCCTACGACTTCGGCACGGCTCTCTACTTCTTCGAGCAGTTGAGTCCCGGAACTGATTACGACTGCTGGCTTTCGAGAACACTCCTGTTTCCGGCCGGGAAAATCGAAGTCACGGTTTTCGCCGCCGGGTACACGGACGCGGATTCGGTCGACATTTCGATCGGGTCTCTCTCGCAGCGCGTGAAGGTCCGGAAGGGCACGGAGACACGTGCTGAATTCTTCCCGTCGACCGCGGTCATCACGGTTCCGTCTGCGGGCTTTTATTCACTGAAAATCGATCCGAGAAAACAGATTGCGATCGCATCCGTTCGCGCGGCCCTTCAGGGGACGGACGTCATGCCTCCGGGCCGGGTTCCCTTCGTCGAGGCAGTCAGCGAGTAGTCATGCCGATTAACAAGAAAAAATACAAAAGCCGGTGCCATGATCTGTACGTGCATTCCGGCTGGGAGACGAAGGCGATCGCCGAGCTGTTCGGCCTGTCGGACGCGACCGTGATCCGCTGGGCGCGCGAGGCAGACTGGGACAAGGAGCGGGTGGTCGTCGAGACCTCGCCGTTCGTCATGGCTTACAACCTGAAAAAGGAAATCTACGACATCATCCATCAGAAGAACCTGCTTGGCGCCCGGTTCGAAAAGGGCGAGCTGGACGGGCTCTCGAAGCTGATGTCGATCGCCGAAAAGATCGAGAAGAAGGTGAACGTTCTCGGCCACGCGCTGATCATTATGCGCGACGTGGCCGAGTGGATGAAGAAATTCAACCCCGACCTGGCAAAACAGTTCGGTTCCGCCTTTCCGAGTCTGATGGACTATATCTGGGCGAAGTACAGCCAATGAATTTCAGCGACTCGAAATCGAAGCAGTGGCTCGACGAGATCCAGTCCATCCACCGGATGCTGATCCGGGAGACTGTTTTTCCGTTCGACGACAAAAGCCCGGACGCGAAGCGCGAGCGGCTCGAACGGGCCAGGACGGACCACAAGTTTTTCATGAAGACCTACCTGCCGCAGTATTTCTCTGACGATTTCGCGCCGTTCCATGAGGAGATGCTCGGCCGGTTCGAGACTCGCGGCGCCTCGTTCTCTGTGTTTGCGGGCCCCAGGGAGCACGCGAAGAGCACGCTCCGAATGGGATACATGCTGCACCAGGGCGTATTCGGCCTGCGGCATTTTCAGGTCATCACCTCCCAGACCGAGGATACCGCGGTCAGTCACCTGATTCCCCTCAAGATTCAGTTCGAGGAGAATCAGCGGATCATCAACGATTTCGGGAACCTTATCCGGCAGGGCTGGTGGGAGTCCTGGGATTTCGCGCTGGCGTCCGAATGCCGGTATCTCGCCCGGGGCATCGACCAGCCTCACCGCGGCATTCTGTTCTTTCAGCACCGCATGGACTTCATCGGCCTGGACGACGTTGAGGACAAGCGGAACACCCGGAACCCGAAGATCTGTAAGGAACGCGCGGAGCGGGTCAAGGAGGAGATCTACGGCTCTCTCGACCGGGACGGAACGCTGGCCTGGATCGGAAACTGGATCCGGAATCATTCGGCGCTCGCGCTGCTGATCAAGGAGTCAACGGCGAACAAATCGATCTTCGGCCGGGTCTACCGCGCGGAGACGAAGGGCAAGCTTCTCTGGCCTGGCCACTGGACGAAGAAGCAGCTCGAGCAAAGGCGCCGGGTCATGGGCACGGTCTCGTTCAACCGTGAATTTCAGAACATGGATTCCGACCCGGGGACCGAGTTCCCGGAGGAGAATCTCAAATACTACAGACCCTCCGAGATCTCCGGCCGGAAGCTCCAGATCGTATCGTACGGCGATCCGGCCGGAAAGGGGCTCAGGACCGGGCAGAGCTATCACACCTGGGAGACCTGGGGCCTGGACAAGACCACCGGGATTTTCTACTGCCTGAACGCCTGGATCAAGCACGTGCCGTTCCCCCGCTGGGTCGAGGCCTGGTTCACAATCTACAGGGAATTCGGCGGCCGCGGTTATTTCGAGGCGGTCGGGGCCCAGACCAATTACAAGGAGAACTTTAAGCCGACGGCAATCAGGGCGGCCCTCCCAGCCCCGCAGCCCGTGGAGGTGCACAAGGCGAAAGAGGACCGGATCGTGGACCTGCTTTCACCGCTGTGGGAGGAGGGCCGCCTTCGTTTCGTCAAAGGCCACTCGGATCAGGATCTGCTCGTCGAGCAGTTTCTGTTCTGGGGCGCGACCGGCGTCGAGAAGGACGGCCCGGACGCGGCCGAGGGAGCCGTTCGGAAAATGAAAAAGTCAAGCGTGGACCTCGTGTCCGTTCTCGTGATGTCCGACGCTGACGAAGACGACGACTACGGGGTCTGAAGGGCCGGGAATGCTGAACATTACCAAAATACAAACGAATGCATTAGAGGCGTTTTAAGGTGGGGGTGTCGTGAGGCCATACCTGGACATGGAAAATCTCGGTAAACACCCGGTAAACAGGTCTGCGGCGCGCAGGATTGAAATGGCGGTATCGGTTCGGTTTTTCCGGAACTCGAAAAATGACCTTTCCGGGACATGAACGGCTTGGAGTGATCTGATGGGTCTTGCGGAAAAAATAATCCGGTTCGGAGTCGCGCTGAAAGCCGCCGGTCAGGCCGGGCCCGGAAAGGTGCAGCACCCGCCGCTGTACTCTCTCTATCCCGGCGTCGAGGAGCTGGGCCTGGCCACGTCCATGAGCCCGGCCGCGCTCCTGCAGGCGTACCGCGGCTGGGTCGCTTCGTGCGTCGACGCGATCTCGGAATCATGCGCGTCCGTGGAGCTCCGGTTCTTCGACGGAAGGTCCGACGATGAGCTGGCGCCAGACCATCCCCTGGTTACGCTTTTCAAGAGGCCCTGCCCTGTATTCTCGCGGTTCGCGTTCACCCGCCTGATCTTCTCCTGGCTTGAGATCGAGGGGGACGCCTTTCTTTATAAGGCGAAGGACGGGCTCGGCGTGACCCGCGAGCTCTGGCCGATCATGCCCGACCGCATGCGGGTGGTGCCTGACGCCTCGATGCTGGTGAAAGGCTACCTCTATTATTACAACGGAGTCACGATCCCGTTCGAGGCGTCTGAAATCATCCACATCAAGTATCCGAATCCAGCTGACCTGTACGTCGGCATGGGCACGCTGCAGAAAGCGGCCTACGAATACGACACCGAGCTCTTCATGAAGAAGTACCGGGTCAACATGTTCAAGAAGGGGATCCGGCCGCCCGCGGTTCTGCAGACGGATCAGGAGCTCGAAGAGGACATGATCAAGCGCACCCAGGACCTGTGGCAGAAAGCATACGGCGGCGTCGACAAGCAGGGTCAGATCGCCGTCCTGCAGGCCGGGCTGGAATACAAGGATATGAAGGTGGGTCCGATCGAGCTGGATTATCTCGAGGGATCGCGCGCGACCCGCCAGGACATTCTCGGAATCTTCCGGGTGCCAGCGGCGAAGGTCGGCATCGTTGAGGACGTGAACCGCTCGAACGGGTACGAGCTCGAGCGGACGTTCCAGAAAGACGTGATCAAGCCGAAGCTCATTCTCGCGCAGGAGCACTGGCAGAAGGACGTCGTCGAAGAGTTCGATTCGCGCATCGTCGCCCGTTACGACGAGAACGTGCCGATGGATATGGAGTTCTCTCTGAGGCAGGAGCAGCAGGATCTCACCCAGGGCGTTCAGACAATCAACGAGGTCCGAAAGAAGCGCGGCATGGAAGAAGTGCCCTGGGGAAAAGTTCCGCTTCTTCCGTTCAGCCTGATGCCGATCGGCTCCGGGTATTCCTCATCCAGAGAAGAGCCGGAGTCAGATTCGTCTTCCGATTCGTCGGATGATTCCGGCAAATCCGGCACGACAGAAGAATCAGCCCTGGGGGGATCCGGACGGCCGCGGCTCACCCGAGTCAACCGATCCGAATCTCCGATCGAGATCTCGGAGGATTTCAAGGTCCGCGCCTGGAAGGGATTCTTCAACCTGCACCAGTCGCACGCCCGGCCGTTCGAACGGATGATGGACGGTCTGTTCAGGAATCAGGAGGCGGAGGTCCTCCGGAACCTGAAGAAGGCCATGGGATCCGATCAGTCCGCGGCCGCGAAGGCGCAGCGCGCGTCGCTGAATCCGGATTTCGTGCTGTTCAGCCGCGAGGAGGCGGAGCGTATTTTCGCGGAAGTCGCGGATCCGGCTTTCCGTGACATGCTGATCGCGGGGCTTCGGAAGGGTCTGTCCGACATGGGCTCGGACGCCGAGCCCGTGATCGGAGACCGGCTCTCCCGCTGGCTCGATCTTTCGAAAAAGAAATTTTCCTTTGAGGTGAACGACACGACGCTCGCGGCCCTCAAGTCAGAGCTGACCATCGGCCTCCAGGAAGCCGAATCCCTCGCCCAGATCTCGCAGCGCGTGAAAAACGTCTTTCAGTTCGCCGAGGATTTCAGGGCCCAGCGCATCGCAGTGACCGAAGCGACCGGTACGCTGAACAGCGGGATCCTGGGAGCCTACCGCATGGGCGGCGAGGATGATTACAAATTCTGGCTGACGACCCGGCAGTCGAACGTGCGCGATTCGCACCAGGCGACCGACGGCCAGGAGCGGGGGTTCGACGAGCCGTTCCAGACAGGCGCCGGAAACGCCCTGATGTACCCGGGCGACAGGGACTGCGCGGATCCTGGCGACATCATCAACTGCTATTGCACGATGCTTCGGAAGAAAAAGGAGTGATCCAATGCCGATGAAAGTGAAACCCGAACTCGCGAAGATCATGCAGAATGCGATCCGGAAGGATTGCTCCTTCGAAATCCGGGAAGTGAACCTCGAGGAACGGTCCGTGGTCCATTATGCGTCCACAAAAACGCCGGACTGTTACGGCACTGTGTTCCTTCCAAACTCCTTCGACCTCACCCGGTTTGCGAAGAACCCGGTCGTGCTGTACTGCCACGACTATTTCAACCCCCCGGTCGGCCGCTCAATGTGGCAGAAGCCCGACAAATTCGGCCTGCTCTGCAAGACGGAGTTCGCCAAGACGACCATGGGCGACGATCTCCTGATGCTCTACTCAAGTCGGTTCATGCAGGCCTGGTCCGTGTCGGCCTTCATCAAGAATTCAGTCGGCCGGGAGGCCGAAGAATTCAAACAGCTGGCCAAGGAGTGGGGGCTTGAAGGGGATTTCGATTACATCTTCAAGGAAGTCGAACTGCTCGAGTACTCTCCCGTCCCCGTACCGGGGAATCCGGACGCGCTGACTCAGGCGCTGCGGGACGGCAGGGTGAAGTCCGAGATCCTCGTTCGCAGCCTGGGCGAAGCGATCAGCGGGAACTCCGGACTTCCGCCGGTCATCCACACTTCAGCCGAGCCAGAAGGCGCGGGTGAGCCGCAGGATCCTCCCGCCGATCCCCCGGCGCCGGAAGCCACAGCCGCGGCCGGCCAGGAACTCCAGGAAGTCCGCGCCGAAGTCGAGAGTCTCCGCCGGGATCTTGCCGCATCGATGCGCGAGACCTCGGAGCTCCGCGCCGCGGTGACAGATCTCGCCCGCGAAGTCAAGAATTTCAGAAACGTCAATCGTCAGGGTGGCGATGCGCCGCCCCAACCCGTTCAGGATCCCCCCGCCCCGGAACCGGGGATGCGGATGATCGCAGTCGGCGAGCTCGCGGAGATGATCCGCCAGGCGGTCGACGGAGCGATCAAGCAGGCCAGGGGCCGTCTGAACAACTGACACGACACCAATCAAGGAGAAACGGAATGAAGAAGTTCAAGTGCAAAGCGTGCGGAAACATGCACGTCGCCGAAGCGGCTCCCTCGGCCTGCGCGTCCTGCGGAAAGGCCGAATTCGATGAGGTGGCCGAGACCGCCGCGGCTCCGCAGATCGTTCAGCTGAACGTGGCCCAGATGCAGGAGATGGTCGCCAATACCGTGCGGGCCGCTCTCGAGCCGCTCAGCAGAATCGACCGGAACCACCTGCGATTCCCGGGCACGCCGGAGAGGGAAGCCGAAGGCCTGAAGGACACCGAACGCGTCATGAAGTTCTTCAGATCGATCGTCGCGGGCGACGTGGCCGGGGCCATGGCTCTCTCGGTTCCCGCGGGCGCGCAGATCCGCACCACCCTCGACGAGACGACCGGCGCCCAGGGCCTCGTGCTGGTGCCCGAGGAATTCATGGGCGAGGTCTGGCGGCTGATCCCGCTTTACGGCATTGCCCGCCGCGACTGCCGGGTCGTGCCCATGACCCGGAAGGTGAAGTCGATCCAGACCCTGGCCTCCGGCGTCACGGCCTACTGGGTCACCGAGGGCAACGCGATCACCAAAGGCGAGCCGACCTTCGGCGACATCGACCTGACCGCCAAGAAGCTCGCGGCCCTGGTCGCGAACACCGAGGAGTTCCTGGAGGACGCCGGGATCGAGGTTCTCCAGCTGGTGGCCCAGCTCGTGGCCGAAGCCATCGGCGTGGCGGAAGACACGGCACTGTTCACCGGAACCTCCCCGATCACCGGCATCTTCGCGAAAACCGGCGTGACGCAGGTCACTCTGGCGGCCGGAAAGACCGCGTTCGCGAACATCACCTACGACGACATCCTGGACATCGTCGATTCGCTGACCGCGGCCGGTCTGCGCGGCGCGAAGTTCTATTTCCACAACAACACCATGACGATCCTGCGGAAGCTGAAGGACAACAACGGCCGCTACATCCTGCAGGAACCGCTCAACGGTCTGCCTGGTTCGCTCGCCGGATATCCCTACGAGCTCTCGGACGTCATGCCGGGAACGTCGTCCAGCGCAGCGGGCACGAACTTCATCGCGTTCGGCAACCTGCGCCAGTGCGTCGCGTTCGGCGACCGCAAGCAGCTTGCGGTGAAACAGCTGACCGAGGGCACCGTCGGAACCGAGAACCTGGGCGAAGAGTGCAAGACCGCCCTCCGGTTCGTGGAGCGCGCGGACATCGCGATCCCGGTTCCCGCGGGGCTGTCGCGCCTGAAGACGGCCGCGGCCTGATAGACCCGGGGCCCCGGGGGTATTCCCCGGGGCCGCTGTCCGGGCGATCAAATCAGTCGATCAAGTTCACCCCACACCGAAAGGAGTTCATCGTGGGAAGATACAAGGCGATCCATCGGTGCAAGACCTCGATCGGGGTCGTGCCCGCCAGCTTCATCGACCCGGCCGGAAAGAACAGCCGGGAGATCATCGTCGAGCTTCCGGACGACGAGGCGAAGGCCTTCGGGCCGGAGTGTCTCGCCCCGGTCACCGGCAAAGACGTGACCTGGCCGAAGAGCGAGGCCGGAAAGGCCGCTCCCAAGCCCGGCGCCTCTCAGCCGAACGGCTCCAAAAAATAGGAGCCGGAACCAACCGGTACCTTCCGCCGGATCCGGCGGAAGGTACCTCTCACGCGAAACAAGGAGCATGACGTGAAACACTTATTCAAAAACCAGAGCTTCGGGGCCTTTCTGATCGCCGCCATTCTGACGGCGGCAGTGGCCTTCGGCGGCGGATCGTGGTTCAAAACCGACGCCAAGTGGGGCGTCGAGCTGGGCGCAAAATCGGACACCCTTCTGGCGGCCACGGGCAAGGACACCACATCGTCCTTCCTCCTGCAGGTCGAATCCGGATCCGGCCGCGGATACGACATCGCGTCGGCCATGTCCATCAACCTTAAGGTGCGCGAAACAACCAGTTCCGATTCGGCCGCCCTTATCGTATTTCTGGATGTGTCCGACGACGCCACGACCTGGTACCCCTGGAAGGCGGGCCTCACGGCGCTTCTCGACACGTGCAAACTGCACGGCACGGCCAATGAGACCAAGTACTGGACGTACATCGTCACCGCGGTTCCCGCGAACAAATACGGGCGTCTTCGGGTGAACGCGGCCGGTACGACCACGGACTCGTCCTGGGTCGATGACGTCGACATCGGGTTCAAGTACTGACGAGCCTCCTCTCGGTGCGGCGAGGCTTCCGGGCGGCCAGACCACCGGCCGTCCGGAAGTTTAAAGAAAAGGATTCATCGTGAAACCGATCGTTGAAAATCATCAATCCCTGAAACATGAAAAACCGCACGCGCCGCGCGGAAGGCGCAAGCGTCCGCAGGATCCCGGGCGGCCGCCGTGCCTGGTCAATACCATGATCACCGAGTCCGTGACCCGGGAGATGAAAAATGATCGTTGACCATGAAACCCTGAAGGATTTTTTAAAGATCCCGGACGCGACCACGAGCCAGGATGATTTCCTTGACACCTGCTGTGAGTGGGCCCAGGGTCAGATCGAAAGCTGGTTGAAGCGCGCCGTGGAGAGCACGGCCTACTCCGAGACGCGTGACGGGGACGGCTCCTCGCTCCTTTACCTCAAAAATTATCCGATCGTTTCCGTGACGTCTATCACGATCAATGACGTCGCCGTGACTGACCTTTCGACCAACGTCAAGACGAACCTGAACACCGGGGCGGTTTATCTGAAATCCGGAATCTTCACGAGCGGCTTTCAGAACGTCACGGTGGTGTACACGGCTGGTTATGCCGCATCGGCCATTCCCGACGAAATCAAGGCGGCCGTCATCGAGCTGGCGGCCATCATATACAAGGATTCGACCCAGGGCTCCGGACGTCTCGGGATACAGAGCGAGGCCGTTTCCGAGGCCGGGTCGAATACCTTCATGCATGGTCTGAATCCGATGACCCTCGCCGGTTTGAAACGGCACAAGAGGATTGCGGTCTGATGGATATCCGCATCGACGACGGCGGCACGTTCGAAGCCACCTCGCAGAAATTTCAGGAGATGGAGCTCGGCATCAAGGCCATGCTGGCCGAGACTACGCATGAGGCGCTCGATCTGATCGGCCAGAAGGCGGTCGGCGATCACATGGTCATGGCGTCAAAGGACGCCACCATGCTTATGCGGCCGGCCGGTGACAAGCTGACAGTCCGCTCCGGGCGGCAGGCGCGGTCATATCTGCCCCAGGGCGGCGCGTTCGGAAAAGGCGGCCAGAGAGAGGGCATCCAGGAAGTCCGCGTATGCGGAAATAAAATTATCGGTACGAAGGGATCGAAAGTTCCGTACGCGGCCATCCACGAATACGGCGGGACAATCCGTCAGATCCCGACGCCGAAGCAGCGGAGTTTCTTCTGGGCCATGGCCTACGCGACCGGATACTCTTCGGAAGACGGGGCTTCGGACAACAAGTTCGCGGCCATGGCACTCTCGAAGAACCTGACGATCAACATCAAGGCCAGGCCCTCTCTGACCCCCGCGGCCGAGGAATCGCTCCTGGCTATTCAGGAACTTTTCAAGGCGAGATTGGCGGCATATGCCAGTGGCTACTCCGAAGCGTGAAACGATTCTGGCGAACGTCCAGACGACCCTTCAGTACATCACGAAGGCGCACGGATACAATTTCGACGTGGCACTGGTGAGCCGCAACCTCGCGAACTGGGAAAAGGAGAATTCGCTCCCGGCGCTGTTCATTGTCGCCGGAGCGGAAACCGCGAGCCCCGAGACGAACACGGAGTATACCCGGAGCATGAACGTCCGGATTCTTGCGGTTGTGGACGCGAACCAGGACGTCGACGGATCCGGCCTGCTCTCTAAGGAGATGGAAAAGCTTCTGCAGGACATCATCAAGGTCATGACCACGGACATCACGCGCGCGAATCCGCTGTTCGTGGATTACACGTTTTATGACGGATGTCAACCGCTCTATGACTGGTCGAAGCCGCGCGGGTTCATGTCGATCGATTTCACGGTTCAGTTTCACCACCAGGCGGTGAATGCATGAGGTGTCAATCATCTGATTTTATAAAAGAGGTGAATCATGCCTGAAGGCATCGGAGTGCTGTCGAAAGCCGGAATCAAGGCCTGCACGAGCTGGGGCGAATCCTGGAGCGCCGTGAACGAGCAGATCCCGTTCAATGACGAATCGATCAAACAGCAGATTGAATGGAATGAAAACAACTGCCTCGAGGGATCGGCCGGCCGCAGATCCCCGGACGGCGGCCTGATCAAGATCGATGGGCCGTTCAAGGCCGATTTCGATTACTACAATTTCGACACGCTCCTCGAAATGGCGCTCGGCGCCGCGGCCGGAACCGTTTTCACGATCGCGGACGACCTTTCGAAAATCTTCCGCATGGAGATCGAGAAGTCGGTCTCCCGCTGGCGGTACGACGGCGCGATGATCGACATGTTCTCGCTCACCGGCGAGAAGGGCAAGATCGTCGGGGCTGAATTCGGCCTGGCCTGCAGGTCGCTCGCGCGGTCCGCCACAGCGTTCCCAACCCTGTCGATCACGAACATGTCGCGCGTCCGCTTTTCCGTGTCCGCCGCGAACTCCCGGATCCGCATCGCCGATCAGGCCGATGCGCTGGCATCCGGCGACGAGGTCGGCTGGGAATACTTCAAGCTCACGCTTCAGCGGAAGCTGAAAAAGGACGACGGCACGAACCAGAGCCGGTATGTACTTCAGCCGAAGATCGACGGGTTCCGCGAGGTGAAGCTCGAAATCCGCATCCCCCGCTATTCCGCGGACACGTACCAGGACTGGAAGGACGCGGCGACCCTTCTGCAGTCCGACCTGTACTTCACCGACGGGACCCGCTCCTATCTGATCGAGATCCCCGAGATGAAGATCGAGGACGGGTTCGACGCCGGGATCAAGGGGCCCGGAGAGGTTCCGCTCGAGGGATCCTTCGGATGCTTCCGCAACTCGAGCAACACGCCGATGTCGGCGGTCACGAACGAATTCAGAATCACGAGGGCCTGAAAAATGTCAGAAGCTGTCGGCGCACTCGTCAAGGCGGCCTTCAAGAAGGACCCGAAGGATTCCGCCTATCCCTACACCGGCTTGGCGGATGACGCGCTGGGGACAGGCGACCAGATCCCGCTGCTCTCAGAGAACGTATCCGCGAAGCAGAAATTCGAGAAGGACGAGACCCTCGAGGGTCGGGCCGGGCTTCGCGGCATGGATCTGCTCGGCGTCGATGTGGCCGGGGCTCTCACCCTCATGGGCCGGTACAACAATATCGGCCGCCTGGTGGCCATGGCCATGGGCTGGGAGAATCCGAACGACCCCGGGGCGACGTACCACGGATCCCCTGAGACCGTCTCCGGAAAGTCCAAGCACGTTTTCGAGCTGGACGACGTGCTCAACCGGCAGACCTGGGTGCTCGACGGCGACCGGCTTCCCTCCGGATCCGGTGGCGGCACGTGGTCGGCCGGAGATCAGAAGGTCCGGTCCGGATGCCTGATCGTCGGCAAGCAGGTGAACGACTGGCGGTTCTTCTCATGCATGGTGAACAAGATGAAAATCACCATCGAGCCGCCCAGGACGTCGTTCGAGTTCGAGCTCCTGGCCTACAATTACGGCCGCGGCTCCTACAACTCCAGCGCCTTCACGCTGGCGACCGATCAGCGGAACATGATCTTCCCGGACTATGTCTTCACGATCGGCACAACCGAGTATGGAATCTCGCGACTGGAGATCCTGCTCGACAACAAGCTGGCCGCGGAGCGCGACACGGTGTCCGGCCTGTACCTGGCCGAACCGGTCCGGAACGGCATGCGGACCGTTACGTTCGGCTGGGATTTCCTGCGGCACAGCGACGAGACGCTGTTCGATGACGCGGATGCGCTCACTGAGCGGTATGCCAGTATCAAGGCGACCAGCGGCTATTACGCATTCGGCGCCTACTTCAGCGCGTTCAAAATGGAGGCGCCCGAGGCGCCCGCGTCCGGGCCCGGGATCATCCGCTCGAAGTACCAGGCCACCGCCTACAAGCCGTCGACCGACCGCTTCTCGTCGGAATGGTCGAACATCTCGCTGAAAAAGAACAAGGAGATGGTCCTGATGCTCGTCAATGACCACTCCTCCAATTATCTCACGGAGAATTGATATGCCTCCCGCCAGGAAGAAAATCGCCGCGGCCGCGGATCCGATGGCGGCCGATGCGGCCGCATCCGCTCCCGAGCGCATTGCCAGCGAAGTTCTGGTAATTGGAACGCCGGAATCCGTGGAGATAACGGGGGCGCCGGGATTCAGAATCGACGGATACAAAGGAGGCCTGATTGCGATCGAAATGTTCGGTCGCACATTTGATGAGGCTGTTGCTTCGTGCTCGGCTGAAGCGACCGTGAATGATGTAGAGGCGGCAGTCACCACATTTTTTACGGAAGGCCGGATTTACGCGATTGTCACGGGTGCGATGTGGGGCCGCGATCGCATCGACCTGAAGCTGAACGTGATATTCAGGTGATTGAACAAACCGCACAGAGAGGAGAATTGTCATGGGAGTCAGGCTCATCAGGGAAATCGAGAGGCTCGAGTATCGGTTCCGCGAGGCGAAGATCTGGTACAAGCGGGTGCCTCAGTCTCTCATCGAAAACTGGACCCGCATGTACACGCGCAAGGGAGTCCTGAACAATTCCCTTCTCGGCCGCGCGGCCATGCAGTACGCGATCCTCGGGTGGGAAGGATTCGTCGGCGAGGACGACAAGCCCTTCGAATTCAAGCCCGAGCGCGTCGATCGCTTCATCGATGTCCTTCCTGGCATCATCTCCAGAGAGTTTGCCGAAATCCTCGTCGACGGCATCGATCCGGCGGACGACGATGCGGAATCCGTCTCAAAAAACTCGCAGAGTACACCGACCAGTGGCTGAGGCTCAGGGGTGACGACTGCTCCGCGTGCGAAAGCAAATACAGCGGAGACGAGCCGCCCCCGTGCGATCGGTGTACCAGGATTGATCTTGAGCCGGAGAACATCGAAGCGTTCAGCATTTTCATGGATTCAGCCGTGTTCGGCGGAGGCGGGTTTCTTGAAAACGGAATGTATGACATCGGAAAGATTGGAACCGGCCTGCAGGTGGTCACAACGTTCCGGGAGTACGTTTTCACGCAGGATCAGGCGCTCGATCTGTACGGAAAGCTGAAGGTGATCCTGCGGGCCATCGGATCCTACAACGAGGAAATTTCGAAACGTGCCGGTAAAACTCAACATTGAAGTCCAGGACGACGGGACCGTCAAGCTCCAGAAGTTTCAGAGCTCCCTGAAGGAGACCGGAGACGCCGCTACGACGGTCGGCCAGAAGTTCAAGTCTGCCTTCAGCGCCATCGATAGCCACGTATCGTCCATGCATTCCAAGATCGCGTCTTTCGCCACCGGACTGCCTGGCCTGATCGGAGTTGCTTCTGTCACTGCCGGAATCGGCAAAATCATCCAGGCTGGGATGGAAGAAGAGGCGATGTATCTGAGGCTGAAGACGACCATTCAGTCGGTCGGTGCCTCCTACCGGGACGTCCAGCCGGACGTTCTCTCGTTCATCGCGGACATGCAGAAGACCACCCAGTTCGGCGACGGCGAAGTCGTTCCGGTCCTTCAGGAAATTGTGCAGATGACCGGGAGCGTCAAGTCCGGATTCACCGGAACCAAGCTCGCACTCGACATGGCCTCCTCCGGACTCCTGGATGTCAGTTCCGCCGGACGGTATGTGGCAATGGCCATGGCCGGAAATGTGATGATGCTTGGTCGGTTTATTCCCGCCCTGAAAGAAGGAAACGGCGTCATTTATAGCACCATGGACAATTCGCAAAAGGCCGCTGCGGCTATGGCTTATCTGCAGAAGCAGTTCGGCGGGCAGGCAACCGCAAACCTCTCCGGATTCGCCGCGATCTGGAAACAGATTAAAAATTATTTTGGTGATATTGTCGAGTTGGTCGGCACGAAAATTACCGACAGCCTCACCCCGATTTTCGATAGATGGCGGAATAAAATCATTGAATTCACCGAAGACGGCGGTCTCGAAAAATGGGCTGAAGGTGTCGGAAAGAAAATATCCGACATTGTCGGCGGCATGCAGAATTTTTTCAACTTCCTGAAAAAGCATCAGGATCTGCTCCGCGCCGTTGCCGTCGGGATTCTGGGAGTCGTTGTCGCCGTCGAGGCTCTTCATGTCGGATTTTTGGTACTGTCCGCGAATCCCGTGACGCTGATAATTTCCGGAGTAGTCGTGGCGATCGCCGCGCTGGCCGCGGGCATCGATTATGCCGTCCGAAAGACCATCGGATGGTCCATGGCCTGGGAATATATCAAGGCCGCGATCAGAACAGTCTGGGACGTTCTGGTTATGTTCGCGCAATTCATCGGCACGTTTGCCGGATCTGTAGGCCAGTGGTTTGCGAGTCTCGGCGAGGTGATCTGGGGCGCTCTGACATTCAGCCCGGACAAAATCAAGAGCGGCATCCAGGGGATGGCCAACGCCGTGAAAGGCGGTTTCGATGGCATGGTCAATTCCGCAAAAACTGGATGGAACAAGATTGAGCAGGAATGGGATAAAGCGAAAAAGAATATCGAAACCAACAAGCTGAAGGTCAGCACGGATCAGACTAACAACAAAAAGGCCGGATCAGATGCCTGGCAGAATTTTAAGGATGGATTTAATCAGGGTCAGTCTGCCAATCCCATCCAGGTGGTTTATCCTGACTTCAGCAAAGGCCAGGGTGTGCGTGGGACGCCGTGGGATAGCAATGCCTTGAGAGACAAGGGCAACAAATGGAGGGAGGACCTTCCGTTCGTTGAATCTGTCGAGGCGCCGAAGAGCGCAACGGATGCCGTGACGAAGATTGAATCGCAGTCGAGCAACAAGTTCAAGGGCATGGCGAATGCTTTCCGGGACGCTTTCTCTGCATCCGCCCAGGAGGTCCAGGGCGAGCTTTCTTCTATGTGGGATAAGATTTTCGGCAAATCCAACAACATCTTCGCGAAGATGGCGAAATCGTTCCTGACCGCCATGACCAACGCCCTGATGCAGTATGCCGCGCGACAGGCGGCGGTCTTCGCGCTGAACGCAGTCGGCAGCGCGTTCGGAATTCCCGGCCTCGGAAATCTCGTGAATATGTTCCATTATGGCGGTCTGGTAATGCATGGCGGCGGAATTGTGCCCCGAATGCACGGCGGCGGTCTGGCGCCGGATGAACGCCTGGTCATCAACCAGACAGGCGAGCATTATACCAGGAGGCCATCCGTCAATACGAATACTCTTCCGACACTGTCCTACATCAACGAGACCGGCAGGGTTCCTGTGAATCAGGTTTCGATCGGAGGATCCTCCATTCAAGTAAACGGCGGCGTCCTGGACGAAGGCACCATCTCAAAAATCAGAAATCTTGTTTCAAGAAAAGAGTCTGACCTGCAGGAGGAGATCCAGGCGCTGATCGACTCCCGCAGACTCAGGCTGGGGTCTATCTAATGGCAACATTTTCTTACGGAGGCACGACGATCACGCTCAGCGGGATCCTATTCCCCATTAATTACGAAGGGGCTCGGTCGCAAAATTCCGGAGAGGCTGAGGACGGCACCGTGAGAGTTTACGACCGTTCCGTGAAAATACAATATTCACGGTTTGTGATTAAGGAACCTCACGCCAATATATCAGCCCTCCGGACATTCATCGAGGATACCGTAAAACTCCGCCTGAATCCTTTCACATTCACCCCTGACGCCGGGCAGAACGCCGGTGCCGGGGATGGGACCGCAATCACGGCCCGAATCTGGCAATCAAACCTCTCGGAAGAACAATATACATATCACCGGTATAGGTACTCGATCGTCTTGAGACGAGAGGTCTCTTGAGCAAGACCCTACCGGCCGGATGGGCCGCCCTGCTCGATGGGTCGTTCACCGTCGCCTACATGATCAAGCTGGATTCCCGGGACGGTTCAACCGTGTTCCGCTGGTCCACCGTGGACACGGCCGACATTGGAACTGGAACGGGGGATGAGTTCGTCGGGTCGTGGGTTGACACGGCTTTCTCTGTCGGTCGGATCGCCAAGGGCGGGCTCGGGCGCGTGGAGACTTCGATCGACCTTTCCGCCGGCGGAGGCTTGGGAACGGTTGGGGATTGGCAGGTGGTTCTCTTGAATCAAGACGGTTTTTTTGATTCTAACTTTTTAGATCAATGGATTGAACAGGCGCCAATTGAAATCAAGCGGTTCGTGCTGGATGTTGCTCCGACACAATTCACGGACGGCCTGACCGCGTTCAAGGGGATCGTTTCGGATTATTGGTACGATAAAAACACGGTGGTTTTGAAGTGCATTGCGGACGAAACGGAGCACACCGTTATTCCGAGAAAAGTCATTGAAGTGACAAATTTCCCCGTTGCGGATTTTGGCGCGACGGCTACGATTCCAGACAGCACGAAAGGGAAGCCGATACCAATTCAGATTGGAGAGATCGAAAAGGCGGAGGCTATTTTCTGCAATGCGGACACGACCATTTTGGAAGCTGGATCCGTTGCAACGGGGGGCGGCGATAAATACCTGGACGACGCCACGAAGACATGGACGATCAATGAACATGCTGGGCGGGATCTGGAAATAATCGGCGGCGAAGGCAAGGGCCAAATCGTCGTGATCGCATCTAATACGGCCACGAGGCTGACCATCGAGGACAAATTTCAGACGAACCCGGCCGCGAACGGGTCGGTTTATCGCATTACAGACACCCAGTTCGACATGGTTTTATCAGACAAAAAAATTAAGGAATTCGTCCTGGATTCCGCCGGGGATTATGACATCAATTTTTGGGACGGGGATGCGAAAATATACGTTCCGACCAATAAAAAAATTATCACGTCAAAGAATGATTATGACCCGTTTCACGGAATGGCGGGGCTCCGGTTCGTTGCGGGCGTCGTCAAAAAAAATGAAATTACTTTTTATTATCCCTACCCGTTCACCGAATTGAAAAACACGTCCGGCTGGACCAATCCAGGAAGAATTATTGACTGGAATAATTTGACATTTGCATCATACGCCCATACGGGTTCCACGCAGTACATTCTTATGGGTAAACTCGGGACAAATCTGAACGAAATGATTGGGACATGGGATAAAATGTACATGTACATCATTGGAGAACACAACAAGGCAGGATGGGCCGGTGCGCTCCAGTGGCCGGCCGTCTATAATTCGGCGGGGAACCTGGTCACGGGATATTACAGCCCTCTTGTTGTTGGCGACGATCAGTATTATTTCAATAATTTGCTGAAATATCTGTTACCCCCTCCGTCTGGTTTCCCGGCGTCGGCGAATGCCAAGCTTGCGGACGTTTCGCTGGACACGGAGGGCGGAAGCACAATTACCCCTGGGGACTGGGGTGCGCTGAATTATAATCGGTGGTTTCTGTTCGCATTTTATCCATACGAAGTGACCGGGGATTATACGATTAAAGTCTATGGGGCTGGGCTGGTATTTTCGAAAACGGTCCCGCTGAATGAGCGGTCACGATTTTTCGTGAAAATCAAAGGCCGAATGTACGGCGGGACCTGGGGCAGCAGAAAGACCGCGACGGCACTCTGCGAAAATCCCGTTGACGTAATTGAAAACTACCTGCGGAACGATCTGTCCGTAACGGACATCGACACCACGAACTTCGACGCCGCGGCCACGGCACGAACTGAATCCAAGCTGGCGTACACGATCAAGGAACCGAT
>CAYWTL010000035.1:0-23821 GCA_964460245.1 uncultured Syntrophaceae bacterium | reverse complement strand
TCCTCCACTCAAAAAGGGGGGCTTCATAGCAGGCGGGGGTGGGATTGGCAAGGAAAATTATTCGGCGGGCAGCGTTCCGACGACGAAAGGCCAGTGAAGTTCGCAGGGGACCCCCATCCGCAGCCAGGCGTTGCGGGCGTCCATCTCTTCGTGGATCCGTTCCCTGACGGTCCGGGTCGCCCCGTCGGGGCAGGTGACGGTCGCGTTGTAGTCCGCCTCCGCGACGATTTCCGGCGGCGCGCCGCCGATCTCCTCGCGGTAGAATTCACAGGCCTCCTCGGCAATGTCGGCGGCAATGACCGTGTTGTGAATTCGCCAGGCGCGCATGGAATCAGAACTCCCGGCTGCGGATGAAGCGGACGGCGTTCCGGAACAGCGCGAGTCCCATGCCCTCTTCGGGAAGCCGCTCCCGGGTCCAGCGCGGGTGGTTGGTGCGGTGAAGGTAGGCCTCCGGATGGGGCATCAGGCCGAAAATCCGCCCTGTCTCGTTGCAGATCCCGGCAATGCCGTCCACGGCGCCGTTCGGGTTGGCGGGATATTCCGCCGCGACGGTCCGGTAATCCTCATGGCAGTACTGAAGGGCGACATGGCGATTCCGGTGCAGCCGCTCCAGTATCGCGCCGTTGCTGGCAATGAATTTGCCTTCGCCGTGGCGGATGGGCAGGTACAGTTTCCGGACGCCTCTCGTGAAAACGCAGGGCGAAGCCGGGTTGGTCTTCAGGTGGACCCAGCGGTCCTCGAAGCGGCCCGAGTCGTTGAAGGACAGCGTGGCCGTCTGCCGGAAGCAATCACCGTCGAAGCTGGGCAGCGTCCCCAGTTTCACCAGAAGCTGAAAACCGTTGCAGACCCCGAGGATCAGCTTTCCGTCCCGAACGAAGCGGCTGAACTGGTCCCGCAGCTTTTCCCTTCGGGCCGTCCGGCCCGTTTTGACGCGCGCGTGCAGGATCCGGTTGGCCCCGGCCTTGGCCGATCCCAGGTCGTCCCCGTCCAGAAAGCCGCCGGGGAGATTGAGAAAGTGGTAGTCGTCCAGCCGGGTCTCGCAGTAGAGCAGTCGGCTGATATGGACGATATCCACCAGGTCCGCGCCGGCCAGGCGGCAGGCGTGGGCCATTTCCATTTCGCAGTTCGTCCCGTTCCCGGTGATGACGATGGCTTTGACCTTTCTGGGCATTTCGGCTTCCTTAAAAGTTCAGCGGACTTTGCCAGACCGCCTTCAGGCCGGCGATGTCCTCCGCGACGACCGTGTTTCCCTTTAGCCCCCGGATTTTCAGTGTTTTTTCCGGCGTCACCCGGCCCACTCGGGCAAATGCGCTGCCTTTCATGATCCGTTCGAAGGCCGCCGCGTTTCCCGGTGAGACGGTAACGACGAAGCGGCTCTGGGATTCCGAAAAGAGTATCTCGTCGTTCCGGCGAATGCCCCGGGCGGGCACCCTGGCCAGGTCCACCGACAGGCCGAGATCCCCGGCAAAAGCAACCTCCGCCAGGGCAACGGCGAGGCCTCCGTCGGAGCAGTCGTGACAGGAAGCCACCAGCCCGGCCTCGATCGCGCCGCTCAGGGCATTGTAGAGCCTTTTGGCCCGGACGGCGTTCACCTTCGGGACGCTGTTGCCGATGAACCCCCGCAGGGCATACCATTCTGACCCGCCCATCTCCGGTTCGGTCCGGCCGAGGACATAGACCGGATCGCCGGCCCGCTTGGCTTCCATCGTCACGGCCTTTCTGACGTCCCGAATGACGCCGATGGTGGAGAAGAGCAGCGTCGGGGGAATGGAAATTTTCGTTTCCCCGATCTGGTAGTCGTTTTTCATGCTGTCCTTGCCCGAGATGCAGGGCACCCCGTAGGCGGTCGTAATGTCGTAGAGGGCCATGTTGGCGCGGACCAGCTGGGCGAGTTTGTATTCCCCGTCGGGCGTCTTTTCCGACTGCACCGGGTCGCACCAGCAGAAGTTGTCCAGGCCGGCCATCCGCTCGAGCGAACCGCCCACGGCGACGGCATTCCGCACGGCCTCGTCGATGGTGCAGGCGGCCATGTGGTAGGTGTCGATGTCGCTGTAGCGGGGGCAGATCCCGTTGGCCACGACCACGCCCTCGAAAGAATCCAGCAGGGGACGGATGACCGCGGCGTCGCCGGGGCCGTCGCAGGCGGCGCCGACGAGGGGCTTGACGACACTGCCGCCCTGAACCTCGTGGTCATACTGCCGGACGACGGACTCCTTGCTGCAGATGTTCAGCCGGGCGAGCAGGGCCTTCAGCTCCTCTCCCAGATCCGCCGGTTCCGGGAAATCGGGCTCCCGGTGACGGGGCGGCCGCCAACGCGCCTTCAAACGGAGCTGGGGCACCCCGTCATGAAGGAATTCCATGTCCAGAAGCGCAACGGTCCGCTCCCCGAACCGGACGTGAAATTTTCCGGAGTCGGTGAACCGGCCGAGGACGGTGGCCTCAACCTCCATTTTTTTCGCCAGGGCCAGAAAGGCGCCGATCTTTTCGGGGTCCACAGCGAGGGACATCCGCTCCTGCGCCTCGGACAGGAGGATCTCCCAGGGCTGCAGTCCGGCGTATTTGAGGGGCGCCCGTTCCAGATCGATCTCGCAGCCGCCGGAAAGCCGCGCCATTTCCCCGACGGATGAGGACAGACCGCCGGCGCCGTTGTCGGTGATGGCCCGGTAGAGGTCTTGATCCCGCGCCAGAAGGAGGAAATCGGTCATTTTCTTCTGGGTGATGGGGTCGCCGATCTGAACCGCCGTAACCGGGGACCCTTCATGGAGCTCTTCGGAGGAGAAGGTCGCACCATGGATTCCGTCCTTGCCGATCCGGCCTCCGGTCATCACGATCAGGTCGCCGGGGAGGATTTCCTTGGTGTGGGTTGGTTTGCCATGGATCACCGCCGGCATGATCCCGCCGGTCCCGCAGTAGACCAGGGGCTTGCCCAGATACCGCTCGTCAAAGACGATGCAGCCGTTGACCGTGGGGATGCCGCTCTTGTTTCCGCCGTGCTCCACGCCTTCGCGGACGCCCTCGTAAATGCGCCGGGGGTGCAGGATCCTTCGGGGCAGGGGCTTGTCGTAATCCGGCGGGGCGAAGCAGAAGACATCGGTGTTGAAGATCAGCTTGGCGCCTTTCCCGGTCCCGAACGGGTCCCGGTTGACGCCGACGATTCCCGTGAGCGCGCCGCCGTAGGGGTCGAGGGCCGACGGCGAATTGTGGGTCTCCACCTTGAAGACCAGGTTCCAGCGGTCGTTGAACCGAATGACGCCGGCGTTGTCCACGAACACGGAAAGGCACCAGTCTTTTTTGCCCAGGCGCCGCCGGACCCGGCCGGTGGCGGCGCGGATGTAGCGATCGAAAAGGGAATCGATTTTTCGGACTCGGCCCCGCTCGTCCCGGTAGGCGATGAGGCTGTTGAAGATCTTGTGCTTGCAGTGTTCCGACCAGGTCTGGGCCAGGCACTCCAGCTCCACGTCGGTGATCCTCGGGCCCAGGCCGGCCGCCTTCCGCTCTTTCAGAACGTCTTTGTCCCGCAGATAGTCCCGGATGATCCGCATCTCCTCGAGGTTGAGGGCCAGGACGCCCTCCTGGCTGATCTTCAGGAGCTTCCCGTCGCCGACATTCAGGTTGATTTCCGCCACCCTCGGCGTGCCGCTGTCGGCGACGCGGGGAACGAAGGCGGGCATCCCCTTGCGGCGATCCCAGCTTTTGCCGTCGACGATTTCAAAGCGTTCGATCAGTTCGTTGGCCAGGAGGCTGGAGGCGATCTCCCCGGCTTCCTTGCGGCCGATGGAACCCTGAATCAGGTACTGGCGCGAGGTGTGGATCCGCGGCGCTTCCGCCGGGTCGAGGCCCAGCAGCAGGGCGACGGCTTCGCGGGCGGTCTTGCCGACGTTGTCCGTCACGCCGGGACGGAAGCCCACCTCGATCAGCCAATCGAAGCGGTCCGCGAGACCGCGGTCGGCGGCAAAACACTGGATGACGGGGTCGGACAGGGGGCCCGCGGCGATCCGCTTCAGGTCCCGCGGGGACAGCCGTCCGTCGATGGTGTACACTTCGACGGTCTTCACCGCTTCGACGGCCAGGTGAAGGTTCTCGACGATCCGCTTCCTGATTTTTTCGCCAAGGGCGTCCCGGATGCCTTTTTTGAAGCCGATTTCGATTCGGTGGGCCATGCGTCTTCCTCTTCCGCGCCGGTCTTTCTCACCATTCAGGCCGCTTCCAGGCCGGCTCCGGCTCACAGGGAGATTTCACTCAGGGCGTCTATATCACTTCCGTCATGATTGCAACAGCGAAAAGGGGCGAATCCGCTGGATCAGGGGTTGTTTTAACGGATCGCTTGTTGTAATGGGGAAGCGGCGGTTGTTTTGCTTTGCGTGGCCGGTGCGGCGGGCTTCACGCAAGCCGGTGCGATGAGGCCGCTGCCGTCGTTTCAGATCAAGCCGAATGCGGGGAAGGGAATTTATGGACAGGAAGATTACGGTGGTCGGCGCCGGGAACGTGGGCGCTACGGCGGCGCAGCGTCTGGCCGAAAAGGCCCTGGGAGATGTGGTGCTGATCGACATCGTCGAAGGGGTGCCCCAGGGCAAGGCGCTGGACCTGGCGGAAGCGGCGCCGATCGAGAAGCATGACGCCCGGCTGATCGGGACAAACGCCTACGAGCTTTCCGCCGGTTCGGACGTCGTCATCATCACGGCCGGCATCCCCCGCAAGCCCGGCATGAGCCGGGACGACCTGCTTACCACCAACAGGCGGATCATCGAAAGCGTGACCGGGCAGGTTGCCGCGCTTTCTCCGGGGGCCGTTCTGATTGTCGTCAGCAACCCCCTGGATGCCATGTGCCATGTGGCCTACGAAACCAGCGGTTTCCCCAGGAGCCGCGTGGTCGGCATGGCCGGCGTCCTCGATTCGGCCCGGTTCAGGCATTTCATTTCCGCAGAACTGCAGGTTTCCGTTGAAAACATCCATGCCTGCGTCCTGGGCGGGCACGGGGACACCATGGTGCCACTGCCCCGCTATTCCACGGTGGCCGGCATCCCCATTACGGAACTCATGCCTCCTGAGCGCATCGCGGCCCTGGTGGAACGCACGCGGAACGGCGGGGCGGAGATCGTCGGCCTGCTGAAAACGGGGAGCGCCTACTATGCGCCCGCTTCGGCGGCCGTGGAGATGGCGGAGGCCATCCTGAGGGACCGGAAAAAAATCCTGCCCTGCGCCGCCTACCTGGAAGGGGAGTACGGCATTCACGGCCTGTTCGTGGGCGTGCCCGTGAAGCTGGGTGCGGGCGGGGTGGAAAAAATCATCGAGATCCGCCTGACAGACGAGGAGAAACAGGCCCTTCACCGGTCGGCCGGGGCGGTTCGGGAACTGGTCGCGGCCATGGCGCAGATGGGCTGATTCCGCGGCGGATGTCCGCGTGGCCTCTTGCTTTCGGTATCCCGGGTGAACCCGGGAAAGCGGTCTTCGCAGCGACAAGGTCAAGACAGTGATCCCATGACAGGAAGCGAGGTTTGATCCCATGTATGCCGTGATCATGGCCGGAGGGAAAGGCACGCGGTTCTGGCCGCGAAGCCGGGAGCGAAAGCCGAAGCATCTGCTGGATATCATCGGCGACCGGACCATTGTCCAGGAAACCGTCGACCGGATCCGGCCCATCATCCCGTCCGAAAACATCCTGATCGTGACGGGGAAGAGCCACGCCGACGAACTGATGCGGCAGCTTCCCGAAGTTCCACAGGGCAACATCATCATCGAGCCCGTCGGGCGGAACACCGCCCCCTGCATCGGCCTCGCGGCCCTACACATTCGAAGGAAAACACCCGATGACGTCATGCTGGTGCTGCCGTCGGACCATTTGATCGCCGACGAAAGGAAGTTCCTCGAAATTCTTGGCGTTGCGGCGGAAGTGGCGAAGGGGGGAAACCACCTGGTGACGATCGGCATTCGGCCGACGGCGCCGGAAACCGGCTACGGCTATATCGAGCAGGGCGGCCGGAAAGCGAAGATCCGCGGACAGGAAGTGTTCGCGGTCCGGTCGGTCCGAGAAAAACCCAATGCCTTGCAGGCCCGGAAGTTTCTGGAAGAGGGCGGGTTTCTCTGGAACAGCGGCATGTTCGTCTGGAGGACGTCGGTTCTCCTGGATGCCGTCCGGCAGTGGCTGCCGGACCTTTGCCGGGGTCTCGTGCGGATCGAGGGCGCGCTGGGATCGGCCCGGGAGGCGGCCGTTGTGGAAGAGGTTTACCGGAGTGCGGCATCCATCTCCATCGACTACGGGGTCATGGAAAAGGCACGGAACGCGCTGGTCATTCAGGGGGATTTCGGCTGGTCCGACGTGGGGAGCTGGGATTCGCTGTGGGAGGTTTCCCGAAAGGACGAAAAAGGCAATGCCACCCGCGGACGACTGATCGCGGTGGACAGCCGGAACTGCCTGGTGCACAGCCCGGCCAAGCCGGTGGCCCTGGTGGGCGTGGACGACCTGATCGTTGTCGAAACCGACGATGTCCTGATGATCTGCGGGCGGGGGGCTTCTCAGGATGTCAAAAAGGCGGTGGCCGCCCTGGAAAAGAGCGACCTGAAGAACCTCCTTTAGTATCCCGTTCCCGCCCGGCCTGCCCGTCCGGGCAAAGGCGGGGTCCTGTTCGCATCGCGGGGCATGGCCGGCTGTTTAAGATAAACGGGCTTTCCGACCGGTTGGATCCCGCCTGCCCGGAGTGCCTTCCGGATCTCGGAAAGCTGCGTTTTTGCATCGTCGAAGGTGATGACCAGGGCATTGTCCCGGGGCGTGCTGAAATTTACGATCCCGTCGATTTTCCTGAGGATACCACCTATCCTCGCCCGCTTCCCTCAGGCCATGCAGCCGGGCACGTTCAGCTCCACGGATCGTTCCGCCCCAAGGGCGCTCTTTTCCAACAACGGAATCCCGATCCACAAAGGCAGGATCAACACCACGACAGCGACGGCCATTCTCCTCATGATCATCTCCCCCAGCGCGGCATCCGGTCCGGCGGGCTTTTGATTTTTCTTCAATCTAAACAGAAAGATTGCAAAAATCCAGACAAAACTTTATAGGTAAAGCCATTCGACTCGGCAAAGGCGGAAATTTTCATGGGCGTTGTTTTGAGCGCGCCGCTCATTCTGGCCTCCGCTTCGCCCCGCAGGGCGGAGCTGATGCGGCTGCTGGAAGTGGAATTCCGGATTCTCCCCAGCGGGGCGGACGAATCCTTCCTGAGGCGGGAGTCCCCCGAAGCCCATGTCCGGCGGCTTTCCGGCGTGAAGGCGGAGGCCGTTGCCGCCGGGCATCCCGGGTGCTGGGTCCTGGGGGCGGACACTGTCGTGGCCGTCGGCCGAGAGGTGCTGGGCAAGCCGGGCACGCCACGGGAGGCCGGTCGAATGCTGAAGAAGCTGAGCGGCCGGGAACATGCCGTTTACACGGGCTTCACCCTCAGAAGAATCGATGCCGGCATCGCGATTCAGGAAGTCGTGGCTTCGAAGGTGGCGTTTCGGAAGGTTCCCGATGATGAGATCGCCTGGTACGTCAACTCCCGAGAACCCTACGACAAGGCAGGGGGGTATGCCGTTCAGGGAATGGCGGCGTTTTTTATCCGGGAGATTCAGGGATCCTACACCAATGTCATGGGGCTTCCCCTCTGCGAGGTCCTGGATGCCATGAAGAATGCCGGCGCCGCCCGGTTCGTGTCGTGACGGAATGGAAGCGGGAATCCGAGACCGGGTCGAGAACATCCGGAAAAACATCGCGGCGGCGGCCCTGCGTGCCGGCCGGCGGCCGGAGGATGTCCGGCTGATGGCCGTCACCAAGACGGTGGCGGACCGCCGGATCCGGGAGGCGGCGGCGGCCGGCGTGGACATCATCGGCGAGAACTACGTCCAGGAGGCCCGGCGAAAGATGGAGGAGGCAGGCCGGTCCGTCCCGTGGCATCTGATCGGCCATCTCCAGAGCAACAAGGCCAAGTATGCCGTCCGGCTCTTTGACATGATCCATTCCCTGGACCGCATGAGCCTGGCTGTCGAACTGGACAAAAGGTCCCGGATGGCCGGCTGCGTGACGCCTGTGCTCCTTGAGGTCAACGTCAGCGGCGAGGTGACCAAGCGGGGGGTTCCCCTGGAGGAGGCCGTCCCGCTGGTCCGAGAGGTTTCCGTCCTGGAACATCTCTCCGTTCAAGGGCTCATGACCATGCCGCCGTGGTTTGACGACCCGGAGGAAGCCAGACCCTTCTTCGCCGCCCTGCGCGGGCTGCGGGACCGGATCATCGGAGAGGGAATCGCCCGGGTCGGGATGCGGGAATTGTCCATGGGGATGTCACAGGATTACCCGGTCGCCGTTGAAGAAGGGGCAACCATCGTGCGAATCGGGCGGCTGATCTTCGGGGAGCGGCCGGAGCGGTAGGCATGGAAGCGCACGGGATCTTCACGCAGTATCTGATCAACGAGTACAAACGCATGACGGCCGCCCCGAAGAAGGCCCACAATGAGCTGATGAACCGGGTGGTGGAGCGGGCGGGGGTGGACCCAGGATGACGGGGGTTTGCGCTGGCAGGGCCGGGAGCGCAGGCCGGAAGCTTGATTCCAGCGGTGCGTTCCCATTCATCGGCGGTTGATGAACCAGAGGATCAGGGTCAGAATGACACTGACGAGCAGGCCGGTCGCCAGGGGGAAGTAGAAGCTGAAGTTTTTGCCCTTGAAGTAAAAATCGCCGGGGAGCCGGCCGATCCAGCCGAGAGGTCCTTTGCCGCCCAGGATCAGCAAAAGACCGACACCGGCCGCAACGAGGCCAGCGGCCACCAGCAATCTTCCGAGACCGGAAGCATCCATTTATGTTTCATCCTCCCAATGAAAGGGCTCTTTCCGGGTGAAGTCCGGAGAAAGATGCCGCTCGTCCACTTCCTGGACATAGATGTTTTCAAAGCCCGAATCCAGCGCGTAACGGACCACCCGATCGTATTCGGCCCGGCTGACCCGCCGGCCCAGGACCGGGTGGCTTCGCACCGCCGGGACCGGCGTGTATTGGGACATCAGGCTCAAGGTCACGGAGGTGCCAACGCGCTCCTGGATCAGGTCGAGAACGGCCATGCTGTTCGCCGTTTTTCCCGGGAGGACGAGGTGGCGGATGAGCACGCCCCTTCTCGCGACGCCTTCCTCCATTTCCAGGTGCGTACCCCTTTGCCTGGCCATCTCCCGAATGGCCGCCGCGGCGTGCCGCGGATAATCGCCTGCCCCGGACAGTATCCGGCCCTCCTCATCCACACCGTATTTGAAGTCGGGCAGATAGATGTCCACCAATCCGTCCAGCATCGCGATCACGTCGGGCGATTCATACCCGCCGCAATTGTAAACGAAGGGGATCGTCAATCCCGAAGATCGGGCCATGAGCAGGGCCTCGATGATCCCCGGGAGCTGCGGCGTCGGCGTCACCGGCTCGATATTATGGCACCCCCGCGCTTGCAGATCAAGCATGACCTTGGCCAGCCCGGCCGCGTCCATGACGGTTCCGAAGGCCCGGTGGCTGATCTGGTAATTCTGGCAGTAGACGCACCTCAGGTTGCAGGAAGACAGGAAGATGGTTCCCGCGCCGCCGGTTCCGGTGAGCGGCGGCTCTTCGCCGAAGTGGACTGTGGCGCAGTCCATGAGGATTTGGCCGGAAAGTCCGCAGACGCCCATTTCTCCGGCCGTCCGATCCACCCGGCAGTTCCGGGGACACAGCGTGCATTGTTTCAGGAGCGCCTTGAGCGCCGCGACCACGGACATCACAGCGGTTCGACGGATTCCCGGATCCTGCCGCTGGCCGCCAGCTCCAGAAAACGCTCCCCCAGGGGAGCGGATTTTGCAACCGCCCGGCGCCAGTTCCCGATCCGCGTCTTCGGGTCATCGATAAAGGTCTTGAAATCGCCCCGGTCGGGTACCTTTCCCCCGGGCATCTGCCGGATAAATTCCTCGGTGAGATGAACCATCAGCACGTTGTCCAGCACATCCGGCTGGGGCCGCCGGTTTTTGAGCCTTTTGTCCATCCAGCCGGGGATGATCCGCTCCTGGTGAAGGAACAGAAGGGTCAGGTCCTCGTCCCGCGCCGCATAATTCTGGCTCAGGTGATAATCGGTCATGCCGCCGTCCCGGTAAACCCCCTT
This sequence comes from uncultured Syntrophaceae bacterium, assembly GCA_964460245.1. Taxonomy (GTDB): domain Bacteria; phylum Desulfobacterota; class Syntrophia; order Syntrophales; family Fen-1087; genus JAXDBM01. The sequence continues at coordinate 13,697 of CAYWTL010000035.1, read as the reverse complement.
CGGCGCGCCGAAGATATCCCGGACGCCGCCGATGACCAGCGGGATCGCACCCGAGGCCAGGACTGCATACTTAAAATTGAACGTCTTCAGGGGAATGTACCGGCCCCGGAATCCGTTAGCCAGGCAGAAGGCCGGGGGTTTTGCGCCTTGGTAAAAAACCACGCGCTCGAAGAACCGGTGAATGGCGTCCCGGTGCATCGCGTTGAAGAGAAAAGCGAACCCCAAACCCAGCGACTGGAGCAGCCGCGCCTCGGAGGCGATCAAGTGCTTCGCGCGGACGGTGTGAATCGCCAGCCGGTAATGCCGGTTGGCCAGGGCGAAGGGCAGGGCGTCGTCTTCGAGATAGGCGTCGATGATGGCGTTGATGGATTTCAGGATGGTGGCCGCAGTGTCCCGACGAGTGTAGGTCGTCGTGATGTACTTTTCCATCAGCGTCCGGTAGCTCTTCTCGGGCTCCGGCTGGATCCAGGCGGCGAACCGCCAGGCGCCCGCCGACGCGCCGATCAGGGATACCGGCCGGGTCCGGCCCAGGACGCCGCTTTGAAGCAGGGCCAGGTCAAAGCCGCTGGCCACGAGCCACCGGGGTCCGGCCGCCGGCCCGTAATAGCTCGCCACCTGATCGAAGTGAAAACCGCGATCCTTGATCAGCGCATAGGCTTTCTTGCCCGCCTTGACGCGGATAGGTTCCATTTCCAGTCCCGATGGGGAAATCCCGGCAAATGATCTTGACACATGCAGGTGTGTTTTGTAAGGTAGCGGCGCAAGATCAGATGCGCCAGGCCATCGTCTGTGATTTCACGATCCTGGCCTGATGAAGGGATTGCGGTTCATACACGGAGCCCGGCCCTTTTGTCAATGCCTTTTGTCTCCTGAAGAGGATCGTACCATGGAAATTCGGACCCGGGTCGTCGAGATTGCGCGGGAGGCCAAAAAAGCCGCCTCCGTCCTGGCCCGCATGCCGTCGGCCCGGAAGGACGAAGCGCTCCGGCTCATGGCCGAAAAGATCATCGGCCAGATGCCCTTCCTGGTCGAGGAGAATTCCAAGGATCTGGACCGGGCGCGGCGCTCCGGGCTGTCCGCGGCCATGCTGGACCGCCTCGCGCTGAGCGAAACCTCCATTCGGGGCATGGCCCGGGGCCTGCTCGAGGTGGCGGACCTGCCCGATCCGGTGGGCCGGATCGCCGCGATGTGGCGGCGCCCGAACGGACTGCTCGTCGGCAGAATGCACATCCCGCTGGGGGTGATCGGCATCATCTACGAGTCCCGCCCCAATGTCACCGCGGACGCTGCGGCGCTCTGCCTGAAGTCGGGAAATGCGGTCATCCTGCGGGGCGGCTCCGAGGCCTTTCACTCCAACCTGGCCATCACCCGCATCCTTCAGAACGTGCTGCGGAAAACGGGCATTCCGGAGGCGGCCATCCAGATCATTCCGCTGACCGACCGGGAGGCGGTTCATGAGATGCTGCAGCTCGAGGAATGGATCGACCTGATCATCCCCCGGGGCGGGGAGGAGCTGATCCGGGCGGTCGTGGAACGGTCGAAGATCCCCGTTATCCGGCATTACAAAGGGGTGTGCCACATCTTCGTGGACGACACGGCCGACCTGGACATGGCCGTGAAGGTCTGTCTGAATGCCAAGGTCCAGCGGCCGGGGGTCTGCAACGCCATGGAAACCCTGCTCGTGCACCGGGATGCGGCCGGCCGGTTCCTCCCCGCGATGGCGGAGCAGTACCGCCGGGCGGGCGTGGTCCTGAGAGGCTGCGAAAAAACGCGGGCCATCCTGCCGGACATCGAGGCGGCAACCGAGGAGGACTGGCGCCGGGAATACCTGGACCTGATCCTGTCCATTCGGGTGGTCCAGGACATCGACGAGGCCATGGTCCATATCGAGCGGTACGGGTCCCTCCACACCGAATCCATCATCACGGGAAGCTACGAACGATCACAGCGTTTCCTGAACGAGGTCAATTCCTCCACCGTCCTGGTCAACGCCTCCACGCGCTTCAGCGACGGCTTCGAACTGGGGCTCGGGGCGGAGATCGGCATCAGCACGACCAAGCTGCACGCCTACGGCCCCATGGGGCTGGAGGAGCTGACGACCCGAAAATTTGTGATCTACGGAAATGGGCAGGTGAGAACATGAAATGGGGATTGCTGGGCGGCACGTTTGATCCGATTCACGTCGGCCATCTGCGATGCGCCGAGGAAATTTTGGAGATCTTTGCACTGAACCGCATCATTTTCGTGCCGGCCTCGCGGCCTCCCCACAAGATCGAAGCGGACATCACGTCTTTCTATCACCGAGAGCAGATGGTTCGCCTCGCCATCGAGGGCAACCCGTCCTTTTCCTTCGCCGACGTGGAAAACCAGCGCGAAGGCAAGTCCTACTCGGTCCGGACCATCGAGTACTTCCTGGACAAATATCTGAAGCAGCTGGAGCTGTACTTCATCGTCGGCCAGGACGCCTTCCACGCCATCCAGACCTGGAAGGAATGGGAAAAGCTCCTCCTCCTGTGCAATTTTGTCGTCATGACCCGGCCCGGCTACGAAAACCGGGGCCTCCAGGGGATTCTGCCTCCCGATTTCTCCGCCCGGTTCAGCTATGACGCCGCCCGGCAGGGATGGACCGGCCCCACCGGCCATTATATTTTTTTCCGGGAGGTGACCTTTCTGGACATCTCGTCCAGCAACATCCGCAAACGGGCCCGGGAAGGCCTTTCCATCTCCTATCTCGTCCCCGATCCCGTCCGCCGCTACATCGTCAAGAACCAGCTCTACAAGGCCCCTTGAGCGGGCGCGGAACCGGGTCCGGAATGAACGGGGTTATCCAGATCGCGGGCATTCGGGACATTCGGGAGGCCCGAATGCTGATTGCCGCCGGCGTTCACTGGCTGGGCTTTCCGCTCCGGCTCGATTTCCATTCGGAAGACATGACGGAAGCGGAAACCGCTGCCGCCGTCCGCGCCCTTTCCCCGACCGCACAGGCCGTTTTGATTACCTACCTGGCACAGGCCGACGATCTTGCCGCCCTCTGCCGCAGGACAGGCCTTTGCAGGATCCAGTTGCACGGCGAGATCGCCCTGCCGCAACTGAGGCGTCTGCGGGCTCTGGCCCCGGATCTGTTCATCGTGAAAAGCCTCGTGGTGGGGAAGCGGGATCCCGCCGGGATGGAAGCCCTGATGCGGTCCTGCGCCCCCTACGTCAACGCCTTCATCACGGACACCCACGATCCGGCGACCGGCGCCAGCGGCGCAACCGGCAGGACCCATGACTGGGAGATCAGCCGCAGGCTGGCGGCCGCTTCGAACCGGCCCGTGATTCTGGCGGGCGGTCTGAACCCGGACAATGTCAGAAGGGCTATTCTGACGGTCCGGCCGGCCGGCGTGGACGCCCACACCGGCGTCGAAGACAGCGACGGCCGGAAAGACGAAAGCCTTGTCCGGGCTTTTGTCCGGGAGGCGTTGGCGGCTTTTGCCGGGATCCAGGGGAACGATGCGCCGAAGCCAAAACCGGCAGCCGAACCATAGGGCAACTGCGCGGCGGGTTTGGCGTGCTGACGATTGATTATTCGGACAGGGCTGGATGAAAGCGGAAGCGTGGATGAATCCTCCGTTCCGCAGGATGATTCGACGCCCGCCTGAAGCGATGGAACGGAAAGGCAATGTGAATGCGGGTTGCGTTCTTCGAACAGCGGATAATATGCCGGATCGGTATCTTGCTGCCTGTACACACGCCGTGGAAGGGCTTTGCGGGAAATCCCGGAATCGTGAATGTTTTTTGTGTTGACAAAAACGAGAAGACGTTTTAGGGAAACAACCAGTCGAACGTATTTTGCATGGGCGAGGGATCGGCATTGATGCTGACTGGTGACAGGATTTCCATCCGGATCGGGGGCATAATTAGGCCCGAACATAAGACGGCCTGACGATGGGATAGTGTTGCAGTCGAAAATTTGAACATGAAGAAACCGTTGTCAGTGCTTTCTGACGGCGGTTTTTCTTTTTGACCAACAGGGGGCGACGATGAATAAACCCGATGTTTTGATCTATGACACGACACTCCGGGACGGGACCCAGGGGGAACAGATCAACTTCTCCGCGGAGGAGAAACTGCGGATTGCCCAACGGCTTGACGAGACGGGCTTTCATTATATCGAAGGGGGATGGCCCGGCTCCAATCCGAAAGATGCACGGTTCTTCGAGCTGGCCAAGCAGGCCCGCTTCCGGCAGGCCCGCCTCTCCGCCTTCGGCAGTACGCGAAAGCCGCATACCCGGCCCGAGGACTGCCCGAACCTTGCCGCCATCATTCGAGCGGAAACGCCGGCGGTGACCATCTTCGGGAAGACATGGGATCTGCATGTCCGGGAGGTCCTGGACATCTCGCTCGCGGAGAACCTCGCCATGATCCGCGATTCCGTCGCCTATCTGAAGGCCCACGGACGGGAGGTCATCTACGACGCGGAGCATTTTTTCGACGGCTTCAGGAACAACGGCGCCTACGCGAAGAAAACCATCGAGGCGGCCCTGTCCGCCGGCGCGGACATAATCGTTCTCTGCGACACCAACGGGGGCGCGCTTCCCTTCGACGTGACGACGGCCGTCGCCGAGATGTCCGCGATCGTCACACCGGACCGAATGGGGATTCACGCGCACAACGATGGCGGTCTCGGCGTGGCCAACTCGATCATGGCGGTCCGGGCCGGCGTCCGCATGGTGCAGGGAACGGTCAACGGTTTCGGAGAAAGATGCGGCAACGCCGACCTGATCCCGATCATCGCCAACCTGCAGCTGAAGATGAAGCGAGAATGCCTCCCCGCCGATGCTCTTCGGCACCTCACCGGCCTCTCCAACTACGTCAGCGAGGTGGCCAACGTCCCGCCGCTCAATTCCCGGCCCTTCGTCGGGCGCAGCGCCTTTGCCCACAAGGGCGGCGTCCATGTGAGCGCAGTCGTCAAGAATCCCGCCGCCTACGAACACATTCGGCCCGAACGGGTCGGAAACAAGCAGCGGGTGCTGGTTTCGGACCTGGCCGGCAAGAGCAACATCGAATACAAGGCAAGGGAGCTGGGCGTCGATCTGGGCCTCGACCGGGCCACCACGAAAAGGATCGTCCGCGAGATCAAGAAAATGGAGGACCAGGGCTACCAGTTCGATGCCGCCGAGGGGTCCCTTTCCCTGCTCATCAAGAAGAAAACGGGAGAATTCAAGGATCCCTTCAACCTGGAAAGCTACCATGTCCTCATCACCAAGAGGAAGGACGAACCGCCCACGGCGCAGGCCTCGATCAAAATTTCCGTCGGCGACGAGCAGGAGGTGACGGCCGCGGAAGGGAACGGTCCGATCAACGCTCTGGACAACGCCCTCCGCAAGGCGCTGATGAAATTTTACCCTCAGCTTAGCGAGATGCATTTGGTCGACTTCAAGGTCCGGATCGTGGAAGGGAGCGAAGGCACGGCGGCCGTGGTCAAGGTTCTGCTCGACACGAAGGACGAGGAGGAGGTCTGGAGCACCATCGGCGTTTCGGGAAACGTGATCGAGGCGAGCTGGCACGCCCTCGTGGACAGCGTCCAGTACAAGCTGAGCCGGGACAGGCTCAACATCAACAACCGCGGGTTGCCGGGACGGAACGGGGGACAATAAGTCCGTTGTCAAGCTCGCGGGATTCTGATACAGGGAACTCACAGGATTGATTTTTCATTTTTCCCGTTTGAAAGCACTGCGATATGCTGGTCAGCATCAACAGCCAGAACCCCCAGATGCGGCTGATCCGGAAGGCCGTGGAAGTCCTGCGCGACGGAGGGCTCGTGATCTACCCGACGGATACCGCCTACGGGCTGGGGTGCGATCTGTTCAACAAAAGAGGGATTGAAAGGATCTATCGGATCAAGCGAAGAAGCGAGAAGCAGCCGTTCAGTTTCGTCTGTGCCGACCTCAAGGACATCAGCCGTTACGCCCGGGTGTCCGACTACGCCTACAAGACCATGAAGCGCCTTCTGCCGGGCCCTTACACCTTCATCCTCGAGGCCTCCCGGCTGGTTCCCAAAATCATTCTGCCCAAGCGCCAGACAACGGGGATCCGCGTGCCCGACAACCGCATCTGCCTGGCCCTGGTGGGGGAGCTGGGCCAGCCGGTCATCAGCACCAGCGTCAAGGACAATGACGGTGAACTCATGACCGATCCGACGGAGATGGAAAGAAAATTCCGGCATTGCGTCGACCTGGTCATCGACGGAGGCATCCAGGCGTCCGGGCAGTCCAGCGTGATCAACCTCGTGGACGACCGGGTGGAAGTGATACGCATTGGAAAAGGCGACGTGACCGCCTTTCTCTAAATACACGGGTTCCGGTCAGACCGGACCGCAAACGGCGCCGAGCCGGCAGCACCGCAACATGCGCAGTGCTCCGGTCCGTCCGCATGGGCGGCGGATCGCGGCGACCCCAAAGGATTCTTCATGAAAAAGGAAATGCTCATCAACGCGGTTCATCCGGAACAGAAGCGGATGGCGATCGTCGACGACGGCAAACTGGTGGATTTCAACATCCAGATGGCCGTCCGGGAACCCATCACCGGAAACATCTACAAGGGCGTCGTGCAGAAAGTCGAGCGAGGCCTCCAGGCGGCATTTGTCCACTACGGCGGGAAGAAGGACGGATTTCTGCCCCTCCGCGACGTCGGCAGCGAGTACTTCAAGGAACGGAAGGGCGGCGAGAAGGACGGGAACCACGCCCATTCCCGGCCTTCGCTGAAAGCGGGGCAGGAGGTCCTGGTCCAGGTTCTCCGGGAAGTCAGCGAACGCAAGGGCGCCCTGCTGACCACCTACATCTCGCTGCCGGGCCGCTACCTGGTCCTGTTGCCGAACAAGCAGAGCAGTGGTGTGTCCCGCAAGATCGAGGACGAGGAGGACCGGAAGCGGCTGAAGTCCCTGATGGAGCAGATCAAGATCGAAGAGGGCATCGGCTTCATCATCCGCACCGCAGGCATGAACCGGACCAAGCAGGAGCTGGCGCGCGACTACCAGCACCTCTCGCGATTGTGGAAGGAGATCCAGAAGCGGGCAAAGGAAACGGCCGCGCCCGCGCTGATTTACCAGGAGAGCGATTTCGGCGTCTGCTCGCTCCGGGACTACTTCACGACGGAAATCGAGGAGATCCTCGTGGACGACGCGGACACCTTCCGGCAGATGCGGGCCTACTGCAAGGCCGTCGCGCCCAGGAACGTCCGGATCATCAAGCAGTACAAGGACAAGACCCCGATTTTCGACCGGTACCATCTCGAAGACCAGATCCGCGTCATCTACCAGGACCGCGTCGACCTCAAATCCGGCGGGTACCTCATCATCAACCCGACGGAGGCCATGATCACCATCGACGTCAATTCCGGACGGGCCTCCAACAAACGCAATGTAGAGGAGACGGCGTTCCGGACCAACGTCGAGGCCGCCGAGGAGATCGCCCGCCAGCTGAGGCTGCGGGACCTGGGCGGGCTGATCGTCATCGATTTCATCGACATGATCGACCGCAAGCACGAGGCGGAAGTGGAGAAGGTCTTCAAAAAGGCCCTGAGCGTGGACCGGGCGAGGATCCAGCTGTCGCGGATCTCCAAATTCGGCATGCTGGAGCTGTCGCGTCAGAAGAAGCAGTCCACGATCCAGGAGATCAGCTACACCACCTGCCCGTTCTGCCGGGGGAGGGGGGTCCGCCCATCGCTGGAATACGCGGCGTTGAGCGCTTTTCGCAAGATCGAGTCGCAGGCCTTCAAGGATCGATATGCCGCGATGAAAATCGCCCTGCCCCATCAGGTCGCCGACTACCTGCTCAACCAGAAGAGGACGGAAATCAGCAAGCTCGAGTCGCTCTGCGACATGTCGATCCACATTTCCGGAAGCGCCGACATGGCCTGGGACGACATGAGAATGGAATTCACCGAACGGGAACGGAGGCCCGAGTTCGCGCCGGATGAAGAGATGCAGACGCTTGGGGAGGAGGACCGGGCGGAGGTAGCGGAAGGAGAGGCGGACCTCGCCGCGCCTGCGCCCGGGGACGGCAGGTCGGACGAATCCCCGGAAGAGGCGGATGCGGCAGGACACCCCGAAGGGCCGGTCAAAAAGAAGTCGCGGCGCCGGTCCCGACACCGCAGGAAGAAAACCGGCGAAAAACGCGACGGCGCGGATGCGGAAGCTTCAGCCGGGAGCGATGACCATCCGGCAACCGGTCGTCCCGACACCCCGGCGGAGTCCACCGGTGACGATCCTGGCATCCTGAATCGCAACGACGCGGACGACATCCTGATTTTCTGAGGCTACTTTCCGCCCCCAAGCTCCCTTGCCCGCAAGGTTGCCGCCTCGACCGCGGCGATCAGGGTGGCCCGGATTTTTCCCTCTTCCAGCGCCTTGATGCCGGCGATCGTCGTCCCGGCGGGAGACGTGACCATGTCCTTCAGTTCGCCGGGGTGCTTGCCCCCCTGGAGGCATAGTCGTGCGGCTCCCAGCAGGGTTTGCGCGGACAGCTTCAGGGCGATGTCCCGGCTGAGTCCCATGCGAACGCCGCCGTCCGACAGGGCCTCGATCATGATGAACGCGTAGGCGGGTCCGCTTCCGCTCAGTCCGGTCACGGCATTCATGAGGTCTTCCTTGACGACGACGGTGAGCCCCACCGCGTCGAAAATCCGCCGGGCCTCGGCCAGATCCGCCTCCGTCGCCGCCGAACCCGCGGACAGGGCGGCCATTCCCTCTCCGACGAGTGCCGGCGTATTGGGCATCACGCGGATCACCCGGGTTCCTTTCCGAAAGCGGTCCTCAATGAACTGAATGGGGATGCCCGCGACGATGGAGATGACCAGGTGGGATTTGCCCACGACGCCCGCCAGGCCGGAGAGCACCTCCGCCATCGTCTGTGGCTTCACCGCCAGGATCAGGATCCGGGACGCTTTTGCCGCCTCCCGGTTGTCCGCGGTCGTCTCCACCCCGAGGGTTTTCGCGAGTTCCTGAAGCCTGTCTCGATCCACGTCCGCCACGATCACCTGCGAAGCCGGCACGAGCCCGCCGGAAACGATTCCCCCGGCCAGGACGCCTCCCATCTTTCCGCCGCCGATCAATCCGATTTTTTCGCCTTTCGACATGAGGTCCGCCCCCTCCTTTCCATTTGGATTCAGGCTGTTCCATGACGCGTTTCCGAATTCCTGTCAAGACGAAAAGACCCGCCGCCAATCTTTGTTTGCACAAGGCGGCAGTTGTGTGATAGTCCTCGTTCACACTGGAAATGTTGTTCACGGGGGACCGGGAAATGATCGAAATTCGGGAAATCGGGGGGCGGAAGATTGCATGTCGGGTCAACCGGGACGGTTTTGACGCCGCGAAAAAGACCCTCGTGTTCGTACACGGTTCCGGGGGAGACCACACCGCCTGGGTCCACCAGTACGGCAGGCTCGGGAATGATTTCAACATCGCCGCCCTGGACCTCCCCGGCCACGGCCGCTCCGAAGGCCCCGGGGAGCGGGAAGTCGGCCGGTATGTCGAATGGGTTGAAAAGATCCTTGAAAATCTGGACGCGCCGCGACCCGTTCTGATCGGTCACTCCATCGGCGCGGCCATTTCGCTCGCCTTTGCCCTGAAGTCCGGGGATCGCCTCGGCGGCATCGTTCCCGTGGGCGGCGGAGCGACCATGCCGGTCAATCCGGCGATCCTGGACGGCGTGAAGGCCGACCCTGCGGCGGTAATCGCCATGGTGTCCAAGATCGCGGTCGCAAAGTCAAACCGCGAGCGCCTGACCGGCGCGCTGACGGAAAGCCTGTCCCGAGTGGACCCTGGAATTATCTATGGCGACTTTCTGGCATGCAGCCGTTTCGACATCACGGAAACGGTTTCCCGGATTCGCGTGCCCGTCCTGATCGTCTGCGGCGACGAGGACAAGATGACCCCGGCGCCGATGTCTCAATACCTGAAGGACCACATTCCCGGCGCGCAGCTGGAGACGATCAGCGGCGCGGGGCATTTCCCCATGATGGAAAATGCGGAGGCGTTCAACGGGGTCCTTCGAAGATTTGCCGAATCGCTTCCCTGACCCGGGGGGAGGAAATGCCATGTTTGTCCTGGAAAATCTGATCTTCGCCCTTGCCAAAATCGTGGATATGGGGCTGACCCTCTATCTGTGGATCGTCATCGGGCGTGCAGTGGTTTCCTGGGTCAATCCGGATCCGTACAATCCCATCGTCAACTTCCTCTACCGCGTCACGGAACCGGTGCTGGCCCCCGTCCGCAGATGGATACCCATGGGGGGCCTCGGCATCGACATCTCGCCGGTTATCGTCATCATGGCCATCTATTTCCTGCAGCAATTCCTGGTCCGGACGATGATGCAACTGGCGATTCACGCAAGGTAGCCGGCGCCCATGCTGACGGTCAGAGAGACGGACCAGGGGGTCGCCTTTCAGATTCGGGTCCTGCCCCGGTCCTCGAAATGCGAACTGGCCGGCCTTCACGGAGACGCACTCAAAATCCGGATTACCGCACCGCCCGTCGAGGGCCGGGCCAACGAGGAGTGCATCCGTTTCCTGTCGGCGCTCCTCAAGGTGAAAAGGTCGGACATCGCCATTGCCGCCGGCCGCAAATCGAAAAACAAGCGGGTCACAGTCGCCGGCCTGGCCCCCGGCGACGTTTTGCGCGCCATTCCGGAATCGTTCCGCCATGGAGAATGAGCGTCCGCACAGCCGGGAAGACGCGAAGGTCGCCAGGGCCGCGGGCATCGTTGGCCTGGCCACGATGCTGAGCAGGGTTTTCGGGTTCATTCGGGATATGGTGGTGGCCGGTTTCTTCGGCGCCGGGATCGTGACCGACGCTTTTTTCGTCGCCTTCCGGATCCCCAACCTGCTGCGGAGGCTTCTCGGCGAAGGGTCCCTCACCATTTCCTTCGTGCCTGTCTTCACCGAATACCTGAACCGGAAATCGCGCGAGGAGGCCTTCGAGCTGGCCAGCATCGCCTTCACGCTCCTCTCCGTCATCCTGGTTGCCGTCTGCATCGCCGGCGTAATTTTCTCGCCGCTCGTCGTCACCGTCATGGCCCCCGGCTTCACGCGGGTTCCCGCACAGTACGACCTGGCGGTTTTCCTCAACCGCCTCATGTTCCCCTACATTTTTTTCATTTCGCTCGTCGCCCTCTGCATGGGCATCCTGAACTCACTCCGCCATTTCGCGGCGCCGGCGCTCTCCCCGGTCGTCCTCAACCTTTCCATGATCCTGGCGACGCTGACGCTGCGGGACTTTTTCCGGGAGCCGATCCTGGCGCTGGTCGTGGGCGTCATGGCCGGCGGCGTTCTGCAACTGGCGATGCAGTGGCCGTTTCTGGTTCGGCTGGGGGTTCGTCTGAAGCCCGACTTCCGCTTCTGGCATCCCGGCATCAAGCGGATCGGCCTGCTTATGCTGCCGGCCGTTTTCGGCGCGGCCGTCTACCAGATCAACGTCCTCGTCGGAACGATCCTGGCTTCGCTGCTGCCCGGCGGCAGCGTTTCCTACCTCTATTATGCCGACCGGATCGTGGAGCTTCCCCTAGGCGTCTTTGCCATTGCCGTGGGGACGGCGACCCTGCCCAGCTTTTCCGAGCAGATTTCAAAAGGGTATTTTGAGGATTTCAAGAAGACGATCGCCTTCTCGCTCCGCCTGATTCTGTTCATTACCATCCCGGCGATGATCGCCCTGATCGCCCTGCGGGAGCCGATCATCTCGGTCCTTTTTCAGCGGGGACATTTCGACGCGCGGTCCACCGCCCTCACCGCCCAAGCCCTCCTCTACTACAGCGTCGGCCTCTGGGCCTTTTCGGTCATCCGGGTGATCGTCTCCGCTTTCTATTCGCTCCAGGATACCCGGAATCCCATGAAAGCCGCCATTGCGGCGCTGGTGGTGAACGTGGCCTGCAGCGTTATCCTGATGTTTCCCCTTCAGCACGGCGGTCTGGCGCTGGCCACCTCCATCGCCTCGGCGGTCAATGTCGCCGTGCTTGCCGTCGTCCTGAAGCGGAAAATCGGTCCCTTTGTGGACAGCGACTTCTATGGGTCCGTTTTCAAGACGTTGGCCGCCTCGGCGGTTATGTGGGGGGCCATTGTCCTGGTCGAAATCCTGTTTCCTTGGAAAACGGGTGGCTCCTTCAGCGAAAGGTTCTCCTTCCTGGTTGCGGCTGTCGCGGCCGGGGCGGTGACTTTCTTCGGTGTCTGCGCCGTGATCCGGGTTCCGGAAATGGTGACCCTGGTGAGGATCGGGAAGCGGAAGTTCGCCCGGTCCTGAAGCCGGGGGGATTGCCCGGTCGTTCCGATAAAATCATTGACTTCGGAAGGGCAAAATGTTAGGAAAACCGCCTTCAAAGGGAAGGTCAGGTCATGCTGGATATTAAATTTTTGAGGCAGAACGTCGAACGGGTCCGCCGGAAGATGCTAGAGCGGGGCCAGGAGATGGATTTCGGTCCTTTCATCGCTCTCGATGCGAAACGGCGTGATATCCTTCAGGAAGTGGAGGCGCTGCGAAGCGAGCGCAACACCGTATCTAAGGAGGTCGGCGAAAGGAAGAAGCGGAAAGAAGATGCCTCCGCCCAGATCGCTCGAATGGGGGCCGTCTCGGCGCGCATCAAGGAGCTGGATGAATCGCTCAAGGCGACCGAGGATGCGCTGGGCGAGATAGTGATGACCATCCCCAACATTCCGCACGAATCCGTCGAATACGGGACAAGCTCCGAGGACAACCCGGTCGTCCGCACTTGGGGGGAGAAAAGGATTTTCGACTTCCAGCCGAGGCCCCACTGGGAAATCGGAGAAATGACGGGAACCCTGGATTTCGCCCGGGGCGCGAAAATCACCGGCGCCCGCTTTACCCTTTACCGCGGGCTTGGGGCCATGCTGGAGCGGGCCATCGTCAACTTCATGCTCGATCTGCACGTCTCCGAGCACGGGTACACCGAGATGCTCCCCCCGTTCATGGCCAACCGGGACAGCATGACCGGTACGGGGCAGCTTCCGAAATTCGCCGAGGACCTGTTCAAGGTGGAGAAGACGGATTATTACCTGATCCCCACGGCGGAGGTCCCGGTGACCAATATCCACCGGGACGAGATTCTGAACGAGAAGGACCTTCCCGTTTATTATGTGGCCTATTCCCCCTGCTTCCGCGCCGAGGCGGGCTCCTACGGGAAGGACACCCGGGGTCTGATCCGGCAGCATCAGTTCAACAAGGTGGAGATGGTCAAGTTCACCACGCCGGAAACCTCCTACGATGAACTGGAAAAGCTGACCCTGAACGCGGAGGAAGTGCTGAAGCGGCTGAACATTCCCTACCGGACGGTCAGCCTATGCACGGCCGATCTGGGATTCTCCTCCGCCAAGACTTACGACGTGGAAGCCTGGCTGCCCGGGCAGGACGCCTACCGGGAAATCTCCTCGTGCAGCAACTTCGAGGATTTCCAGGCCCGGCGGGCGTCGATCCGCTTTCGCCGCGAGGGAAGCGGCAGGGTGGAGTTTGTCCACACGTTGAACGGTTCGGGACTGGCGGCCGGAAGGACGACCGTCGCCGTGATGGAAAACCACCAGCAGGCAGACGGCAGCGTCGTCATCCCGGAGGTCCTGAGGCCTTACATGAGGGGCATTGACAGGATTCCACCCGCGAGTTAACATTCCGAACACGACCGGAGGGATGGCCGAGTGGTCTATGGCGGCGGTCTTGA
>CAYWTL010000034.1:0-25758 GCA_964460245.1 uncultured Syntrophaceae bacterium | reverse complement strand
CCGTATCCAGGCAGATCTCTTCCAGCGAATCATATCGCCTCGTTACAAAATCATTCAGTGTCCTCGGCGGGTTTTTGATCCCCATGAAGGTATGGAGGTTCGCCCCGCCCAAATCGGCATCGACGAGGATCGTTTTCTTGCCCATTCGGGCAAACCAGAAGGCAAGGAGAATGCTGACGGTGCTCTTGCCGACACCGCCCTTTCCGCCGCCGATCGCAATGATCTTTGGATGAGATGCCACCATTCACTCCCGCGTATCTGCACTGCAAGCGTCACCCGTGCGATGCCCGCATCAGCTCTTGGGCTGCGACTCCCAAAGGTAGGAAATAAAATCCTGCGCTTCTTCACCGACATAGCAATGTTTCTTCAAAAAAGCGAGGTCGGCTGGCGTCATGTCCCGGAACTGGATGCCGGCAATCACAATCGTTTTGCCCTCACGCACAAGTTCCCGGCTCCAGGCGATGGTGCCGAAAAGATGCAGGCCCACCTCCACCCTGGGGACGCTGATCAGTACCTTGACGTTCTTGCCGATCATCTCCGCGGGGGGTCCGGTCAGATATTTTTCCCCCAGACTGACGCATGCCCCGCCCAGGGAAATGTCCTGGACGGATCCCTTCAGCACGAGCGGACCCCGGTTCGGATCGCTGCCGAAAATCTTCATATCGACCAGGGTCTGGAGCTGAAATCGGGCAGACTTGCGAAATTTCCGTACACCTTCCTTCTTTGCGTACAGGCGTTGGGCTTTGGTCAGTCTGATCAGCAGAATTTGAACATTGGGATGCTCTTCGCAAAGATCCATCAGCTGCGCTCTTGAAATCTTCAACAGTTCGCAGGCGCCGACCGCCTCCCACCGGGATACAGACACCCGCTTTTCATCAAAAGGATAAATATCGCCGAAATAGTTGCCCTCCGCGCTTTCCGCGGCATATTCCCTGCGGATTTCCGTATCCTCTTCTACCCGCGGGGACAGGATTTCGGCAACCCTGCCCGAGACGACAAAGTACAGAAAGTCTTCCGGATCTCCCGCATTTTTGATGGCGGCTCCCGACAGCAAGCGGACGGATTCCAACCGGGACAGGACGGCAGCCAGTTCGGAATAGGTCATGTGGCAGAAAAAGTCATTCAGGGGTTTTTCAGACCGGACCTCCCGTATGGCAGCATACAGTTGGCGGCATTCCCGCCGGGAAGGTCTGGCCAATTTCCATTCCATGACCTTGGCGAAAACGGCATGCGGGATCATCCCCGCCGCCCCGAAAAGTTCCGCTGCTTTCCGGTAATGTTGAGCGGCCGACGCAAGGGATTCGCTCCCCGCGAGAAAATCGGCGTAAGCCCTGACGAGAAAGTGATCATTGGGCGCCTTTTCCAGGAGGGCTTCAAACGCCTCCCGGGAATCTAGGGTCAAGGAGCCTTCCATGATGCGCTCGCCGTAACGATGACTTTCAGATGCCGCTTCCAATCGTCTGATCCCTTTTATCGCTTCTTCCCGATTTTCACCAGCTGGACGACTTCGCCGATCCGCTGGTTCATCAATTCTGTTTTTTGATGGAAAAGGCGGAACACTTCATACAGCGAACGCACCCGCTTATCCAGATCCAGCAGCATCGCCGACATGCGGATCATCTTTTCCTTCATGGCGGCTATCTGCTTCTGCAACTCTTCCGGCGTCGCATGGGGCGAAGGAGAGAATCGGTCCTCCTTGAACGCATCGATCAGATGTTCCAGATCTTTCCGTTCCTCATCCGCCAAGCCGACATTCCAGCTGATCTGGGGTTCATTTTCCATATTTGTTCAACTCTTCCCGAATTTTCGAGTCCAATGAACGGATGCTCTCCGTCTCCGATCGCTCATCCATCCTCCGCCCGGCGATTTCGGTTGCCGCCCGTCGCTTCGGCGAAACGGCTCGGCGCCTTCTCTTCAAAAAGACAAACGTAGCCAGCAGTGCGATCATGACGGCAGCAACGGAAAGGCCGATCAGGGCCATGGACAGATAGGATTGCAGCTGGCTGGAGTCCACGGATGCCGGTGGAACGGGACCCTCAGCTTCTTTTGCGGGTGCGGCTGGCTCCGGCGGCTTCACGGTCGTCGATTCAGCAGGTGGCGGTGTGACATTTTCCGGAACGGAGGGGGCAAAAGCGGACTCGGGCGCTCTTTCCGGTTCAGGCGCCGCAATCGAGGCGGACGCCGCCGGTTCGGCGGTCCAGTAGAGGTCCAGTACCAGACGATCCGGTGTAAAGAGATAAAAAGTTTTGAGGTTGAAAGAGGATGACGTCAGGCCGACATTGGCCGTCAGAAGAGCTTTGCCCTGGACAAACTCGATTTTCGCGATGCGGCCCGACCGGTCCCTCAGGTTCTGGAGGGCCGGATTGGGCGTCGTCGTATCCGGAAAATCAATCGTTATTTGTCCGGGTCCTTTGATCTCCGGTCCTCTGAATTTGACCGTGCCGTCAAATTCAAAGACAATGCGCGTCAGGGAGTCATATTCACCCACCCGGATATACATCAGCCGGGCCGCATCCGCCGGAAAAACCGTCAGACAAAGCAGGGTCAGCGCCGTCGTCAGGACCAGCCCCATGACCCAGCCGCTGTTCATGGCACGCCTCTTCAAAGGCCTCTCCTTGCAGATCAAACGGCAGGTCTATTTGAAACCGGTGAATCCGGCGCTTTTCTATCATCTGCGGCAATATTTTTCAACCCTTTTGGTTTCTTATTTTTCCCCGGACAAGACAAGCGATGCGAGAAATTCCCGGGCGTCATCCGCCGTCGCAATGCGGTCATTCAGCTGAGCCTCCTCGACGGCGCGAAGGATATCCTTGAATCGAGGCCCGGGAGAGAGGCCCATGGCAATCAAGTCGTCTCCGGAGATGAGCCGCGGCGGATGAAGCGCTTCCAGAGTCAGTTCGTCAAGCTTTTCCCGGCAGTAGTCGTAATGGTCAAGCATGCCGTGACTTCCCAGGCAGTCCAGCCGGTGGAGCTCCAGATGAAGCGAAAAATCGGGCATGCGAAGAAATCGTTTGAGACGACCCGGCCTCATCTTCCGGACCTGCATGAACGTCATGTGTCCATGAATGAGGGCCAGGACGGTCGCCAGGTCCGCCGCCGGAAACCGAAGCCGCCGCAGGAGGGAAGTCGCGATCTCTTCGCCTTTTCGAACATGACCATAGAAATGAACGCCCGAATCATCCTCCGTTCGCGTCACGGCCTTGCCGACATCGTGCAGCACAACGGCCCAGGCCAGACGCGAATCGACGAGACCGTCCGCGGCCGCATGCATATGGGACAGCATCCTCAGGGTATGCTCCCAAACATCGCCTTCCGGGTGGATCCGCTCGGACTGTGCGAGACCGCGCAACCGGTCGACTTCCGGAAGGATCGAAACAAGAAGGCCGGTGTCCGCCAGGAGTTCCATGCCGCGCCCGGCGTTTCCGGCGGTCAGAATTTTCGTGAGTTCAACGCGGATCCTCTCGGCACTGACGCGGCGGATGGCATGCGCATGGCTCCGGATTGCACCCAGGGTCGCGGGATGGATCGAAAAATCGAGGTTGGCGGCAAAGCGGACGGCCCGAAGCATCCGCAGGCGGTCTTCGGCAAAGCGCAATTCCGGATCACCAATGGTCCGCACCAGGCGGCGGGCGATATCGTCCCGTCCTCCGACGTAATCGATGATCCGCCCCGTGACGGGGTCGAGCAGAAGGCCGTTGATTGTGAAATCGCGCCGCCGCGCATCTTCCTCCGCCTTTGCGTACGCCACCCGCGAGGGACGGCGTCCATCCTCGTATCCCGCTTCCGTGCGGAAGGTTGCCACTTCGAAACGACAGCCCCCCTCGATCACCAGAATCACGCCGAAGGCAGCCCCGACCGGGATAGTTCTGGGGAAAAGGGCCCGCACCTGATCCGGATGTGCGGAGGTGGCAATGTCGTAATCCGCGGGTTCGATTCCCCGCAGGATGTCCCGGACACACCCCCCGACAAACAGGGCATCATGTCCGACGCGTCTCAGACGGGCGACAATGGCCGTTGCGGCGGCACGTGAATCCGCCCGATCCTCGACCTTGTCCGTTTCATTCGCCGGATTCTTCTTTACGGTTGCTTTCATCCGCACGACTCCTGGCCCGGTAGACGGCAATCCCGACCGCCACCAGAAAGACCAGCGGGGCAACGCCGAGCACGACCTTCGCCGTCTTCCAGGGCGGCATCAGAAAGAAGACGGACAGGAGGACCAGCCCTGCCGAGCGTAACAGAGATGCATCGTCTTCATTATGGGCACTGCCTAAGGTTTGTCCTTTTTCCCCAGTCTGATGGCACAGAATTCGCCGCACATGGTGCAGCCTTCCGCTTGTGCGCTTTCGCTCCGCTCCAGCCACCGCTCCGTTATTTCGGGATCGATGGAAATGTCCACCTGCCCCTGCCAGTCGAATTCCTTCCGGCACCTCGCCATGCGGATGTCCTTCTCGACCGCGCCGGGCAGCCCCTTGGCAATGTCGGCGATGTGGGCGGCAATCCGGGCCGCGATGACTCCCTCCTTTACGTCTTCCAGCGTCGGCAGCCGCAGGTGCTCGGATGGGGTGACGTAGCACAGAAAGTCGGCACCCGCCGCTCCGGCAATGGCCCCGCCGATGGCTGATGTAATATGATCGTATCCGGGGGCGATGTCCGTGGGCAAGGGCCCCAGAACATAGAAAGGCGCTCCGTTGCACAACCGCTTCTGCATTTGAATGTTGGCCTCGATATCGCCGATGGGAACATGGCCCGGCCCTTCGATCATCACCTGAACGCCCCTCTCGCGGGCCCTTTTGGCCAGTTCACCCAGAACGATGAGTTCCTGAACCTGACCGCGGTCCGTGGCATCGGCCAGACAGCCGGGGCGCAGCCCGTCGCCCAAGCTGAGCACCATGTCGTAGCGTGCGGCGATGTCAAGCAGTCGATCGTAATGCTCGTACAGTGGATTTTCCCGGCCATTGCATGCCATCCACCTCGCTGTAATCGAACCGCCGCGGCTGACGATCCCGAGGAGTCGTCCCTCCGCCTCGATACAAGCTACGCTGCGACGCGTAACGCCGCAGTGGACGGTGATGAAATCGACGCCGTCTTCGCCATTTTCTTCGATCACGCGGAACATGTCGTCGGGGCACATCTCGACGATCGCCTTCTTCTCGAGGAGCATTCGGGCCGCTGCCTGATAAAGGGGAACCGTCCCGATCGCCAGCGGAGAGGCCTGGATGATGGCCTTCCGGATGGCCCGAATGTCCCCGCCGGTGGACAGGTCCATCAGGGTGTCCGCTCCGGCTGAGGCGCAGATTGCCGCCTTTTTCAGCTCCAGATCGAGATCGGCGCGATCACGGGATGTCCCGATATTGGCGTTTATTTTCGTCCGCAGGCCCCGGCCTACCGCCACGGGCGCAATACGCTGATGACGGTTGTTGCGGATGACCACGATGGTGCCCGCTTCAACGCCTTGACGGATGAATTCGGCCGTTACGCCTTCCCGCCCGGCGCAGACGCGCATCTCCTCGGACAGCGCCCCTTTCTTTGCGGTCTCCAATTGCGTCATGGCTGGACTCCTTCCTCAAAATCGATCCGGGCAGACCGGCGCCAGGTGGTTGGTGGGACCGTGACCGCCGCCCAGCCTGAAGGCATGCCGGATCGCCGTCTCGACATAGCGCTTGGCCTCGGAAACCGCTTCGGCCACTTCCTGTCCCTTCGCAAGACTGGTGGCAAGCGCCGCTGAAAAGGTGCAGCCCGTTCCGTGAGTGTCCCGGGTATGGATCCGCTTCCCGCGGAATTCATGAAAACGCCGACCGTCATAAAGGATATCGATTGCGTCCCCGTCAAGGTGCCCCCCCTTTACCACCACATGCCTGGCCCCAAGAGCCAGGATTCGCACGGCGGCTTCCCTCATCGACTCCGTCCCGGAAATGGAAAACCCGGCCAGCGCTTCCGCTTCGGGGATGTTGGGCGTGACGATCAGGGCCAGGGGAAGCAGTTCTCCGATCAGCATATCCCTGGCGTCGTCCCGGATCAGCTTTGCGCCTCCCTTGGCCACCATCACGGGGTCGACGACCAGCTTGTCGATGCCGTATTGCCGGATCTTGGCCGCAACAATCCGCAGGATTTCAGTTGAAGACAGCATCCCCGTTTTGGCTGCGTCCACGCCGATATCGGATGCGACTGCGTCAAACTGCATGGCCACGAATTCCGGCGGCACCTCATGAATCCCGTGAACGCCCAGCGTATTTTGAGCCGTAACCGCCGTGACGACGCTCATCCCAAACCCACCGAGGGCGGTAATGGTCTTCAGATCCGCCTGGATTCCCGCCCCGCCGCCCGAGTCCGATCCGGCAATGGTCAGCACCCTTTTCACCTTCATGACGCCGCTTCCCCCGGAAACTGTCCGGCTCGAAGATATCGGATGGCCAGCAGATGTCCCGATTCGACGGAGATCACACCGCGGTCCGAGATCAGGCGGTTGCTGATTCCGTAAGGGCGGCCGACCGTCATTGCCGCATCCGATAGCGAATATTCGAAACCTTCCAGGGTGATGCCGGTGACATCGGATCCAAATGGAAAAAGAGATACGGTCTGTCCCGACTCCCCTTCGACCACCGCTTTGCCCTTCACGGCAAAAACCTCGCACCATTCATCGAAGAAGCGGACGGGTATTCCCCGCTCGGCGGCCAGAACCAGAAGGGAAAGATTGGCCAGGGTGTGGTCGAGTCTGGCGCCGATCGCCCCGAAAACCCGAATCTCGTCCGGCGCCGTCATGAAAGCCATTTCCAGCGCCAATTGCGTGTCCGTCTCTTCTTTGGAACGGGGATACCTCATGATCCGGCATCCCTTCCTGACAAAATGACCCTGGAATTCTCCATCCAGTGAATCCATGTCCCCGATGATCAGATCGGGCACAACACCCATGCGATAGGCATGTCTGGCGCCTCCGTCGGCACAGATGATCGACACCGGCCGACAGCAGTCGAGCTGTTCCCGGAAAAAACCGGAGTCCCGCATCGGGCCGCCGGAAAGGACAAAAACGATTTTTTTCATGCAACATACCTCCGATCGCCACCGATCCGGAGGTCTCCGAAATAAACAAAAAGGGGCCTGCACCCTGTTTGCGGGAATGGCCCCATGCGAGCTCATCGTGATCGACGATTTTCAGATGCCACTTCCTACGCTGGCATTACCCAGGTCAGGTTCAAAGGGTATTTTCTCAGCCACTTCGGCACCCCCGTGTTTTTAAACTACTCTTTTCAGGGCGCTAAATCAAGTGAATTTGTCGCCGGCGGGCGTCGCTTCCGGATCGGAGAATCTGAACCCTTCACGTTTGAATCGGGAGCATCAGAGATCAATCAATGACTGATCAGAAGTTTTGCGAGGCCGAAAACGGCTTTTGCGTTGCGGGACGTTGCTGCCGCCACTTCTTCAATGGGCAACCCCTTTGTCTCGGCGACCTTTCTGGCCGTATACACGACATAAGCGGGTTCGTTGCGTTGGCCGCGGTAGGGGTGGGGTGTCAGATAAGGGGCATCCGTTTCCACCAGAAGGCGGTCCAGGGGAATCTGGCGAACCACCTCCAGAAGCTTTTCCGACTTTGGGTAGGTGACCGGTCCGGGGACCGAGATGTAAAATCCCAATTCCATGCATTTCACTGCCATTGCGACATCGCCGGAGAAGCAGTGGACGATGCCCCCTCGCCTCCCCTTCCATTCGGAGAGCATTTCCAGCGTTTCCGCGTGGGCCTCCCGGTCATGGATGATCACGGGCAAATCCAGTTCCACGGCCAATTCAAGCTGTTCACCGAAACACCGGATCTGATCCCTGCGAGGCGACCGGTTTCGAAAAAAATCCAGCCCGATTTCCCCATAGGCCACGACCTTTGGCTGGCAGGCCAGTTTTCGAATGAGCCGATAGGTCTCTCCGTCGATGCCGTTCACATCATGCGGATGAATACCGATGGCGGCGTAAACCGAATCATAGCGCCCGGAGATCGCGATCGCCTTTCGGCAATCCCGAAGGTTCGTCCCGACCGTCACGATCGCATCGATCCCGGCCTCTTCCGCCCGGCGAACGACGTTGTCGCGATCCTCATCGAATGCCCGCATCTCGAGGTGGGCGTGCGTGTCAATCAGCATATCGACTCACGGTTCCGGCACGGACGGAGTCTGTTCCATTTCAACGATGATCTCCTCCGCATTGTCGGAAACGTCGGGAAGTTTCGAGATGTACTTTTTCAGTTCCTTTTCCGACAGCCGGCCGTTCAGAAGCTTCCTTTCGATGATTCTTCGATCCATCTCTCCCCGCACAACCGTATCTTCCTTCGTCATTGACTCACCTCACAGGAATCAGGCTCGGCCGCCCGATCGGATGTTTCACAAGCGGCAAACCGGGCCCGCCAATTCAGTTTTTTCCGACCCACATCAATTCCTTCACGAATATCCCGGCAGTTTGCCCGGCTGCTTCACATTGCTGATCCGCCGCCGGCCTGAAGTGCTGTCCTGCGCCTCTCCGGCAGTGCGCGCAAAGGGTCCTGATCCAGCCGCCGTGCCGAATGCCCTGTCAGCCGGGCGTTATGACGCCTTCACGGACATCAGCCGACCCGCTCGCGTCAGGTGTTCCGACGCTTCGCGGGCCATCCGCTCGAGAAGCTCCCGGCAAGTGGGGATATCGTGAATCAGACCGATCGACTGGCCGACCATGAGTGGAGCGTAATCCACATCCCCCTTTTCCCAGGCCTCCTTGATGCGCTGACCGGACAGCAGTGGAATGAGATCTTCGAATCCGCCGCCGCGTTCCTCGATGCTGCAGATTTCGTCGATGACCTTGGTCTTGAGCCCTCTCCCCTGAAGTCCGATGGATTTTCCGAAAATCCGGGTTTCGTATTCCTGTCTTCTGAGGAGCTCCTGCTTGATGTTGTCATGCACCTCGCACTCCTGGGTCGCTACAAAACGACTGGCCATCATGACACCCTGGGCGCCCAAGACCAGGGCGGCGGCGAGCGATCTGCCATCGGCGATGCCGCCCACCGTGACCACCGGAATTTTAACTGAATCCACGATCCTCGGAGTCAGAATCATGGTCGTGACATCGTCATTGAGGGGGTGCCCCCCTTCTTCGATGCCGGCAGCATAAATGCCGTCATAGCCCACATGTTCAGCATGAAGGGCGTGACGGACGGCGCCGACCTTGTGGAACAGCCTCACGCCCGCTTTTTTCAGCATGTCGACCGCTCCCATTCCGGAGGCCTTGTCCACAGGCGTGCCTGAAAATTCGATGCCGGCCACCCTTTCCTCCGCACAAACGCGGATATACATCTGGTGATGCGCGGCAGTAATGCGCAACGAAGGCAGAAGGGTAATGTTGACCATGAATGGCTTGTCGGTCAATGTCCGCGTTTCGCGAATGGCACCTCGAAATTCTTCTTCCGTTTCATAGTTGCCGGCAGTGAGATTGCCCATTCCGCCGGCATTCGATATGGCTGCGCAGAACCTGGGCTTGCACAACCACATCATGGCGCCGCAGATGATGGGATACTGGATGCCGAACATTTCAGTGATCGCGGTCTTGAACATTTTTTTCTCCTCTGGAAGGGTTTGCTGATCCGATCCGTTTTGCCAATCTTCCTAAGCAGAACCGTCTGTTTCTGTCAATCCCTTTTGTCGTGCGGCCCGAAGGCAAATCCGGCATGTTTGCTTACCCCAGCATATTACCGAAACGCGTGGAAAGAGAAACTGAAAACCTCTTGACAGGCGGAGGCCAATTCACTAGCTTCAATCCGGGTATCGCACTGTCGACCGGATCCTGGATCTGCGATTTTTTCCGGGAGATATGGAATTTTTCTTTGGATCCCCGCCGGATTTCGCATATTCGCTTTGTCGATTATCTACGGATTTTTGAGATGCCGGTTCAGGGTTGCCTGGAATATTTCCCTTTCTCGTCGGCATGGTTCGTTCTCTATCGTTTGGGCAGGAAATTTTTCCGGCGCTGAAGAACCTTGCTTGATATCGAATCGACACCTGAACCATGATCGATCATGGCGCAGACGGTCAGCCGAGCATCACGGCCGGGAAACGCACCGTCCTTGGCGCAACGGGAGCGGGTATGGCGATTTACATGTTGGTTCATGGGGCTACGGCCGGGGGATGGATCTGGCAATCCGTACCGCGGCGACTGCGGGCTGCCGGGCATGACGTTTACACCCCGACACTGACGGGTCTGGGGGAGCGCCGGCACCTTTTCAATCCCGAAATCACCCTGGACACCCATGTCCTTGATGTAATAAACGTAATTATTTTCGAGGATTTGCACCATGTCATCCTGGTGGGGCACAGTTACGGCGGCTCCGTAATAACGGGTGTCGCGGAACAGGCAGCCGATCGTCTCTCTCACCTGGTATTTCTGGATGCCCTGGTCCCGGAGGATGGCAAAGCCATCAAAGACCTTTACGACCCGTCGGTCGGGCAGACTCTGGTTGAGCATTATCGCAACGGTGCGGTGAGCCTGCCTGTGAACGGGGCGGAAGGATCCGACCCCCGGTTTACGGGACATCCCCTGCAAACCTTCCTCCAGCCGTTCCGCCTGAGAAACGAGGCAGCCGCATCGCTGCCGCGTACATATATTTTCTGCACCGAGAAGTCCGAAATGGGCATCCGCGGCCAGGGCATCATCCGGTCCGCCGGCAGGGCAAAATCGGCGGGATGGCCCTATCACGAGCTTCCCACGGGTCATCACCCCATGTGGACCATGCCGGATGAACTGACGGCATTGCTGCTGCAAATCCCATCCGGAGGCAATCGTTGAGAAGATGGAAAAACCGGAGCGCGAATTCATCTGTTTTGCACATCGGGGCGCAAGCGGCCATGAACCGGAAAATACCCTGCTGGCCGTCGAAAAGGCCCTTTCAATGGGCGCTCCCTGGATCGAGATCGATGTCTTCTGCGTCGAAGGCGAAATCGTGGTGATCCATGACGAACGGCTGGAGTACACCACAAGCGGAAGGGGGTACGTCACGGAAAAAACGCTGGCCCAGCTGCGGACACTCGACGCCGGCAAGGGACAGCGCATCCCGTTGCTGCGGGAAGTATTCGATCTTGTTGAGCGGCGGGCCGGCATCAACGTGGAGTTGAAAGGCGCTGGCACCGCCGCTCCCGCAGTGAAGCTGGTCCGGGATTACATCATGAACCGGAGCTGGCGGTATGAACAGGTAATCCTTTCTTCCTTCGATCACCGGGAACTGTCCGGGATCAAACCGCTGGATCCAAACATCCGGACGGGCGCGCTGATCATGGGGATTCCGCGTCACTATGCCAGATTTGCAGAGGAGCTGGGCGCTTTTTCGGTGCACGCGGCCCTCGCTTTCGCAAACAGGGCTTTCGTGGAGGACGCACACCGGCGGGGCCTGAAGTTCTTTGTCTACACCGTCAACTTTCCCGACGACCTGGCCAGGGTGCGGGCCATGGGGGCGGATGGCGTCTTTACCAATTTCCCTGAACTGGTTATTCCCCGGATGAACTGAATATGTTCAACCATTTTGACTGGATTGCCCCGATCTATGACCGGATTGTGCGCCTGCCCGTCTCAGACCGCCTTCACGAATTGCTGAAACTCCCGGTCAGCGGGATCCTCCTTGATGCCGGCGGAGGAACCGGCAGGGTTTCATCCCGTCTGAATTCTTTTGCCGGCAGGCTCGTGGTCTCTGATTTTTCGCTGCCCATGCTCCGGCAGGCACGGACCCGGCATGGGCTGAATGCCCTTCGGGCAAGGGCGGAGGAGCTCCCTTTCGCCGATGCCACATTCGATCGTGTAATCGCCGTCGACGCCCTTCACCATTTTTTCGATCAACGGAAAGCCATTCGGGAATTCGTTCGCGTGCTCCGGTCGGAAGGGAGACTCGTCATCGAGGAACCGGATCGGGACCGGCTGATCGTCAAAATACTGGCCGCGGCTGAAAAAACGATCCTGATGCGGAGCCGGATTCATTCGATGAACGAGATTCTGAGCATGGTTGCGGCGGAGGGCATGACCGCCTGGATTGAACGCGGCAGCGGCTTTGCATCCTGGGTGGTGGCGGACAAGGCGCGAACATTTTGAATTCCATTGACTTGAATACGCCAACAATGATAGGGGTTGCGCCGAAGTTTCACTTCAGGCACGGATGGAGAACATGCAATGTTTTTGAAGCAAATGCAGGTGGGACATCTGGCTGTGTTTGCCTATCTGGTGGGTGATCCGGCCACAGGCAACGCTCTGGTAATCGACCCGGCCGCCAGGATCGACGATATCATCGAATCGGCTGAAAAAAACAACCTGCGAATCGAATATATCGTCAATACCCATGGTCATGTGGACCATATCTCCGGCAATACGGAGTTGAAAAGCAAGACCGGAGCCAAAATCGTGATTCACGAAGACGATGCCGAGATGCTGACCTCCACTCCGGCCATGATTCTCCGCATGTTCGGCGCCAAGCGCTCGCCGGCGGCGGACATCACGGTCCGGGACGGAGACGTCCTTACGGTGGGCGGCGTCTCCCTGAAAGTCCTCCATACGCCGGGACACTCGCCGGGAAGCATATCGCTCTTCACGGAAGGCCATGTCTTCACGGGCGATACGCTATTTGTCGGCGGCGTCGGCAGAACGGATCTCCCCGGCGGATCGGCCAGGATCATGGCACGATCCATTCAGGAGAAGCTCTGCACCCTGCCCGATGGAACAAAGGTTCTGCCGGGGCACAATTATGGCGGAACGCCGACTTCAACGATCGGCCGTGAAAAGAAGTTCAATCCCTTTTTGAGATAACAGGGAAAGGTTGCCTTCATGAATCCATCCAGCGTCATCCAAACCGACTTTGGAACTTTGCCATTGGCCAGCCGGGGAAAAGTCCGGGACATCTATGATCTCAACGATTGCCTTCTCATCGTGGCCACGGACAGGATCTCCGCTTTTGACGTCATCATGCCCGATCCCATACCGGGCAAGGGGGAGATTCTGACCCGAATGTCCGCTTTCTGGTTCAAGAAGACAGAGGATATTATCCCCAATCACCTCATCACGACCAATCCCGATGATTTTCCAGAGGCATGCAATCCTTACCGGGAGACGCTGCGGGGCAGGGCCATGCTGGTCAAGAAGGCGATTCCTCTTCCCGTGGAATGCATTGTGAGGGGGTATCTCAGTGGTTCCGGCTGGAAGGACTATTGCCGGAACGGCGTCGTTTCCGGCATCCGCCTACCGCAGGGTTTAAAGGAGTCCGAACGGCTTTCCGAACCGATCTTCACCCCCTCGACCAAGGCCCCCGAGGGCGACCACGATCAGGCGATAACCCGCGGAGAAATGGAGGGCATCATCGGTCCGGAACGGTCCGAGAAGGTCATTCACGCAAGCCTGGCGGTTTATGAGAGGGCCACCGAAATCGCCGCGAAGGCGGGCATCATCATCGCCGACACCAAGATGGAGTTCGGTGTCGTGAATGACGAGTTGATCCTGATTGATGAACTATTGACCCCGGACTCGTCCAGATTCTGGCCGAAAAGCGAACATGAACCGGGACGAGCGCAAAAAAGCTTTGACAAACAGTTTCTGCGCGACTATTTGCTGTCCATCGCCTGGAATCAAAAACCTCCGGCACCGGAGCTTCCATTGGATATCATATCCAAAACAAGAGAGAAATACGAAGAAGCCCTCAATCGCCTGCTGGGCTGACGCTGCCTTCTTGACATCGTAGCGGATTGAACCTATTTTACTATATTTACAGAGGAAAGCTGCAATCGGCAGATGCACCACGAAGTCAAACACACGGTTCCATGACAAAACGCGACTACTACAAAGTTCTCGGCGTGGACCGCAGCGCCCCGGACGAAGAAATCAAAAAAAACTACCGCAGGTTGGCGATGCAATACCACCCGGACCGCAATCCCGGAGACAGGGAAGCGGAGGAGAAGTTCAAGGAAGCGGCTGAAGCCTACGAAGTCTTGAGCGATCGGGAAAAACGGGACATCTACGACCGCTACGGCCACGAAGGACTCAACAATACCGGCTTCCGGGGATTCTCGGGCTTTGAAGACATTTTTTCCAGTTTCGGCAGCATTTTCGAGGATGTGTTCGGATTCAGCAACGGTCGATCGCGGTCCCGAACGGCAGCAAGGGCGGGTTCCGATCTCCGCTATGATTTGAAAATATCATTCATGGAAGCCGCATTCGGCAAGTCCATCGATATCGACATCACCAAGTTCGAAACCTGCCGGGACTGCCGGGGGACGGGCGCCGCAGCAGGGACAACCCCTGAAACATGCGGCCGCTGCAAGGGAAGGGGACAGGTTACCCAATCGAGCGGGTTCTTCAGCATCAGCACAACCTGTCCGAACTGCAGCGGCGAGGGGGTGGTCATTTCGACCCCCTGCGGTTCATGCATGGGGACGGGCCGAAAAAAAGTGACCCAGAAAGTCAACATCAAGATACCCGCCGGTGTGGAAACCGGTTCCCGCTTGAGGCTTCGCGGCGAAGGTGAGGAAGGATCATTCGGTGGACCGAACGGTGATCTTTACGTATTTATCCATGTGGAACCGCACGAGTATTTCGAAAGAAGCGGAAACGACATCTACTGCCGGATCCCCATATCGTTTATCCAGGCAGCCCTGGGAGCGAACATTGAGGTGCCGACTCTCGAAGGCGTCGAAAAACTGAAGATTCCAAAGGGCACCCAGACGGGAAAGACTTTCCGCCTGAAGGGCAGGGGCATCGCGAATTTGCGCGGCTTCGGACGGGGGGATCAGATCATCGAAGCGGTGGTCACCATCCCGACCCACCTGAACAAACGGCAGGAAGAACTCCTTCGGGAATATGCAAGAGTGAGCGGGGAGTGAGATTTTGAATCAGTGAATGAACTTGTTCCATGTCTCGGATTTCCGGAACAAGGACAGCGAACCGGATTGGAGAGGAATAGCCCATGCTGAAAAAAAAGAGAATTTTGTTGATGCTGATGTCGAGTTTAATGATTATTTCTGCCTGCGGCTCGGAAATTCTGGTGATCGGAGGCATGCTGGGCGCCGGAGCGGGCACCTACTACTACATCGACCAGGAACTGGTCACGGACTACCACGCACCCATCGACAAAGTCTGGAGCGCTTGTGAAAAAACCGTAGCAGACATGCGCGGGAAGGAAGTGGAGCCGAACCGGGAGATCGGAGCGGGAACCATTCATGCCGTCATCAACGACGACACGGTGAAATTCAGGATCAGTTACAAGGCCAGAGACCTGACGACCGTCGGCATTCGGGTCGGTCTGCTCGGCAACAAGACTGCTGCCCAAATCATACACGATAAGATCCAGGAGAATCTGGCTGTCCGATAGCCTGTGAAATCAAGTTCCGCTTGGCGGTGTATCTTGCCGTTCTTTGACAGGGCGATCCGATGAAAAAAAAACTGGCGGCCGGAGCCCTGATCAGCGCGATCCTCGTCTACCTGTCTGTCCGGGGCATCGATTTCGGGCAAGTCGCCCATATCCTCCATGATGTCCGGAGCGGCTACGCACTGCTTTTCCTCTTCATCATACTGGTCATGCAGGGGCTCCGCTCTGTCCGCTGGGGACTTATGCTTAGCCCCCTCGATCGGGTAGACCCGTTTTCCCTCTTTTCGGTTACCAGTGTCGGTTTTCTGGCGATTGCGGCACTGCCGGCAAGACTCGGCGAACTGGCCCGGCCCTATCTCATCACGAAAAAAAGTCGAATCAAAATGCCCGCAGCGCTGGGAACGATTCTTGCCGAACGGGTTTTTGACAGCGTCACGATCCTGCTTATCTTTGCCGTTGTTCTTCTGTCAGCCCCTGCTTTGCCCTCCTGGCTAACCACATCAGCCGTGATCGTTTTTTTGATCACCCTGGCGATGCTGGCCGTAATGATCGTCATATCGGCCAGGCGCGACGCCGCCATCAAGGTGCTGAATCCTCTGATCGACCGGTCCCCGGGGCGCTTTGCCGGAAAACTCCGGAAAATGCTTCACCATCTGATCGATGGATTTTTGATTTTCAGGCACTTCAGACTTCTTGCGGCGGTTGCGCTTCTCTCACTTGCCATCTGGATCATCGACGTTTTGGCCGTCTACAGCCTTTTCCTTGCTTTCGATTTTCGCCTCTCCCTCATGGCGGCAACTGTTTTGGTTGTCATTCTGCTCATCGGCATCGCGATCCCGACGGCGCCTGGTTTTATCGGCAACTGGCATTACGCCTGCGTTCTGGGACTCACCCTGTTCGACATCCCCAAGGCCGAAGCGCTCGCGTTCGCCATCATCTACCATTTCCTGTCCATCGCCATGATCATCGTCCTGGGACTCATCTTTCTCCCCTTCAACAAGTTTTCCATTCCCGACCTGAAGAAAGAATCAGTCTCCGGTTGATGCGGCAGTTGAAAATCGAGCCCGTTCCTAAACTTCCCCTTCCGCGGATTTGATCTCCAGACCGTAACTTTTTATTTTCCGGTGAAGGTTGCTCCTCTCCAGTCCGATGGCTTCCGCCGTTTTGGATATATTCCCCTCGAATTCACGCAGTTTCCTTTCAATATACTGTTTTTCGAAATTCACTTTTGCCATCTTGAGCGAATTCGAATATATTCCCGCAACTTCCTGCTGGTCCTGGCCATATTCCTTGAACAGCGGCGGAATGTCGTTGGCTGCGATCGCCTGTGAAACCGTCATGATGAAAAGCCTTTCAATGATGTTTTTCAATTCCCTCACGTTTCCGGGCCAATTGTGCTCCATGAGAAGGGAGAGGGCATCGTCTTTGATCGACTTCTCCTGCCCGCCCTCTTTCACGGCCAGTTCCCTCAGAAAGCGGTGGATGAGCGGCGGGATATCGTCCTTCCGCTCCCTCAGGGGCGCAATTCGAAGGGGAATGACGTTCAGGCGGTAAAAAAGGTCCTGGCGAAATCTTCCCTCCTCCATTTCCTTTTCGAGGTCCTTGTTTGTTGCGGCCAGCACCCGGACGTCGGTGGCTATCAGTTTCGTGCCGCCGACTCGTTCGAATTTCTTCTCCTGCAGGATCCTGAGAATCTTTGCCTGCGCCTTCAGGCTCATGTCGGCGACTTCATCGAGAAAAATCGTCCCCTCATGGGCAAGATCGAATTTTCCCCGCTTCTTCGCCGTTGCACCCGTAAACGCCCCTTTTTCATGCCCGAACAGTTCGCTCTCGATCAGATCCTCCGGAATGGCCGCGCAGTTCACTTCGACAAAGGGCTTATGCACCCGCTTGCTCTGTCGGTGGATGGATCTGGCAACCAGTTCCTTTCCCGTGCCGTTCTCACCCATGATCAGGATCCAGGCATTGGTCGGCGCCACCAGACTGATCATCTCTTTCAGTTCGACAATGGCCGAGCTGTTTCCCGTCAGCTCATATTCCTGTGACAATTTCTGCTTCAAATGCCGGTTTTCCTCTTCCAGGCGAACCATGTCCAGGGCATGATCAACGGCAAGAATCACTTTTTCCAGCGATAGGGGTTTTTCAATGAAATCAAAAGCACCCAGCTTGGTTGCCTTCACGGCCGTCTCGATGGTGCCGTGGCCGGACATCATGACGACGCAGACGGCGGGATAATCCGACTTGATTATTTTCAAGGTTTCCAGGCCGTCCATCCCGGGCAACCAGATATCCAGAAGGACCAGGCTGGGCAATTCGTCCTCGATGATTCTCAAGGCCTCTTCACCGCTTGCTGCGGTAAAGACATCATATCCTTCGTCCTTGAGAATGCCTTCCAGCGATTGCCGGATCATCTCTTCGTCATCAACAATCAAAACCGTCTTTTTCATAACTTGCTTGACATTTCATCCTTTGTCGAATCTTCAGGCTTACGGCACAGGCAGCTCAAACGAAATAATCGTCCCTCTCGGACTGTTGTCCCGGATTTGCAGATCGCCTTGATGATCGGCAACGATCGATTTTACAATCGCTAGACCCAGGCCGGAGCCGGACCTTTTGGTGGAGAAATAAGGTTCTCCCATCCTCCCCTTGTAGGCAGGTGGAATGCCGCATCCATTGTCGGCCACTTCAACCACCGCGCGATGACGGCCCCCATCATAGGATGTTCTGACTTCAATGCGCCCCCCCTGTCTGTCGACGGCTGCGACCGCATTGTCCAACAGATTGATCATGACCCGCTTCATCTGTTCCGGATCCAGATTCAACCTGGGAATTTCGACACCCTGTTGAAAATCAAAGACGATGTCCTTGTGGGCCTCCTGAAAGAGAATCACTGAATCGTGGATCACTTCGTTCAGGTCGTTCATCGCCGGCTTGGTCACGGGCATTTTTGCGTAGCGGGAAAAGGCATCCACCAGATTTTTCAATACGTCAACCTGATTGATGATGGTTTTTGTGCATTCATGAAACACGTCACGGTCCTCGCCCACCTTGTCGCCAAATTTCTTCTGCAGCCTCTGGGCCGACAATTGAACCGGCGTCAAGGGGTTTTTAATCTCATGGGCCATGCGCCTGGCCACTTCGCGCCAGGCGGCCGCCCTCTCAGCCCGCTGTAGCTGGGTCACATCCTCAAAGACAACGACCATGCCCATATCGTGGCCTTCGTCATCCCTCAGCAGGGTTGTGGTCATCAGAAATGTCAACGCCCTGTCCTTGATCGTCACTTCCAGCTGCTTTTCAATGGATCCCTCCTCGCTCTCGTGAAGTTCCTGAAAAAGTTCGGTCGCGAGGACGAAATGTTCCGGATCCAGGACCTCTTCATACCGCTTATTCAGAATGCTCAGTGTTTTGATATTCAGCATTTTTTCCGCAGCCCGGTTGATGGTCGTAATGATTCCCTCCCGATCCACGGACACGACGCCGGCGGACACATTGCGGAGAATGGTCTCCATGTATTTCCGGCGACTTTCAATATCCAGGTTGACCTGCTCCAGCCTCCGGTTGCTTTTCTTCAGATCTTTCGTCATTCGGTTGAAAGAATCGACCAAAACGCCAATCTCATCGGCCGCGACAATATTGATTTGATGATCCAGATCTCCCTGCGCAATTTTCCGAGTTGCCTCCGCGAGATCCTGAATGGGTCCCGTTATCCCTTTGGCGAGGAAGAGTCCAAACCAGGTCGCTGCAAAAATAATCAGAAGCATGACCAGGAACAGCGTGATGATATAAGTGAATTTGAGCGGGTCTTTCAAGAGCACCAATTGTTTGTATTGTTCCGATGTTTTCGAAATCACGGCTATTTTATCCGTGAGGGTCCTGGGTATATATATTCCGACCAGCGCCACGCCAATCACGTCCCGCGGTGCGGCATAAGCATAAATGGGCACGGCGCCGCTGACCAAATCACCGGCTCCGGAAGGATTGACCATGGAGACGTCCTTGCCAAGGAACACATCCTCCAGCTCCTTGGCCGTCAGTGGCACAGGCTTGAGTTCCGGATTGTCCTTGTCCAACACAACGAGTTTCCTTCTGCTGTTATCGAAATACACCTCCAGTATGCTGAACCTGAAATTTTTCTGTCTCTGCTCCATCAAGGCGTTGAGATAACGCTCCCGTTCGCCTTGATAAAGGCGATTGCGGGTGATGTCCTCACCGATCTGTCTGGCGTAATAGGTGGCCTGTTCCGTGGTTTTCTGATAGTACATCTGGGCAACTTCGACCGTTTGGTTCAGGGCATCTCCGATTCGCATGCTGAACCAGTTATCGATGCTGTACGAGAGGAAATTGATAGAAACGAGAAAAAGAAGCAAGGTGGGAATCAAGGAGAGGCTGACGAAAGCCGCCACCAGCTTCGTCCGGAGTTTTGACCCGATGACGCCGTGCCTGCGTTCGAAGACGAGCTTCACGACATTTCGAACGATGAGAAAAATCAGAAGGATGATCAAGATCAGGTTGATATTGATCAATCCGTAGATCAGGATGTTGTTTGAAGTCGGAAAGATGATTTCTGACCGGAACAGCAGATATTCCAGAAATGAAAGTGCAAGAACGACACAAACGGTAATAACGATAATAATGCGTTCTCTTTTTCGTCGTCTTGATTCCGCTGTATCCATGCCCCAAGGTCCATTCGCCTGACAGGATCAGAACAGAAACCTCTGTTTGTACCAGTCGGTCTCAAAATCCCATAGAGAAACAAAGAAGAAAACATATTCCATTCCCAGAGGAAGGCGCACCTTGTCCAACTTCGCCTTGATCATGAGGTAGGTCGGCGTGTTTTTCCTGAGTTTCTTGACGGAAGCGACGACCACGCCGTTTAACTCCGTCATGACCCGCTTTGCCGTCTCAAGATCTTGAAATCCTTCCGGTTCCTGACTGCCGGCGGACCATACATAAAATATTTTTTTTATGCTGTCATACTTGATCGTGTGCTTGATCTCAACTCTGGAGATTTTCCTGTCGGGCCAAAGCGTCCGTTCCTGATACAGTTCCAGCAAGAACGTGAAGGTGGTGGGAACGCCGGCCAGAATTGCAGATTCCATGTCCCGAGTAAAAGCATTCGTGACTTTGGCATACAACTGAATATGTTCAATGTTTTGAGTAATTAACACACCGCTGATTCTGGCCTCATCGCCATGTGCCGGCATGACCTGGCCGAGACTTGCCACCAGAAGTGCAAGTATTGCGATGTACGGAAAACGGCACTTTCTCATGCCTGTCTTACTTTACCTCAATTGATAAAAAGTACAGATTTTTTGATGATTTGAAAGCTTGCGGGTATACTAGAGAACCGATGCTTAAAATGCAAGCCCTAATTGCGGGGATGGCGTACGCTTCTGTTACGCGTTGATCGCGTCAAGGACACGAAAGGCGGGCACGTTCAGCGGCAGGGGGGATGTCTCTACCGGATCTTCTTTGGGGAAATGATTGACGATGGACCAGCACTCTTCATGTGCAAGAATTTCCCGTAACAGGAAATTGTTCAGCTTGTGACCGGACTTATAGGCAATAAAATGGCCGATGATCGGCATGCCGAGCAGGGAGAGATCGCCGATAGCGTCGAGAATCTTGTGCTTCACAAATTCCTCGGGGCATCTCAATCCTTCCTTATTGATAATTTTCTGATCGTTCAGGACGATGGCATTCTTGAGAGAACCGCCGAGTGCAAGCCCCCTTGCCTGGAGATATTCGACATCTTTCAGGAATCCGAAGGTTCGCGCCGCACAGATTTCTTTTTCATAATTCACATCCGAAAATGTCAGATGATAGGACTGCTGTCCGATAACGGGATGTTTGAAATCAATTTTATAGGTGATTTTGAATTCTGAAGCCGGCAGCATCATCACCGTTCCCGTGTCATCCTCCACCGAAATCGCCTTTTTGATTACCAGCAATTTTTTGCATTTTCCCTGCGTACGGGTTCCAACCGATCTCAGCAAATTGACAAACGGCAACGCACTGCCGTCCATGATGGGAACTTCCGGAGCATTGACCTCGACCACAGCATTGTCGACACCCATACCGCTGAAAGCGGACATCAGGTGTTCGACAGTTGATACGGCCGATCCGTTATTTCCGATGGTCGTGGCCAGGGTGGTATCGCAAACACTTGCAATATCCGCCTTGATGCCCTGATGCTGAGGCAGGTCGGCGCGTACGAAGGTGATCCCCGCATCAATGTCTGCAGGCATGATTCTCATGCTGACTTTGCGCCCTGAATGGAGACCGACGCTGCTGCACTCGACGGGGTGTTTTATGGTTCTTTGCAAATACATGGGTGCATTCCGGCTTTCCGTGATCGAATCAATAAAGTGCTATCATGTCAATGCAAAATAAGGACCATTCGTCATCGCAATGCCCACGAAACATTTTATTCTTTCATATTATCGGAAGTACGGACTTTTTCGTACAGGCTGGGATCAGCCGAGTGGCAAATAAAAATAAGGATGCAAAGCGATCTGTGTCAGAATCGACACACTATCCTTTCAGGCAGGACTGCGATCCTCGCAATAGCGTTCCTTTTCACTGTATATGCAACCACAGTAAGGCTGCCGGTACATCCCCATTTCTTTCGAAATTCGAATCCCCTCTTTCCAACCCGCTCGAAAATCCTGATAATAAAAAGGCACACCGAATTCCTTGGCCAGGGATTCGCCGATTCCCTTGATCATCTCATGTTTCTGATACTTGCTGTAGAGCAACGTGGTCGAAAACCCCTCGAACGCGTCTCGCTTCGCCGCCATGGCCGTAAAGCTTAGCCTGAGGTAATAACAGTGCAGGCACCGATCGGCTTCCCTGAAGGCGACGCCTCTCAAAAAAGCCTCCATTTCATAACCTTCAGGCCAAATGACCGCAAGACCCTGCCGATCCGCATAGTCTTTCAGGGTATGAAGCCGCTTTGCGTACTCCAGATAGGGGTGTATGTTCGGATTGTAAAAGAGACCGCTGATGTCATGTCCAGCCTGAAAAAGCTGTTGGAGCGGGTAAATGGTGCAGGGGGCGCAGCAGATGTGCAGGAGCAACTTCATTTAGAACAGTTCCTTTTGACCGTCATTCGGACAGCTTTTTCCGAAATGCGCGTAGGCCAGCTTTGTCGCCATTCGTCCCCGCGATGTCCTCTGAATATATCCCTCCTGAATGAGAAAAGGCTCGTAGACGTCCTCGATTGTCGTCTTTTCCTCACCGATGGCAGCGGACATGTTGTCGATGCCGACCGGACCGCCGCTAAACTTGTCGATCAATGTCAGCAGGATCAGCCGGTCCATGTGGTCAAAACCCCGGTGATCCACTTCCAGCAGTTCGAGCGCCTGAACCGTCAAATCCCTGTCGATTCTGCCGTCCGACCTGACCTGCGCGAAATCCCGGACGCGCCTCAGCAGACGGTTCGCGATCCGGGGAGTCCCGCGGGATCGATGGGCCATTTCCCGAGCGCCCTCTTCATCCAGGTGCACGGCCAGGATCTTTGCCGATCTTTTAAGAATGATCGATAGTTCATCGGGACTGTAAAAGCCGAAGCGGAAGCTCATGCCAAAGCGGTCCCGCAGGGGAGAGGTCAGAAGGCCTGCCCGGGTCGTGGCGCCGATGAGCGTGAATTTCGGAATCTCCAGTTTCATCGACCGCGCCGACGGGCCCTGACCGATCAGGATATCGATGTGGAAGTCTTCCATGGCGGGATAGAGAATCTCCTCGACAACGTGCGACAGTCTGTGAATTTCGTCAATGAAGAGAATATCATGGTCGTGCAGGTTGGTCAGGATAGCGGCCAGATCTCCCGGCCGTTCAATGACCGGACCGGAGGTCACCTTGATATCGACACTCATTTCCCTTGCCATGATGTAGGCAAGGGTCGTCTTTCCCAGACCTGGCGGCCCGTAGAGAAGGACGTGATCCAGGGCCTCCTTTCGGCCCTTTGCCGCCTCGATAAAAACCGACAGGTTGCTTTTTATCTTTTCCTGTCCAATGTACTCGTCGAGATTTCTCGGGCGAAGGGAAAGTTCAAAACCGTCTTCCGCTTCCAGCACGATGGGATCAATCAATGGATTTTTTA
Organism: uncultured Syntrophaceae bacterium; assembly: GCA_964460245.1. Lineage (GTDB taxonomy): Bacteria > Desulfobacterota > Syntrophia > Syntrophales > Fen-1087 > JAXDBM01. The sequence goes on along the minus strand of CAYWTL010000034.1, from coordinate 2,317 downwards.
CGACTTTGTCTGTCATCTGGATTTCTTTTTCCGCCGGTCATCCCGAGAGCGTTTTTAGTGACTGCTTCAACAGGACATCCAGGCTCAACTTCTCGGAGGAAGCGGCAATGATCTTGTCGATGGCATTTTTAGCCACGGCGCTTTTGTATCCCAGATTGACCAGTGCCGAAAGCGCATCATCCTTCATCGCTTCATCATCGTCCGAATCCGGTTTTTGATCAAGCCGGGCCTCTTTCAATTCCATCTTCAGGATCCGATCCTTCAATTCCACAATCATCCGTTCTGCTGTTTTCTTGCCGACCCCCGGGATCGCAATCAGCCGGCTGAGGTTCCCCTTTGTGACAGCCCCGAGAAACTCCGCGGCCGGAATGCCGGAAAGGATGTTCAGCGCCAACCTAGGCCCGATGCCGGCGACCGAAATCAGCATCTGGAAGACAACCTGGTCTTCCGGCTTGTAAAAGCCGAAAAGGTGAATGGCGTCCTCCTTGACATGGGTGTGGATATTCAGCGTCACGGTCTGGCCCGTGTCGGGAAGTTCATAGAAAGTGGAAAGGGGGATGAAGACCCGGTAGCCGATCCCGTGGGCGTCAACAATCACATGCCCGATGGCTTTATGGATGAGCGTGCCTTTGATTCGTGCGATCATTTCAGACAGACGAGACCTTTAAAGCATTGGCGTGGCAGATCGCGGCGGCCATCGCGTCAGCGGCATCGGACGGCGGCAGATCCGGAAGGTTCAGGATGGCTTTGACCATCTGCTGAACCTGCCTCTTTTCCGCACGCCCGTATCCCACAACGGCCCTTTTAATTTCCAGCGGAGAATATTCGAAAACCGGAGTCCCGCTGCGAGCGCCCGCCAGCAGCACGATGCCGCGCACATGGGCTTGCTTGATCAGGCTCTTCACGTTTTTTCCGTAAAAAACGCTTTCAACGGCCATGCAATCCGGACCGGTTTCCCGGATCACATCGGAAAGACGATCATAAATCGTCATCAAGCTGTGCGAAAAGGTGGTTCCCCTGTCTTGTCCGATCTCGCCGTACAGCACATACTGAAGCCCGCGGCGATGCTGATCGATGATCGCATAGCCTGTCCTGATAAGGCCCGGATCCACTCCCAGAACTCTCAAAACGGAACTCTTTAAAAAAAGAAATCCGGAACTTTGATCCGGATCACTCGTGAAGCCGCAGATTAGGCGCTTATTCTCTCCATGATATCATCGGCAATGTCAAAATTGGCATAAACATTCTGCACGTCGTCGTTATCTTCAAGTTTCTCCATCAGCTTGAGCATCTGTTCCGCTTTTCCCGTCTCCAGATTGACCGTCGTCTGCGGAATCATGCTGATCCGTGCCTCGATGCACTTGAGCTTTCGCTGGTCAATGGCCTTTTTTACCCCCTCGAAAGAGGCCGGATCGGTAAGGACAAGAAACTCGTTTTCTTCTTCCTTGACATCCTGCGCGCCGGCTTCGAGCGCCAGTTCCATCAGTTCGTCCTCGCCAATTGACTTTCTGTCCAGAAGGATGGTCCCTTTTTTTTCAAACATCCAGGCAACGCAGCCATTTTCACCCAGATTTCCGCCATGTTTGGAAAGAATGTGCCTGATTTCCGACACGGTTCTATTTTTGTTGTCGGTCATCACTTCCACCAGAATCGCCACGCCGCCGGGACCATAACCCTCGTAGGTCACTTCTTCGTAATTGACGGCATCCGTCCCCGCCCCGGTTCCTTTCTTGATGGCCCGTTCGATATTGTCCTTGGGCATGTTTTCTTCTTTTGCCGCCATGATAGCCTGCCGCAATCGGGCATTCGCCTCGGGATCCCCGCCGCCCAGCCTGGCTGCGAGTGAAATTTCCTTTATTATTTTCGTAAAGATCTTACCTCGTTTGGCATCAATAGCGCCTTTCTTTCTCTTGATGGTACTCCATTTTGAATGACCAGACATAAATGGTGTTCTCCGGGTGGTTAGTGTGATGCACTTTACGGATTTTATAACACAATGCCATGGATGTTGCAAAATAATAAAAAACCCCTTCTCAAGAGAAGGGGTTTTTTATTAAATCCCGGCAGTGACCTACTCTCCCACACAGTCGCCCATGCAGTACCATCGGCGCAAGAGAGCTTAACTTCCGTGTTCGGGATGGGAACGGGTGGGTCCTCTCCGCTATAACCACCGAGATATCTTTATGTTTTATAATAACAATCGCATACCGTGAACGTTTGCTGACGCAATTTAATCATCAGACCATAATTATGGTCAAGCCGCACGACCGATTAGTATCAGTAAGCTCAACACATTACTGTGCTTGCACACCTGACC
>CAYWTL010000033.1:0-27076 GCA_964460245.1 uncultured Syntrophaceae bacterium | reverse complement strand
CCCAACGACTGTACATTGTCCGTGGCCTGCGGTTACTGCGAGCCATATGGCGAAGATAACCCTCAACATGCTCCTTTTCCTGGCAGATCCACCCGCGACAGCTGCCACAATATGGAACCAGCAGCCCAAATGAGACGTGATTTGACATTGACTCTCAAGGCAAGTACCGGTCAGGACATGCTCCACAGAACGAAGTCTTCTTGACGGTTGGTGTAAAAACGATTACAAGCGATACCCTGCCGATAGTTGCCGGGCAGTTATGAAACTTGCCTGGGAAAATCAATGTCAAAAGATGAGAGGGAAAATGTTCAGAAAGACGATTTCGCCAAGAATATCGGAAACGAATGCCGCAAGGCACATCGGCCATCATGTGATCCCGGTCTGGCTGGAGGAAGGATTCGCGGATATTTTGCGACTCATCGAACAGAACCCCACGAAGGATCCGGTTGTGGCCATGGCGAACATGAACATCGACTTCCTGAACGAGATCTTTTTTGGTACGGACGTGGAAGTTACGACGGCAGTGAAGAAGCTCGGTAAGTCCAGCATGATCCTTCATCAAGAGATTTTCCAGCACGGGTCACTATGCGTCCGGGCCTCGATAACCTTCGTTCATTTCGATTTCGCGGCAAAAAAATCGAAGCCGATCCCCCTGGCGGCTCTCGGCAGGCTCCGGGAGCACCTGATCGCAGGGAAGGAAGGATAAGGAGTGATGATCCGGAACTGATTGAAGGGAGGTCGTGACCATATCGTTTCCGCGGAAAGAAGAAAAAGCAATGCATAATGAAAACATAAAGTTGTGGCAGCATCACCATAAGTTCAATTCTGATAAAAAGGTTACAGAGCAGCGGACGACCATAGTCGTAATCGTCACTTTCGTGGTGATGATAGCCGAGATTATCTTCGGTTGGCTATCCAATTCAATGGCCTTGTTGGCTGATGGTTGGCATATGGGGACGCATGCCTTTGCGATGGGAATTTCTTTGTTGGCTTACATCTTGGCAAGGAAATATTCAAACGACGAACGATTTACATTTGGCACATGGAAGATTGAAATACTGGGAGCATATACGAGTTCGGTTGTGCTCGGCATGGTCGGATTCATCATGATTTTTTCTTCGGTGGAAAGATTCTTCAGACCGCTTGAGATTCACTACAACCAGGCACTGTTGGTAGCAATCATAGGTATGATGGTCAATTTGGCCTGTGCCTTTATACTCGATATCAAGAGCGATGTTCATGAACCTCATCGCCATGATGATGAACAAGGCCATTCACATTCCCATCACTCGCAGGATGATCTGAATCTCAAATCAGCATATTTGCATGTTGTGGCAGATGCCCTTACATCTGTTTTGGCAATTGTGGCGCTGCTTGGTGCGAAGCATTTGAATTATTATTGGTTGGACCCGTTCATGGGAATTGTCGGTGCAATTTTGATTCTGCGATGGGCGTTTTTTTTGGTTCGAGAGACCGCCGGCAGTCTGCTTGAACGTGATCTGAACGAAAAACTTGTTCAGAAAATTAAGAAGCAGATAGAATCCGACGGCGATACGAAAATAAGCGACCTGCATTTATGGAAGGTGGCTCAACACAAATACGCCTGTATTGTATCTCTGGTGACGGGAAGAAAACAAACGGTTGAAGATTATAAAGAACGTCTGAATAATATTAATGAATTAGCACACGTGACCGTTGAAATAAACATCTGTCGATAGAACAACAAACAGAATGAATGACGGCGTTTCCGGCCTGCAAAGGATTCCGACAATACCGCACGTGGGCGGGCAAATACCTTCGCTGCGCCAGGTGACTGAACGGGGGAAGGATGACCGCCGTATTTGAACAGCTCAGGATTTCAACGCTTTCGCTCATCCTCGTTCCTGTGCCCGGGAATCAGGCGGTAATTCCAGCTTGAACCGGGAAAGTGCGCATTCAGACTGAATCCGCACGAACCTGGGACTTGAAGAAGAATCCGGGGTGGCGGACATGGGGAAAAGACTTTTCTTCCGCCTGATGATCCTGCTGGGGCTGAACTGCACCGCGTCCCGCGCCTGGGCCGCCGATGTCGTTTGGATGCAGCCGGGCGTGCGCCTGTAAAAAAAGCGCCCATCAACGCCGGCTTGGCGAAAATGGGCACTTGTCACGAACTTTTCCGGAAAGCGATCTTACCCTCTTTTCCGACCGCTCAAGCGAACGGCTGCTTCACGCCGCGCTTGAGCACGCGGGGCGCCACGAGGGGCAGCACCATGTCCACCTTGAAATAGACGGCGTACTTGGATTCCTGGCTGTACTTGGTCGTGAAGATGGGGTAGCGCTTCCTGCGGATCTCATGGATGGCGTCCATGTCCATCGACTCCTTGATCTTCGTCAGGTGGAGCCGGATCCCCGCGTACTTTTCCCCGTACTCGAGGAAGAAATACGCCGCGTGCGGATTGGACTGCAGGTTCTTGTGCGTGAGGTTGTCCGTCATGACGAAGGCCACCGTTTCTTCGTCGACCACGAAGGGCTTCGAGATCGCCGAGGCGTTGACTTTTCCCCTGGCATCGGCCGTGGACAGGATGCTGACTCCCTTCACCTTGTCGAAATAGTTCGATAACTTCATTTGCCATTCCTCCCCCGTCGCTTATTCAGCGGGCGCTTTCGCCCTATGTTCGCTCCTCGTTCATCCATCGGTCTTCCGGCAGCGCCTGGAGTCCGGATCGAGTGGTCCGGAAGAAGCCGAGGGTCGCAACCATAGTAGGCAAGCAGGGTTCCGCTGTCAACCCGTTTTTCCTTCCCGCATCCGTCACTCCGCGACCCACATCGGAGGAATGTCACAGCGGCCAGACGATCAGGAGCATGGGGATCGTCACGGTAAGGACCAGGATCTCCAGCGGCAGGCCCAGTCGCCAGTAGTCGCCGAAGTGGAATCCGCCCGGCCCGAGAATGAGCGTGTTGTTCTGGTGGCCGATTACGGGATGATGCGGCGCCCGAATTCTCGAGTCCCTTGCTCAGAACCAGTACGCAGGCCACCGTGATCACGGCGGGGTGGCCGAATCCGAGAAAGGCCTCGCGGGACGGCAGCAGCCCGGCCAGGACGCAGGCCAGCAGGGCGCCCAGGGCCACCATGTCGTGACGCCAGCGACTCCACAGGAACATCGCCACTGTGACCGCCAGGATGACCAGGATGAGAATCTGTCCGCCTGTCAGCGCTCTCCTCCCTCGGATGTTGCGGGCTCTACCCCGTGCCGCTCAGAGCTTGCCTGCCCTGCCGGGCCGCCGGTCAGGACGCCGTCGGGCAGATCCTTGATGTGTACATCCTGCTGGGGATAAGGGATCTCCACGTCCTGCTCCCTGAATTTCTGAAAGATCGCATAGTAGAGCTGGCTCTTGACGACCCCCGGGCGGTCGATGTAGTCGCGGGTCCACACGCGCAGGTTCAAAACGATGGCGCTTTGGGCATATTCCCGGAAAAGTACGTCCGGCGGTGGGCTCGCAAGCACCCCCTTGTTCTCGCGGGCCACCTCCAGAAGCAGCCCGCGGACCCGTTCGGGGTCCTCCTTGTAGGAGACCGAGACGAGGAAATTGAAGCGGACGTTGCGGTCCGTGTGGCTCCAGTTGATCACCGTGGAAGTGATGAAATCGGAGTTCGGGACGATCATGGAGATGTTGTCGTTGGTGCGGATCGTCGTGGCCCGCATGGAGATGTTCGTCACATCGCCCGACACGCCCCATCTCGATGCGGTCCCCCACCTTGATCGGCATCTCGAAAAGGATGATGAGGCCGCTGACGAAATTGTTCGTGATATTCTGCAGGCCGAACCCGATGCCGACGCCGAGGGCGCCGAAGAGGAGGGCCAGGCTCCTCATGTCGATCCCCATGAACTGGAGTACGACGATCAGCGTGATGGCGAGAGCAAAGTAATGCGCCAGGGATGCCACGGCGACGCGGACGCCGAGCTGCATGTCGCTCTTGGACATGAGCCGGTAGATGATCAGCCGATTGAGATTCGCGGTGAGGATTCCCAGGAGAACGAGGACGGATAACGCCACAATCAGGTTCCAGATCGTGGCGGACGACTTCCCCAGCGTGATCAGGGGGGCATCGAGAAAGTCCAGGATGTTTTTGAATATTTCCATGGGCCGATTCGTGGGCGAGGGATGCGTGCCGCTTCAAACCTTTCGGTTCTTGCGGCGATGCGGGTGCAACTCCCACCTCGGTCGCCAGTGAAATCGGGGGTTCTTAAGGCCGGAATGTTTCAGCCGGCTTCGAGTCAGATGATATACCGCTGAAGGGTGGTGAACGTGTGGAAATCGGGGTCGACCAGCGTCGCACCCATCCGGACTTCGTCCTCCGCCTCTTGCGCCCGCTTGAGGTGGCATTTCAGGTGGACCGGCCAGGGACAATCCTCCAGGGTGAAAACAATCCGCATCTCCCTGCCGCCCCCGTCTTTCTCGAATCCAATCTTCGTCTCCTTCGGGACGGATACCTGAACCCCGCCGAAGGAGATGTCGAGGATGTGGCACCTTTCAAAATTCTTCCGCTGCCACTGCGGGTCGCCGATGAAGGCCGGAATGCGAACCTTCTTCCGCTCCAGACATCGGCGGCTCTGATGGAGGCCTCTGCACTCCCTGTTGTCCCTGAGATAATATTGGACAATGGATTCAACGACCGTCGCGATGCTCTGGCCGCCCTCCCTCGCGATCTTCTCCAGAGCGGCGACCATTTCAGGATTGGTTTGAAAGCAGACGGTGATGTCGTTCGCCATGTCGTTTACCCCCCGGGATGAGATGGATCCAATAATGATCGATGAGAAAGCATCCACGATCACAAACAGCGCGAAAGAGAAATGGGTAATACGGTCCTTTCGCTACACATAGCACAAACAATGCCAAACGCGCATCTTATTGAAATTATGTATCCTGTAACCAACACGGCCACGCGAAAAAAACGCACCTGTAAAGAATTCCGACACTTCATATTTGGCAATATGGGTCTGATTCCGGGATGATAAAAGGATTCAAGGCAACCCCGGCACGCAAAACACTTCATGAATATTCAAAGAATCCGAATGGTTGACAGGAACAATGCAGATGTTAACATTGATTATACAATCAAATTCGTAAGTTGCCGCGTTGTCAGAGTTGTAAAGAATTCCGACACCGGCAAAGGAAGTGCCTTGCCGACAATGCCAACATCATTCACCATAACCCGCCAGGCGCGATAATATATTTACAAATCAGAATATGGAAGGCCCCTTGCGTGGCGGCTTTCATACGAGGGGTCGAGGGGTAGACAGCACCCAACCGCTTCACAGGGCGGCTTTTGAGAGAAAATCAGGCATGCTTGAACCGATGCCAGAGGAAAAAGGAAACGTGTCCTTCCTCAAATAGTAGAAATAACTGCTGAAATCAATCTGTAAAGAATTCCAACAAATACCCGCCTGAAAGGGGTAGGCACCCCGATCATCCCATTTTCAAGGTTCATTCAGTGGTTGAGTCTTTTGTCTTTATCGTGTACGTCTAACATCGAATCAAAACGTGTCGTGAATGCCGTTTGTGTCATCAGCGGCGGGAAGGAGCCTGCGTGGGGCCGACCGGATCCGTGGTTCCGATGGCCAATGACGGATGAGGGGTTATGAAACCGGATGTGGCCCCTCCGTGTTTTGATCCAAATTGCGGGGATTGGTGCAGGAAAAGAAAACGTCTTTTGTGAAGTGGAGGCTTGCGCTATGCGGATCAGACTGATTTCCATAACATGCACTATGTTGTCGATGATTTTATTCACGCCCCTTGCGGCAAGTGCTGAAGCATGGGTGCTGTGGTCGAAAAACGAACTGCTCTCTTTTGACAAAGGCGGCGTATCGAAGGAAAACAGGGAATGGGAAATCATCTATGCCTTTCCGACCTACAAACAGTGTTTGCAGGGACAGGAGCAGACCTGGAAGCAGCGAAAAATCGTATGGAGCAATCCAGGAGACAAGGCGGTTGAAAAGGTGGACGGGAAAAAGCCGGACTTGCTGATTATCCATTACAAGGGAAGCGGAGACAAATCGGCCGGCGCCAGGCGGACGGACACGCTCATGTGCCTGCCGTCACCCCTGGATCCCAGGGATTCGAAGTAGGGGGTTATTGCATGGGCACTTTTGCGGAATATGACGGGTACGATGCGCTGGGCCTGGCGGAGCTGATCAGGAAAAAGGAGGCAATGCCCGAAGAGGTCTGCGAAGCGGCGATCGCCCGCATCGAGAAGATCAACCCCAGGATCAACGCGGTCATCCGCGCCATGTTCGACATCGGCAGGAATGCCGCGGGGACGAAACTTCCCGACGGGCCGTTTTCGGGAGTGCCCTTCCTCATCAAAGACCTGCTGACGTCCTATGCCGGCGTACCCATGAACATGGGCAGCAGGGCTCTTCAGGAATACGTCCCTTCCTTCGACAGCGAACTCATGAGACGCTACAAGGCAACCGGCGTGGTGGTCCTGGGCAAGACCAATACGCCCGAGTTCGGGCTCATGGGCATTACCGAACCCGAACTGCACGGGCCGACACGAAATCCCTGGAATCTGGATCGCACCCCGGGAGGCTCCAGCGGCGGCTCGGCCGCGGCCGTTGCAGCCGGCATGGCGCCGATGGCTTCGGGCGGCGACGGCGGCGGTTCCATCCGCATCCCCGCTTCCTATTGCGGCCTCTTCGGGCTGAAGCCTTCCCGCGGGCGCACGCCCACGGGTCCGGAATTCGGCGAAATCTGGCAGGGCGCCGCGGTGGAGCACGTGATCACCCGCAGTGTCCGCGACAGCGCGGCCATGCTCGATGCCGTTCAGGGTGAGGACGCGGGCGCTCCATACATCATCCAGAAGCCGGAACGCCCCTATGTGGAAGAGGTGAAGCGCCCTCCCGGAAAGCTGCGCATCGGGTTCACGCGGAAATCTCCCCTGAACGCCGGGGTTCATCCGGAGTGCGTGGAGGCCGTCGAAAAAGCGGCAACGCTGCTCGAGGACCTGGGGCATGCGGTGGAGGAGGCGGAGCCGGCCATCGACGGAGTCGCCCTTGCCCGGAGCTACTTCACGCTGTATTACGGCGAGATCGCGGCGGATATCGCGCAGATGGGGAAAACCCTGGGGAGGGAGCCGACACGGACGGATGTGGAAGGCACGACCTGGCTTCTGAGCCTGCTGGGGAAGGCCTTTACCGCGGGGGATTTTGTGTTGTCCATGCGGCAGTGGAATGTTTTTGCCCGGCAGATGGGATCATTCCATGAGAAGTACGACATGTACCTCACGCCCACCACCGCTTTCCCGCCGTCGAGGATCGGCGAGCTGAAACCCAAACCCGCCGAGGAAACCGTCATGCGAATCGTGAACGGCCTGGAGCTCGGCAGGCTGGTGAGATGGACCGGCCTGGCGGAACGGATCGCGATTGAAAGCCTGGCCAGAACCCCCTTCACCCAGCTTGCAAACCTGACCGGCCAGCCTGCCATGTCCGTGCCGCTCCACTGGACGGGGGAGGGGCTGCCCTGCGGGGTGCAGTTCATCGCCCGCATCGGTGACGAGGCCCCCCTGTTCCGGCTCGCGGGGCAACTGGAACAGGCCCGGCCGTGGTTCGACAAGAGGCCGAAGATATAGGATTATTTTACTATTCGATGACCATCAGAATGTCGTCCGCTTCCACCTCATCGTGTTCCTTGACCCGTATTTCCTTGATCCACCCCGAGGTCGGGGCAAAAATTGGATTTTCCATTTTCATGGATTCAATCTTGATCACCTCGTCGTCTTCATTGATCTTGTCGCCGACAGCGACCAGAATCTTCATGATCTTACCGGGTATGGGGGATAAAAATTCAAAACTCACGCTCCTTCTCTCCTTCCTCCAGTTATTATTGCGGTCTCAGATGATTCCCATTCCCTTGAGCACCGAGAGCATCACCGCCGCTGCAATCACCGATCCGATCTGCCCGCCGGCATTCGCTCCCATCGCGTGCATCAGCAGATAGCTCTTTTTGTTGTATTTCTGCCCCTCTTTCATCACGACCCGGGCCGACATCGGGAAAGCCGAAATCCCGGCGGCGCCGATGAGGGGGTTGATCCCGCCTTTCGTGACGACGTACAGGACCTTGCCCAGCAGGACGCCGCAGGCCGTGTCGAGGCAGATCGCCAGAAATCCCAGGCCCAGGATGATCAGCGTCTGGGGCTGCAGGAATATCCGGCCTTCCATGGTCGCGCCGATTGAAATTCCCAGCAGCAGCGTCACCACGTTGGCGATTTCATTCTGCGAGGCCTTGGTCAGACGTTCCACGACGCCGGACTCCCGCATGAAATTGCCCAGCATGATCGTTCCCAGCAGCGGCAGGCCCATGGGCGCTATGAGGCCGCCGACGATGGTGATGACAAGCGGGAAGAGGAGCTTGGTCGTTTTGGAAACGGGTTTCCGGCCCGTCTTCATCACGGTCGCTCTTTCCTTTTCCGTGGTGAGCATCCTCATGATGGGCGGCTGGATGATGGGAACCAGGGACATGTAGGAATAGGCGGCGACGGAAACGGCCCCCAACAGGTGCGGCGCGAACTTGGAAGTGACGTAAATGGCCGTCGGGCCGTCGCAGGCGCCGATGATGCCGATGGAAACGGCCTCCAGCTCTTTGAAGCCGAGCGCCAGGGCGATCACGAGGGTGATGAAAATGCCGAACTGGCCGGCCGCCCCGAGCAGGAACGTCACCGGATTTTCCAGAACCGGCCCGAAATCCGTCATTGCCCCGATCCCCACGAAAATCAGCAGGGGGAAGAGCTCCGTCATGATGCCGAAGTCATAGATCGTGCGGAGAAAACCGTGGGGCTCCATGAGGCCGGCGAGGGGAATGTTGACCAGGATGCATCCGAACCCGATGGGCACGAGCAGAAGCGGCTCGATATTCTTCCGGATGCCGAGATACAGAAGCCCCCCGCCGACAACCATCATCACGACGTTGGGCAATTGGAGATTCAGAAATCCCGCTACCAGTCCCGAAAAACCGCTGACAAAAGATTCCGTCATGATCCCGTGACTCCCTTAGGCATCGCCGGCTTTCCTGTCCCTCGCTTCTTCCCGATGGGGAAAAATCCTCTTGAGGATGGTCATGATGACGCTCATCAAGCCGAGCGTCAGCAGCGTTCCGCCCATGCCGACAACCAGCATCGTCAGCCCGAAAGTGTATTTGTCCATTGCGACCGACTCCTATAGCACAAATCTATTTTCCCGTGTGGTCCATCTTTCATCTCCATCCGGAAGGCACGGCGCCGACTGCGCCGGGTCGGGAGAAGTCGTACCCGTTTCGAAATGACTGCGCCCGGTGCTTTTACCACAAGTTGCGTTTATGTTCTGCCATTTTTTTCAGTTTCGAAACATTTTCCGGATCGCGGGCCCGGACGATCGGTGGCGCCGGAATGAATATTTTGCACGATCCCGCCCCGGCATTGTGATAATGGACTTGTCGCGGAAGATGCGGTAGGCTTTGTAAAGAGGAGGCAGAGATGAATCCAAACAAGATCGCTTTGTTTTTGATACCGGCAATTCCCGTCGGACTGATCGGCGGCATCCTGAAAATGTCAGGCCTGGGGTATTGGGACACGTTCGGGTTCGTCTATTCCATGTTTGCCGTCATCTACATCATTGCCTACACGCACGGCAGCGGCGATTGCAGCGCCTTTATCGAAGCAAGCCGAAAAAAAACGGACCTTTACGCCACGTGGACCGAAAAGCAGAAGCTCGAAGCGATTCGGGAGGCGCTGTTGCAGGTCAAGCAGCGTCAGGATTCGGAGGGGGACGTCACGCCGCAAAATGCGGACCGCCCGGGGTAAGAAGAGGCAGGCTGACCCGCAACGGGCGAATGAGGGCCGCTTGGAAACGACCGCGTCCGGAAGATCCGCCCTCAGCCCCGCTTCTCCCGGATCGGATTTTTCCGGGGACCCTTTCGCAGAGACGCGATCAGGCACAGCGAAACGACATTGAATACGATGAAGATGCCGTAGGCCGCACTGTAGGATCCGGTCATGCCGAAGCTCCCGCCCATGATGGGATATCCGATGCAGTTGAGGCCGACGACGACCCAGATATAGCGGGCGATGCTGGGGAAGGCCTCCCTGCCGAAGGTGGCCGCGATCAGGACCGGCTGCGTGGAAACGACCCCGCCCATGGAAAAGCCGTAAACGGCGACGAAAAGAATGACGGCGACCACCGAGGGCGCAAGCAGCAGGAGGCCGAGCCCGGCGGCATTGAAGGCGATGAGCGTGGCAACCACCTTCCGCGGGGGGAAGCTGTCGCACAGGCGCGCCCAGAGATATTTCCCTGCGGCTCCCGCCAGGGCGGTTGCCGCCATGAGGTGCATGGCGGTTCTGCTGTCGAAACCGACATCGCTGAAGCGCGGCTTGAGCTGAAACATCACGCCCAGCACGGAGGCCATGCACAGCCCGTAGGCCAGCCCGATCCGCCAGAAGGTTGAACTGCGCACCGCCATGGAGAAGGTCCAATGCAGCGGGAGGGTGTCGACCCGAGGGGCATGGAAAGCCCGCTTTGCCGCAGCCGCTTGGGCGGCCTCGGCCGTCGCCCTGTCCCCGTCGGGCAGTAGCCCCAGGTCCTCGGGCCGCCTTCGCACCACAAGCCACGACAGGGGCGAAACCATCCCGATCGCCGCGGCAATCCACAGGAACGCCGGCAGCAGCCCCCGCGCTTCGATGATGGCCAGCGCCGCCTGGGGCAGGATGAAACCGGCGAGCGACACCCCTGTGGTGGCGATTCCCAGCGCCGTACCCCTTTTGCGGACGAACCAGTTGTTGACGGCGGTGGCCGTGACGACCCCGCTCATCCCGCTGACGCCCAGGAAGAGGATCATAAAGACGGCGTAGAAGAGGAGGATGTCCCGGCAGAACCCTAGTGCGGCAAAGGCCGTGGCGGTCAGAAGGGAAGCCAGCGTCATGAGGATGCGCGGCCCGAAGCGGGCCACCATCGTCCCGAAGAAGAAAACGCCTCCGATGTTGACCATGTAGCCCAGCATCGGGGCGATGTTGATCTGGGCCCGCGTCCATCCCCGGGCGGCGCTCAACGGCTCGAGGAAGGCGTTAAAGGCGTAAAAGACGGTCCCGGAACCGAGAAAATTCGCGATGCAGGCCGTCAGGACGACATACCATCCGTAGAACGGCGCCTTTCGAACATCATCAGGGCAGGGGAGGGCAGAGGTGGTGTTTTTCATCCGTTATGCGCCGTCTTGCATCCGCTCCATGGGATCACTGAAACATTTTCTTGACTTTTCTATCCGTTCGTCGCAGAAAAAGCAAAGTGAAACAGGGATTGTCGACAGTTCCAGGCTGATCGCGACTCGTTTTCAAACGGTGATGCCATGAAGTGATGGAAGTCCCGATTCTCGACCGGAGAACAGGGGCTTTTCTTTTGAAGGCGAGAAAGGAGAAGGTCACAACGTGAAACGAGGCCTGTCCCGTCTGGAACGTATGTGGACAACGGATTTCGCGATCGTCAGCCTGCTGGTCCTTCTCCTGGTCTGCATCTTCGTCGTTTATCCGTTGGGACAGTTCGGCTCCTTCAGGCTGGCCAACACCTTCCTTTTCTCTCTGATCCTCATTTCCGGCGCGATGACCGTGTCCGGCAACCGCTTTTTCGGGACGCTGGTCTTTTTCTGGGCCATCCTCACCTTTGCCTTCCTGTGGGTCCGGTATCTGTTCCCCGATCAGACGTTCATTCTGGCAGCCAACGGTCTGGCCCTGTTGTTCCTGGCGCTCCTGACTCTTCTGATTTTGACCCAGTCTTTTTGCGCTAGGACCGCCACTTCACGCAGAATCACGGGGGCCGTCGCCGCCTACCTGTATCTCGGCATGATGTGGTCTCTGGCCTATTATGTGACTGTGCTCCTCGCACCCGAGGCGTTCATTTTTCCGAAATCCCCGGCATCGGGCGAGGGGGAGACCGTCCAGCTGCAGTTATGATACTTCAGCTTCATCGCGCTGACGACGATCGGCTGCGGAGACATCATGCCGGTTCATCCCGTGGCGCGGATGCTGGGAATTCTGGAGGGCGTGGCCGGGCAACTGTTTCCCGCCGTTCTGGTCGCCCGACTTGTCGCGCTCCACGTTCAGACCGGTCTGAAAACATGATGCATGTCAGGTTTAATTCAAAAAAAGAGACAGGAGGTGTGTGATGAATCGGATTTTTCTTTTGATTGTGGGATGTCTGTTTCTGGTCGGCTGTGCAACCACGGCGCCGCCGAAGGCGAATTTTCTGGGGGAGTATGCGGGGAATCTTCAGCCCGGGCCGGAGGGCGGGGCCAAGATGCGTTGGCTGAAGCCGGGCGTGGATTTTCACAAGTACAAAAGATTCATGGTGGACTACGTGTCTTTTGCTTTCGCCGACGACTCGGAATCCAGGGTGATCAACGGGGACGAGATGAAGAAGCTGGGCGATGCCTGCACGCTGGCCGTCATCCATGCCCTTTCGGACCGGTATCCGATCGTGTCCGAGCCCGGGCCGGACGTGGCGCGCATCCGGTTCGCGATTGTGGACCTCAAGCAGAGCCGTCCGGCCGTGAGCGCCATCACGTCCGCAATCCCGATCGGATTGGGCGTAAGCCTGGTCCGGAAGGGGGCCACAGATTCCTGGAGCGGTTCCGGATCGACAACGAGCCAGTGGATGGTCATCGATTCCCTGAGCAATGAGGTGATCGCCGTCGCTGAAGACCGGTATCAGGCCGGATTCACGGAGCGGTTCACGAAGTGGGGTTCATCCGAAGACGCTTTCAAGCACTGGGGGAAAAGGCTCAGAAAAGTCATCGATGACACCCTGGCCATGCAATAACGACAGCAGAAAGGAGATTGAGCGATGAAGCGGATGATTGGGTTTCTGACGGCGATCGGCCTGGCGCTTTTCTTTGCCGGAAGTGTTTTGGCCCAGGATGGGGTGGTCCAGACGGTAACGGAAGGATGCAGCAAGGAAATCAACGTCTACTGCAAGAATGTGACGCCGGGTGAGGGGCGTCTCCTGGCCTGCCTGTATGCTTATGGGGACAAGCTTTCGAACCGCTGCGAGTTTGCGCTCTACGACGCTTCCGTTCAGCTTGAACGGGCGGTCAATGCGTTGAGCTACGTGGCCAATGAGTGCCGCAGCGACCTGAGTGCCTACTGTTCGGCCGTCGAATCCGGCGAGGGGCGCCTGCTGGACTGCCTTGAAAGGAACCAAAAGAAGGTCGGCAAGCGGTGCACCCAGGCGATTCGGGATGTGGGACTGAGAAAGTAAGAGCCTCATGCTCATTTTTACCGGACGACGTTGATCGGGGTGCGGTCTGCCTTTGCCAACGCGTGAAGCAAGGCCTGCGTCCGGAATGGTCAAACTGGACGGGATAAAAGGGGGCGCGGGAATGGGGAAGGGAACGAGCTTGAAATGGATGAAAGCGCTTTTGTGCTCGATGTCGCTGAGCATTTTGTTCGCCGGTGTCAGTTTCGCTCAGGATCCGGGATGGCCCCGTCAGCGCACGGAAAATGGGAACACGCTGATCATCTACCAGCCACAGATCGATGACTGGAAGAACTTTTCGGAACTCAACTGCAGGATGGCGATCCTGCTGACACCCAAGGGCGGGCAGCCGGTCGCGGGCGTACTGGCGACAACGGCGGAAACCCTTGTCGACAAAGAGAGTCAAATGGTCTGGATCAGAAACATCCGGATTGTCAAGACGCACTTTCCTTCCCTGAATCCCGAAAGGACTGCCGCGATGGAAAGGCTGGTCGGAAGGTTCCTCCCGCGGCCCATCGAAATCTCGCTGCCGAGGCTGGCGGCCCTGGTCCCCAAGAAAGAATCCGTGTTCGGTATGCAGTTGAAAAACGACCCGCCCGCCATCTTTATCAGCTACAAGCCGGCCATTCTCCTGGATCTGGATGGACCGCCGGTTCGCGCCCCCATCCGGAATACCGGCCTGGAATATGTCGTCAACACGCACTGGCCGCTGTTTTTCGACACGCGGGACGCCAGGTTCTATTTGCTTGCCGGCGAGCAGTGGCTGATGTCAGAAGCGCTGACGGGTCCGTGGTCGGTCACGAAAAAGCTGCCGAAGGACATGGACAAGGCGGCCCGGGAGGCGCAATGGGCCGACCTGAAGAAATTCATCCCGCCCCCGCGCTTCAAATCCGCCTCCGTGGTTCCCGCAGTCTTTCACAGCATCACTCCCGCCGAGGTGATCCTCTTCAACGGGAAGCCGAAATATGTCCAGGTCCCCGGGACTCGTCTCCGGTATGCGACGAATACCTCAAGCTATCTTTTTCTCCACACGCCCGCAAACCGTTATTACTACCTGACGGCAGGCCGCTGGTTCAGTGCGGACAGCCTCGGGGGGCCGTGGACGTTTGCGACCCCCAGCCTGCCGGCCGACTTTGCCCTGATCCCTCCGCCCAGTCCCGCCGGCCAGGTGCTTGCCTCCGTCCCGGGGACCGAAGAGGCAAAGAATGCCGTGCTCCTGGCGCAGATTCCGACGACGGTGATTGTGGATCCCGTCGCAGCGTTGGCAAACGTCAAGGTGACATACATCGGATCCCCCCGGTTTGTTATGATCGAAGGGACATCGCTTTACTATGCCGTGAACACGCCCCAAAAGGTGATCCAGGCGGGTGACCGCTACTACCTTTGCCTACAGGGCATCTGGTTTGTCTCCGCGAGCCCGCAGGGACCCTGGCAGACGGCCGGATCGATTCCCCAGGTGATCTACACCATCCCTCCCGGTTCACCGGTTTATAACGTCACTTATGTGACCCAGGTCACGACCGCCGACGGCCATGTAGAGGCGAGCTACACCGCGGGATACATGGGCGCGTTTGTCCTGGGCATTTCAACGGGGGTCGTCGTCGCCTGCGGAACGGGGTACTACTATCCGCCCTATGTTGCCTATTACCCCGGTTCCGCTTACCCGCTTTACTATCCGCCTCCCTACACCTACGGCTACATGGGGCATTATTATTCGCCGATGGGGGCTTACGGCGTATATCAGACGGCATACGGGCCGTATGGGTCGGCGACGAGAACCGCTTCTTACAATCCCTACACAGGGACGTACGCGCGGACCGCCTCGGTATCCACGCCCTACGGAATCGCAGCCGCCGGGCAGGCCTACAACCCCTATACCGGGGCATACGCCGCCGCGAGGCAGGGTTCCAACGCCTATGCCTCCTGGGGCAGTTCCGTGGCGGGGAAGGGGGGCCAGAGCGCCCACGCGCAGCACTATGCAACCGCCCAGGGGAAAGTGGGATCCGTGCAGACCTCAACGGGCGGGAAGGCTGTCGGCGCATCCACCGCGCGCGGATCGACCGCCGCGGGGAAAACGGGAAGCGGCGACATCTATGCCGGCCATGACGGCAATGTCTACAGGAAAACGGATTCCGGCTGGCAGCAATATGACAACGGCGGCTGGAGCAATGTTCAGAAGGCGGCATCCGCGACCGCAGCGCAGCAACAGGCTCAGCAGCGAGGCTCGTCCCTCGGACGGGCTGAAGGCGGCGAACCGATGCAGGGGCTGCAAAAAGAAGCGCAGAACCGGCAGCGGGGCGAACAGGCAAGCCAGCGCACCCGGCAGTATCAGAATTCCGGCAGTTTGCGTGCTACCGGAGGTGGATTAAAAAGCCGGGCAAGTGCGGCCAGCGGCCGCAGGGGGCGTTAGAGAGGAGGCCATTGCCAGAAAATTCAATTCAAAGCCCCGTTTGTGATCGCACTGGCTGCCCTGCTGTTGACGGGCGTGGCTTTCACGGGAGAAACACCTCCGTTCGGGCTCATGTCGATGCGGGTGCGTCCGAGTGGCCGCCGTCAGTTACTCGGGAGAATGCTGCCGCTGGCCGAGTTCAAGTTTGCCTTCTGCAGCACCGGTACGGTGACCGACACGGCCGGCGACTGAAGTCGGAAGAAAAAGGAATGTTCGATGCACTGGTGGAAAATGCGAAAAGTGCCCGTACAATGCCCTTCGGGGCCCGTGCAGACTTTAGAGGTCTTTTTTAGTGGAATTCTCACACATAATCTCTTTGTGACGTTGTCCGGCAGATCATGAAAGGAGGTAATGGGTGTGAAGCTGAAACATTTCTATGAAAAATTTCGTGACAACCCGGGTTGTCGAATTTGGGTCGCAAGCCTGGTCGTATTGTGCCGCACTTTGCTTCCGGTTCCGTTTACTGCATTTGGAGCGGATGGCTATGGCGTTGAGGGCCGCATTGTAACCGGAATAGCGCGCGAACCTCTGGCGGCCGCGCCACGTGTCGATCAAACGCCGATCATGGAACAAACGCAAATCACGCTATTCGCTCTGCCGACCGGCAAGATCATTGCCAAGACCAGTCCCGGCGGAAACGGTGAATTTGCCTTCTCCAACCTTGTTCCTTTCCAAAGAGAACCTGAAAGTGAGCCCGGGCGCCGGCTTTCAGAATCAATTCCGGACTTTGCATAAATCATTGAAACTTTTTTTGAAATGGTTTAGAAATTTGCATCGTGGCTCGGTCCGCGACCATTCCTTCTACCGGAGAAGAAGCGATGAAAAAAACATTACTGCTGATGGCGTTCGTCCTTGCGTTGTTCACCCTGTCGGGCTGCGGCAGCGACCAGAGCGGAGACCCGACGTCGCGGATCACCCTCGCGGTCAGCCCGGCGGACGGGGTGGAACCGGGAGGGAACGCCCTCATCACGGCGACGGTCGCCCGGCCCGGCGGCACGACGACGACCACCACCAGCAGTTCGACAACGACGACCGACGGCACGACAGCGACCACCACAGACAAGAAGGGGTGGGGCGAAACGGTCACCTTCCGGCTGCTCACGTCGAATGGCGCGAGACTGAGCGCATACACCCGGGAAACCGACGGGAACGGCATCGCAACGACGGTATACACGGCGGGCAACAACTACCGGCAGGACGTCGTGGAGGCGGTGCTTGAAAACGGGATGTCCGCCTCCGTGGTCATCGTGAAAACGGGAAGTGTCACCGGGGTGTCGATGACGGTCACGGCCGACCCGATCGCCGTCAAGGCTAACGGCTACAGCCTTATCAAAGTCACCGTCACGGACGGCAACGACACGACCAAACCGATGATCGGCGAAACCGTACAGTTCAGCCTGATTCAGAACAACAGCGGAGGGACGCTGCTGGCCGGCAGCGCCGTCACGGATGCATCGGGCCAGGCCATGGTCACCTACCGTGCAGGCGGAAGCGCCGGCGTCGAGGATGTCGTCCAGGCTAGGCTTCTCTCCACGGGCTCTGCCGGTTCGGTTGTCATCCGGATCGAGCAGGAGGCAGCCGGTTGAACCGAGGCGGCAGAGGCTCTCAACCCAAAGGGGCACGGGAAGGGACAACGAAGATGAGTCATGATAAACGATCGGCGGGCGGAGTTTGAACTTGGTCGAACCGGTTGAACTGCTCAACGTGGACGAGCTTCCCAAGATACCGTTCGTGCTCGACGGCGTATCGGCCCGGTTCATCCGCGAAAACCGCATCGTTCCCCTGGAGCTTCGGGACAATGTGCTCTCCGTGCTCATGGCGGAACCGGGGAACCGGGCCGTGATCGACGCCCTCAAGGTAGCCGCCGCCGCGCGTGTTCGCATCTTCACCGGAGACGAGGCGAAGATCGAAGAGTATATCAGCCGCTTCTACGGCAAGGAAGCGCAGGATTTCAGCAAGATCATCGAGAACATCGGTGAGGGGAGGCTGGAGTATGTCCAGGAGGACGAGGAGGACGCGGAGCGCCTGAAGGACCTCGCCTCGGAGGCGCCGATCATCCGCCTCGTGAACCTGTTCATCACCCGGGCCGTTGAAGGCCGGGCCAGCGACGTCCACATCGAGCCTTACGAAAAAGAGATCAAGGTGCGCTACCGGATCGACGGCATCCTGTACGACATCGAATCGCCGCCGAAGCGCCTGCAGGCGGCCATCATTTCCCGCATCAAGATCATGGCTAAGCTGAACATCGCCGAGCGGCGGCTCCCTCAGGACGGGCGCATCCGTCTTCGGGTCAGCGACCGGGAGATCGATCTGCGCGTTTCCACCATTCCGGTGATGCACGGGGAAAGCGTGGTCATGCGGATCCTGGATCGGGGGCAAGTCGTCGTCGACATGGACCGGCTCGGCTTCCCCCCCGACACGCTCGCGCCCTTTCTCAAACTCATCGGCCGTCCCCACGGGATCATCCTCGTAACGGGACCGACGGGGAGTGGGAAAACCACGACCCTCTACGGGTCGCTGGACCGGATCAACTCGCCCGACAAGAAGATCATCACCGTGGAAGACCCAGTGGAGTACCAGATCAGGGGGATCAATCAGATCCAGGTGAAGCCGCAGATCGGGCTTCATTTCAACAACACGCTGCGGCACATCGTTCGTCAGGACCCGGACATCATCATGATCGGAGAGATCCGCGACCTGGAAGCGGCCGACATCGCCATCCAGGCGGCCCTGACCGGGCATCTCGTCTTCTCCACCCTGCACACCAACGACGCGCCCAGCGCCATCACCCGTTTGCTCGACCTCGGCGTGGAGAATTTTCTCCTCTCGTCCACGATCCGGGGTATTCTCGCGCAGCGGCTGGTGCGTGTCATCTGCCCGGCCTGCCGGGAGCCCGATGCGCAGGCGATGAACACGGAGGAGTTTCGAACCCTCGGCATCGAGCCCGGGGCCGTTCTCTACCGGGGACAGGGCTGCGAGAACTGTGCCCAGACGGGATTCTACGGACGGA
Source organism: uncultured Syntrophaceae bacterium (assembly GCA_964460245.1). Lineage (GTDB taxonomy): Bacteria > Desulfobacterota > Syntrophia > Syntrophales > Fen-1087 > JAXDBM01. The sequence goes on along the minus strand of CAYWTL010000033.1, from coordinate 8,367 downwards.
CGGGCATTTTCGAGCTTTTGGTCGTGACCGACGAGATCCGAAAGATGATCGTCCGGCAGGCGGACGAGAACCGGATCCGCGCGGCGGCCCGGCAGGAGGGCATGCGGACATTGCCGGAGGACGGGATCCGGAAGGTCATCGGCGGCCAGACCACGCTGGGCGAAGTTCTCCGCGTCACCCAGGAGATATGAGTGGCGACCTTCGTTTACCGGACAGCGACACGGGACGGTGCGGTCCGGGAGGGGACCATCGAGGCCGCGGACCGGAAGGCGGCGGCTGAGAAGCTGAAGGACGGCGGCCTCATCCCGCTTTCCGTCACGCCCCGGAAAGAGGGGCTGATGGGTGGGAAACGCTTTGTCCGGTCCGCAAAGATCGATCTCATCGCATTCACCACGGAACTGTCAGCCCTCCTCAACGCGGGCCTGCCCCTGGACCGCGCGCTACACGTCATCCTGGACATCTCCGACAACGAGGCGATGCGCCGGGTCGTCCAAGAGACCCTGAATTCCATCCGGGAGGGCAGCTCCTTTTCCGACGCCCTGCTGAATTACCCCAAAGTCTTTCCGAGGCTTTACGTCAACATGGTCCGGGCCGGCGAATCCGGCGGGATCCTGCAGGACGTGCTGGAGCGGCTGGGCGAATTCCTGGAATCCGCAAAGGAGCTGCGCGATCACGTCATCTCGGCGATGATTTACCCCGCGATCCTCGTGCTGACGGGCATCCTGTCGATCATCCTCCTGTTCACCTTCGTCCTGCCGAAGTTTTCCGCGATCTTCACCGAACTGGGCGGAGCGCTTCCCGTGCCGACGAAGATCCTCCTGACCCTCGCCGGGACCGTGCGATCCGTTTCCTGGATCCTGGCTGCCGCCGTCGTCGCGGGGGCCCTGGCCGGCCGGAAGTACATCCGGACCGAGACCGGGCGCTATCAGTGGGACCGCCTGAAGCTGAGGTTGATGGGAAACGTGCTGGTGAAGCTGGAGACCGCGAGGTTCTGCCGCACCCTGGGGACGCTGCTCGCGAGCGGCGTCCCGCTGCTGCAGGCCCTGAAAAACGCGAGGGACGTCATGAGCAACCGGGTGATGGCCGCTTCGATCGACGCGGTGGTGAAGGGCGCGAAGGAGGGTAGGGGGATCGCCAGGCCCCTCGCGGAAGCCGGCGTGTTCCCGGCGCTGGCACTGTCCATGATCAAGGTGGGCGAGGAGACGGGCCAGTTGAACGTCATGCTCACGAAAGTGGCCGTCCTCTATGAAAAAAGCCTCCGCGAGGCGATCAAGCGCTTTGTCGGATTCCTGGAACCGGTCATGATCCTCTTCATGGGCGTCCTGATCGGATTCATCGTGGTCTCCATGCTCATGGCCATTTTCAGCATCACGGACCTGCCGCTGTGAAGGGGCGGCCGGGCGCCAGAAAACATGGCCGAAGCCGGGGTTCGGGAGTGCGTAACATGGAGTCAACCGCGCGCCGCCGGCCGTTCAAGCGGAGCCGGTCCGGCGGCTTTACCCTGCTGGAACTCGTCATCGTCCTCTTTCTGGCCGCGCTCATGGTGGGCATGGGCGTCATCGCCATGATGGGGCGGCTGCCCTCGGCCGCGCTGGACGCGACGGTGCGGGAAATATCGGCGACGATGCGGCAGGCACGTTCAATGGCCCGGACCCAAATGCAGAAGCAGTCGATCGTGGTGAATCTCGACGAGAGAACCTACGGCATCGAGGGAAGGCCTTCCCGAAAGATCCCCGGCGAAATCGGGATCCGAATCGACGATCCGCTGGCCGGGGAAGTCGAGCAGGGGGTCCATTGCCTGGCATTTTTGCCGTACGGGGGAATCGAAGGCGGCGCCGTGGTGGTGACGGCCGGCCGACGGGTCGTGTCCATCCGGCCCGATCCGGTCATGGGTTTCGCGGTCGTCCGCGGGAGGCGAGATTAGGGATTGAAAACGGCGCGGGGATTCACACTGATCGAAATCATGGCGGCCCTGACGGTGATCGGGTTCGCGGTGGTCTACCTGGTGCAGCTCTTCTCGGCGAACCTGAGGACCGTCGGGACATCGCAGGATTACATGGAGGCCCTGACCCGGGCCGAGGCGGTGATGCGCGAGATCACCGAACGCGACAGGATCGAGGAGGCGTCCTGGCAGGCGGAGACAGATCAGGGCTACCGGGTGGCGGTCTCCGTTTCGGAGGCCGAAAAGGAGCGGACGGAAGAGCTGCCGGTCAAGCTCCTGCGAATCGAGATGACCTTTTCCTGGGAAACGGCGTCGCGCAGGAAGTCCCTCACCTTGAGGACCCTGAAGGTGGTGGAGCGGACCGACAACCGGAACACGGTCGGGCAGAAATCATGAAAAAGCGGATCTGCCGGATTTTCGGGCCGGTAAGAAGAGTCAAAAGGCAGCGGGGCTTCACACTCCTCGAATTGCTGGTATCGATCACCCTCCTGGCGCTCATCGTTATCCTTCTGGGCGGCGCCATGAGGATGGGCTTCCGCGCGATCGATGCCGGGGAGAGACGGATGGACGCCCTCGAGCGGTACCGGACCTCCTTCGAAATCCTGACCGCCCAGCTCCAGTCGGCGGCGCCCCTGACCTATGAGGAAGACGGGGGAAAAAGATATTACATGAAGGGGGACGGGAAGTCGCTGCGATTCGCCACGAACCGCTCGATCTGGGGGGAGGACAGGGGATGCGTGATCGTCTCCTACCGGCTGGAGGCCGACGAAGGTGGCCGGCTGGCGCTCTACGCCTCGGAACGGCCTGTCGGCATGGAAGGGACTCGAGAAATCCGGCTTTTCGACGACCTGAAATCCCTCTCGTTCTCCTATTTCGCGACAAAGGCGGCCGAAGAGAAGGCGGAGTGGACGGAGGAGTGGTCCGACGGCACGCGGTACCCGGAGCAGGTGCAGGTGCGGTTCGTCAGAGGCGGCGGGGAGACGAAAATTCTCGCTCCGCTTGAAGCCAGGCCGAAAAAATAAACGGCAATGATTCGTCAGATATGTTATGGAAAGCGCGGGGATAAACGAATGATGAGGGTGGCCGGATTTTCCGATCGGGGAATCGCCCTGATCCTGGTTTTGTGGGTTGTCGCCCTGATGTCGATGGCCGCGCTGTCGCTGTCCCTGCTGACCCGGTCGGACGCGTTGGCCACTCTGTCCTTCAAGGAGGAACTGGATTACAAGTTTCTGGCCGAGGCAGGATTCCAGCGGGGCGTCCTGGAACTGCTTTACCGGCAGGCCAACCGGGACCAGCAGTCGATCCTCGAGGGGGCTGAACCGTACCGGTGTGACGGCCGCGCCTACGAGACGGAAATTTCCGGCGGACACTACCGCATACGGATCATGGAGGAGTCGGGGAAGATCAACCTGAACGCCCTCACGGACGAAAGCGGCATCGTTCTGAAAAACCTGCTCATGAACAACGGCGTGGCGGAGGAGCGGGCAGCCATCATCGTCGATTCCATCCTGGACTGGAAGGACGGAGACAATCTGCACCGTCTGAACGGGGCCGAGGACGGGTACTACCAGTCCCTTTCAAAACCGTACCGGGCGAAGAACGCGGACTTCGACAGTCTGGGAGAGCTGGCCTACGTGCGGGGCGTGACGAGCGCCATCCTCCACGGCAGCGGGGAGCAGAGGGGCATGCTGTCCTTCTGCACCGTTTTTGCCGGAGGAGACAAGATCAGTTTGAACACGGCTCCCCCCGAGGTTCTCAAGGCGATTCCGGGCATGACGGACGACATGATCCGGCGCGTCCTGGCGTACCGCGATCTGGGACCCGCGGAAAAGGCGCAGGAGTCCGCCGGATGGACGGACGCCGAGTTCGGAGACATCGCCCCCTATGTCACCATGGCGGAGTCGAATGTTTTCACCATCGACGCGACGGGCTACCGGGACGATGAAAAGCGCCGTTACACCGTTCGGGCAACCGTCGTGATCGAAGGCGCGCAGAAATACCGGATCGTTTATTTTCAGAGTCCTTCCGCGGCGGGGTCATGATGAAGATGCGTTTCAGGGAATCCGTGGCGCTGAACAGGATGAAAGCCGGGGCGCTCGCCGCGGTTCGCACCTTCCGGAGCGCCCTGACCTTCAACCCGGTCCGTGAAGCCGTCATGCCCCGCCGGCAGCTCTCCGTTTCCATGGGTATCGACTTTCTGTCGATCGCCCACGGAACCCGCATGCTCAACCGCATCCGGATTCTGGGCTACGAAACGCACCGTTTCCAGGAGCGCCGTTTCCCGGCACCGGAAACGATCGCCCTGACAGTCCTGCAATACTGTCGACAGGCGAAGCTGAAAAATCCCCCCATCATGCTCTGCATCCCCAAGGCATGGTCCGTCATTCAGCAAACGGAACTGCCGTCGGCGGCGCGGGACAATCTGGCGGAAGTGGTGTCCTTCGAATTGGACCGAATCACACCCTTTTCGTCCGATGATGCCTATTTCGACTTCCGGATCCTGAAAGAGGGAAACGGAACGCTCCAGCTTGCCGTTACGGCCCTGAAGCGGGATGCGGTAGAGCCTTACATTCGGGCCCTGGGGGAAAGAGGCCTGGCGGTTGAGCGGATCGACACGAATCTTGCCGCCGCCTCCGCCTATCTGAATTATGTCTGGCGGGAGCGGGACCTCATCTATCTCGATATCCACCCCGGAGCTTTCGAGGCGGGGTTTTTTCGCCAGGGCGTCGTGGTCGCCGGGTGCGCCGGATCCTTCAACGGTGCCGGTCCGGACGAACGGGTCATGGCCGATGTGGCGGAAGAGGTCGGTCCCTGGATCGCGGACCTGAAAGAGCGTGCCGTGGCGCCGCGGATGATGGTCCATGCGCGCGGGGACGTGGTGCCATGCGCTCCCCTGGAGGAGCGGGTTCGAATCCCTCTCGAAGCGCTCGAGGAAGGCGATTTGCCGATTCCGGGATACCGGGGCGAAAAGCAAGGGAAGGAGGTTCCACCCGAGGCCATCGGTGGGGTGCTCGCCTCCCTGTGGACGAAATCGAAGGCCATGAACCTGCTGCGCCGCGGCCGGACCGAACGCGCCCGGCCGCCGGTGGCGCTGACCCTGATCCTGGCCGCGCTGCTTCTCGCCATGGCCGGCCTGGCCCTGGGCCTCCCCCTGTACCGGGATCATCGAATGATCGCGATGATCGATCAGGAAGTGTCGTCGCGCAAGGGAGAGATCAAGAAGATCGAGGCCCTGCGGAAGGAGCATGACGCGCTGAGGGAAGAACTCAAGGCGGTCACGGAGTTCAAGAAGGCGAAGCCACACTTTCTGAACATCCTGAAGGAGCTGACCGTCATTCTGCCCAGAAGCGTCTGGCTCACGCGGGTCCACGTAAACGAGTCGGACATATCGCTTGAGGGTTACGCGACATCCGCCACGGACATCCTGCCCCTGATCGAGGCATCGCCCGTTTTCGCCAAGGCGGAGTTCACATCGCCCACGATCCGGGACAGCCGGATGAACGCGGACCGCTTCGTGATCCGCATGGAAATCGAGGGGATGAAGGTGGAGCATGCAAGGGTGAAAGATGGGAAAAAACAGTAAAATCCTGTTCTGGCTTGTCCCGCTGTTGCTCGTCCTTCTCGGTCTTGCCTTTTATGATTACGTGTATTTGACCGTACAGGCCGAGCGGCAGTCCCTCGCCGAACTGAAGGAGGCCAAGCGGACGACACTGGAGAAGTACGTGAATGCCATCGCCGGGAAGGACGAACTGGAGAGCCGGATCAATGCCCTGAAGGAGACGCGCAGGGCCGAGGAAACCCGAATGGTGGAAGGGCAGACGCCTTCCGTCGCGGCCGCCAACCTGCAGAACATGATCAAGGGAACGGTCACCGGCAGGGGAGGAACCATCACCAGCGAGCGCGTGGAAAAGCCGGAGGATCTGAACCGGTTCAAGGTCATCACGGTGAGCATCGACGCCGTCGTGCCGGAGACCCGCGCGCTCCATGACATCCTCAATGCCTTTGAAGCCAGTCAGGTGGCGCTGGCGATGCGGGAGATCGATGTTCGGGTCCGGAACATGCGCGAGCCGCGGGAGCTGATGGTGAAGTTTCGGGTTTCAGCGATGAGCATGGGGAAGTAGCGTGAAGTTCGGCCAATACCTGATCGACAGCCTCAATGTCCTGAACCTCTGCCTGATCGTGGCCGCAGGCGCGTTTTTCTTTTATTTCCTCTATCCGCTGCTGAACGCGCCCCTCTCGATGAACATGCCGCATGTGAAGGAAATTCCGGCCGGAACGGCCGTTGCCGCCGCGGAACCGGAGAAGCAGCCTCCGGCCGATTATGCCGTCATCGAAGCGCAGAATGTCTTCCATCCGAACCGGGTGATTCCCCCGGAAAAAAAGGCGGTCCAGCAGGTCCCCCGGCCTGAACTGGTTCTTCACGGCACGATGATTGCGGGAGGGCTGAAGGTCGCATTCGTCCAGGACAAAAAGGCAGCGCCGACAAGCCCCGGGCGCGGCGTGCGGCAGGTTGCCCTGAAAGAGGGGGAAAGCATCAGCGGCTACAGGCTCCAGCAGGTGACGGAGAAGATGGTTGTTCTGGTCAGCGGGGAGGATCGCATGACCATTTACCTGGACGAGATCAAGGAGCGAAAGAGCGAAATCACCGGAACCGGCGCCGCGCCTGCAAAGGCGTCGGCGGCTTCAGCGCCGCAGCGGACGCCTTCCGGGCCTGCGAGGCCGCCGGCTTCACTGCCGCCTGAACCGATCCCGGCGTCGCCGCAGCGGATACCCGCCACAAAGATGTCGCCCAAGATGGCAAGGCCGCCGTTTCCGCTGCCGCCTGAGCCGGTTCCGGCAGCGTCACAGCCAGGGATTCTTCCGTCGGCGAAGTCGCCGCCTGCCGCGGCTGCCGCGGCCGTGCCGCCGGTGCCGAGGCGTCCCTGAAGGGAAAGGCCACAAGCGGGGTTGGTCCGGAATCGGCATCGATCACGAGGGCAACGAAAGTTATGCGGATGATTGAACATCCGGAACGGAGGTTCGGGAAATGATGATGGAGAAAATCAATCAAATCCGAGGGGGTAAGGGTTTCACCCTCATTGAATTGCTGGTCGTCATGGTCATTATCGCGCTGCTGGCGGCCCTCGTGGGACCACGCTTGTTTCCCAAACTCGGAAAGGGCAAACAGTCTGCAGCGCTCGCCCAGATCGAGCTGATGGGGCAGGGGCTCGACCATTTCCGCCTGGATGTCGGCCGTTATCCGACCACGCAGGAGGGCCTCAATGCCCTCGCGACCAATCCGGGCATCGAGAAATGGGAGGGGCCTTATCTGAAGAAGGCGCTGCCGAACGATCCGTGGGGCAAGCCATACCGGTATCAATGCCCGGGAACGCATGGAGATTACGACCTCTATTCCTACGGACGCGACGACGCGCCAGGCGGGGACGGCGAAGACAAGGACATCTCAAGCTGGGAATGATCCGCCAGGGCATGCATCGAATGAACGGATGCCGGGCGGCCAAACGATGTTTCGAACAGGAGGAAGGGGAGACGAATGATTGCGCAAACACGGCAAGGACAATCCGAACGTAAAAACGCTCCGATTCTTTCTCTTGTTTTCGTTTTCATATTCCTGCTGCTGGCCTGCCTGCAGCCTCGAGCGCTATCGGCGGCCCCTGTGGGGAACGCAGCCCGCGGCGAACGTTCCGACCTGACCAAGCAGTCAGCGAAAAAGGCCGATTCCACGCCGTTGACGGCATTGCCGAACACCGTTTCCTTCATCTCGGTATCGTCTCCCGACGCCGCGGAGGTTTCCACTTTCGAGATTGCGCAGTCAACGACCCATCCCACTGCAGCGGCAACAACGGGACCCGACGTCCCCGCGTTGCCGCAACCGGCGAGACCGTTGGTCCGGCCCGAAACCCCGACATTGCCGGCAGTTCCTCCCCCACCGGGCGTGCGGGCGCCGACAGCCTCTCTAAAACCTTCCGGTCCGAAGCAGCCGGCCACTGCGTCACAGGGCGGGCCCGTTATTCCCGACCTTCCCATACCGCCCGGAGCGGGTCCGCCGGCGCCCCCTTCCGTGACTGCAGGTCAGGATCATCCGCAGATTCCCGGCGCAGCGTTCCCCGCTCCACCGGCCGTCCAGACCATGCCGCCGCCCCGGGCCGCAATGCCCACGGCGGTGCGGAGCGGTCCGCAGGTCAGCCTGAACTTTGACGATGCGGACGTCTATTCGGTGATCCAGACCGTATTTGCCAACATTCTGCGAAAAAACTACGTCATCGACCCGCGCGTCAAGGGTCGGGTGACTTTCCGGTCCATCTCCCCCGTGGCGGAGGAGAATGTCCTGCCGCTGCTGGAGGTCATTCTCAGGCTCAACGGAATCGCAATGGTGGAGGAAAGCGGCCTGTTCCGGATCATTCCCATGAGCGATGCGCCGCGGG
>CAYWTL010000032.1:0-27367 GCA_964460245.1 uncultured Syntrophaceae bacterium | reverse complement strand
CCCTGAACAACGTCCTTCAGGATATCATGACGCGCTTCAAGCGGATGCAGGGCTACAACGCCCTCTGGATGCCCGGGACCGACCATGCCGGAATCGCCACCCAGAATGTGGTGGAGCAGGAGCTGGCAAAGGAGGGGCTGACCCGCCACGATCTGGGCCGGCAAAAATTCATCGAGCGGGTCTGGCAGTGGAAGGAGAAATACGGCGGCGTGATCATCAACCAGCTCAAGCGACTGGGCTGTTCCTGCGACTGGTCCCGCGAGCGCTTTACCATGGATGAGGGCCTGTCCCGCGCCGTCCGGGAGGTTTTTGTGCGGCTCTATCGGGATGGCCTGATCTACCAGGGGGACTATATCGTCAACTGGTGTCCGCGCTGTCACACGGCCATTTCGGACCTGGAGGTCGAATACAAGGAGGAGCCGGGTTTCCTCTGGAACATCCGCTACCCCTACGCGGACGGCAGCGGCGATATCATTGTCGCTACCACGCGACCCGAGACGATGCTCGGCGACACGGCCGTGGCCGTGAACCCGAAGGACCCGCGCTACGCCGACAAGGTGGGCAAGGAGGTCATCCTGCCCATTGTCGACAAGAGAATTCCCGTGATTGCCGATGATTATGTGACCATGGAATTCGGCTCCGGCGCCGTCAAGATCACACCGGCATCCGATCCCAATGATTTTGCCATTGCCGGACGTCACAATCTCGAAATCATCAAGATCATGGACGGCAGCGCCGCGATCAATGAAAACGGCGGGATTTATCGGGGACAGGATCGCTATGAGTGCCGGAAAAATATCGTGAAGGATCTCGAAAAGCAGGGTTATCTCGTCGGCACGGAACCCTACACCCACAATATCGGACAGTGCTACCGCTGCAAAACCGATGTGGAACCCTTTGTTTCCAAGCAATGGTTCGTGAAGATCGCGCCGCTGGCGAAGGCGGCCAACGCCGCCGTGGTCAAGGGCAAGACACGGATCGTACCGTCCATGTGGGAGGCCACCTATTTCGAATGGATGAGCAATATCCGCGACTGGTGCATCTCCCGTCAGATCTGGTGGGGACACCGGATTCCCGTCTGGTACTGCGACGGCTGCGGGGAGACGATCGTGTCGGCTGCCGATCCGGAGCAATGCCCCGGCTGCCGGGGAACGGCACTTCGCCAGGAAGAGGATGTCCTGGATACCTGGTTCAGTTCTGCCCTTTGGCCCTTTTCCACGCTTGGCTGGCCGGAGCAGACGGGTGCGCTCAGGACCTTCTATCCCACATCCCTGCTGATCACCGGGTTTGACATCCTCTTCTTCTGGGTGGCCCGAATGATGATGATGGGCCTGTATGTCATGAAGGACGTGCCCTTTCGGGATGTCTACCTCCACGCCCTGGTCCGTGACGAGAATGGCGACAAGATGAGCAAATCGAAGGGGAACATCATCGACCCGCTCGAGATGATCGACAAGTACGGCGCCGATCCCTTCCGGTTCACCCTGGCCGCCTTCACGGCGCAGGGCCGGGATGTCCGGATGTCGGAGGAGCGGATTGAGGGATACAAATTCTTTGTCAACAAGATCTGGAACGCCACGAAATTTTGCGTGATGAACATCGAGGATTACGACGCCGGGCAAGATGTTCCCCCCGCAAAAGCGGATCTGTCCCTGCCGGACCGCTGGATCCTGGCGAGGCTCAATAAAACGGTCGAAGAGGTGATCCGGGGTCTGGATGAATACCGGTTCAATGAGGCGGCGGGAAGCATCTACCAGTTTGCCTGGCACGAGTTTTGCGACTGGTACCTGGAGCTGATCAAGCCGGTTCTCTACGGTCGGGAGCCGTCTCCGCGGCGGCGGGCGTCCCAGTGGACACTGCTGACCGTGCTGAAAACCCTGCTCAAGCTGGTGCATCCCTTCATGCCGTTCCTGACCGAGGAAATCTGGCAGGCCGTCGCGGCGGACGGCGCCTCGATCATGGTCAGTTCCTATCCGGAAGCGAACGGAGAATTCGAAGACGGGGAGGCGGAGCGCCGCATGGGACAGATCATGGAAGTCATCACGCGCATTCGGAACATCCGCGGCGAAATGAACATCGCTCCGTCGAAAAAGCTGAAAGTGGTCGTCTCCGCGCCCGATGCGGCCCTTGCCGCCGTCCTGGAGAAGGGGAGGGAGTTCATCGTCAACCTCGGCAACCTGGAGATGCTGACGGTCGGCGAGAACCTGGAGGAGCCCAGGGGAGCGGCCGTCGGCGTGGCCGGCCTGTCGCGGATTTTCGTCCTGATGGAGGATCTGATCGATCTTGCCGGTGAAAAGGCCCGGCTGGAAAAGGAACTGGCCCGCGTGGACAAGGACCTCAGCGTGGTGTCCAGAAAACTGGCCAATCGCGACTTCATGGCCAAGGCGGCCGAGGACGTCGTCAAGAAGGAACAGCAGAAGTACCGGGATTTCGGCGAAAAGCACCGGGTCCTGGAAGCGGCGATCCGAAAACTCGACGAGATGGGAAAACCGCAAGGAGAATCGGGCGGAGAATAAAGACCGTAACGCCCACGCGGGGAGACGGCGGGTGAATCCGGAGATGCAGAAATTTTGATTCCGAGAGACAAGCTTCGCCAATTGATCCGGTCCGCGCTGGACGAGGATGTGGGCGCGGGAGACGTGACGACCGCAGCGCTGCTGTCCGGCCTTGAAAGCGGCGCTGCGCGGGCGGTGGCCAAAACCGATCTGGTTGTGGCAGGGATCGATGTGTTCCGGGAGACCTTTCTTTTCCTGAACCGGGATATTCGGTTTGCCGGCTGTCGTGAAGACGGCAGCGAAATCCGCCGCGGAGACATCCTGGCGGAACTGTCCGGAAACCTCGGTGACATCCTGACCGCCGAGCGGGTGGCGCTGAATTTTCTCCAGCGGATGTGCGGTATCGCCACACTGACGCGCCAGTTCGTGAATGCCGTTTCGGGAACGAGCGCCAGGATTCTGGACACCCGCAAGACGGTCCCGGGACTCCGGATCCTCGACAAGTGCGCGGTCGCAGCGGGCGGCGGCCTGAATCACCGCTTTGCCCTCTACGACGGGGTCCTGATCAAGGATAACCACATCACGGCGGCCGGAGGCATCGGCGAGGCCGTAAAGCGGGCGAGACGGAAAATCCCCCACCTGCTGAAGATCGAGGTGGAAGTCAAGAATCACGGCGAGGTGATGGAGGCGCTCGACGCCGGCGCCGATGCCGTCATGCTGGACAACATGGGTCTCGAAGCCATGCGCGAGGCCGTCGTTCTGATCGGCGGTCGGATTCCCGTGGAAGCATCCGGGAACGTGACGCTTGCCAGTGCGAGGCAGATTGCCGAAACCGGCGTCGACTTCATCTCCGTGGGAGCTTTGACCCACTCCGTGACCGCCGCGGACATCTCCCTGGTCGTGCAGTAGGGATTGCCGATTTCGGCGCCGATCGGTCATGGGGCTGACATGGAAAAGAGTGCATCCGATTTCACCCGGCGGGCGCTTTCCGATTCCCTGAAGCGCACTTCCCTGGTCACGCGCGTTCACTATTTCCCGGAAATCGGCTCGACGAACAGTCAGGCCTTTCGGCTTGCCCTGAGCGGCGCCCGGGAGGGGGAGATCGTCGTTGCCGATGCACAGACGAGCGGAAAGGGAAGGTTGAACCGCGTCTGGCAGTCCCCCCCCGGCGTCAACCTCTACGTGTCGGCGATCCTGAGGCCTCGAATCGAGCCGGCGACGGCCCCCCAGATTACGCTGATGGCCGGGGTGGCCGTGGCGGAGCTTCTTTCGGGATACTGCCCCGACGGCGTCTCGATCAAATGGCCCAACGATGTGCTCATTCGCAGCAAAAAAGCCTGCGGCATCCTGACGGAGATGAAGGCCTCCGCAGGCGCCGTCGACTTCATCATCCTGGGCATCGGGCTCAATGTCAACATGGAACGGGCGGATTTCGAAGCCCCCCTTTCCGATACCGCCACGTCCCTTCGGATCGAGACCGGGATTGCGCAGAACCGTCTCGACGTGATTTCGAGAATGTTTGACTGCATTGAAAAATGGTATAGGGTCTTCGTCCAGGCTGGGTTCGCCGGCCTGCGCGATGTCTGGCTGGCCCATGCCGATATTCTGGGAAAGTCGATCCGGGTGGTTCAGCGCGACGATTCGCAGGAAGGCGTGGTCGCCGACATCGACGCCGACGGCGCCATTCTGATGCGGAGTGAAAACGGGTTCGTGCAAAGGGTCATTGCCGGGGACGTTCTTCTTTTGGGGAGGTAGCATCGTGCTCTTGGTCGTTGACGTGGGAAATACCAACACCGTCCTGGGCCTCTTTGACGGAGCGGAACTGGTCCACGACTGGCGGATCCGGACCGTCGTGGATCACACCGTGGACGAATACGGGATGCTGATTTACAATCTCTACAAGACCAGCCGGATCAGTTCCCGGAAGATCCGGGACATCATCATTTCCTGCGTTGTTCCCCCCATGCTGAATATTCTGGAACCGCTCTGCCGTAAATATTTCGGTTTGAAACCGCTGATCGTCGGGCCCGGCGTCAAGACGGGCATGCCCATTTTCTACGACAACCCGAAGGAGGTGGGAGCGGACCGGATCGTGAACGCGGTGGCCGGCTACGAAAAGTACAAACAGGATCTGATCATCGTCGATTTCGGGACCGCGACCACGTTCGATTACGTTTCCGTCAGAGGGGAATATATGGGAGGCTGCATCGCCCCGGGCATCATGATCTCCAGCGAAGCCCTTTTCGAGCGGGCGGCCAAGCTGCCCCGGGTCGAACTCAGCAAACCCCGGTCGATCGTGGCCAAGGATACCGTGAGCAGCATGCAGGCGGGAATCATGTACGGCTACGCCGGCCTGGTGGACGGGATCTGCGAGCGCCTGAAAGCGGAGGTGAAATCGAACCCCCTCGTGGTCGCGACGGGGGGACTGGCCAAGATTGTCGCGCCCGAGACGAAAAACATCAATGTCGTGGATGATATGCTGACGCTGGAGGGCCTGCGGATCATCTATCTCCGCAACAGGTCATAAAGGTTCGGTCGGACCCCGGCGCATCGGCACCGGCCGCTCCCTTTCCGGGAGGATCGGGCCGAATCCGGAACGGCAGAGCGGCCGGTTCCGCACAATGGGGCATCCACTGGTGAAAAGAAAGGGGAAACTCCGTCGGGAGTTTCCCCTTTCTGCTTGAACAACCTGTCTTCAGGCTTTCTGAGGCGGCTTGAGCATCCAGACGATGCCGATGGATGCAAGGCACATCACGCCGGAGATGATGAAGGAGGTGGAATAGTTCCCCGCGCTGAACTGTTTGAGCAGGACGGCGCCTTTGTCCATGACCTCGTAGGGAATCTGGCCGACGATGTTCATGAGCTTGGGGGCCAGCCAGGGGCCGATCAGCCCGCCCGCGCCGTAGGCGGCAAACATCAGACCATAGTTGGCGCCCACGTTTTTCGTGCCGAAATAATCCGCCGTCACCGCCGGGTAGAGGCCGAGGAACCCTCCGAAACAGAATCCGATGGAGCAGACGCCGAAGAGGAACATGGGATAGCTGGTGAACATGTTCAGGGCCAGCATGATGACGCCGGCATAGGCGAAGATGATGATCAGGGTCATCTTGCGGCCGATCATGTCGGATACCTGTCCCCAGACGAGGCGTCCCGCCGCATTGAGGATCGCGACGATCATGACGGCCCAGGCTCCCTGATCGGCGATGGTCTTGAAGGCGTCTTTCGTGACGGTCGGCATACCCTTGGCCAGTTCGATCATGGAAGGCGACTGCCACATGTTGGTGATGTTCATGATGATCATGAGTCCCGCCATGCAGCCCGCAAAATAGGTGATCCAGAGGAAGTAGAACTGCGGGGTCCTGAGCATTTCACCGGTGGTAAAATCGGCGCCCGAAGACGCGGCCGCCCCCGGAGCGGGCGCGGGCGGGGTCCAGCCTTCCGGCTTGTATCCGGCCGGGGGCACGACCATCAGCTGGGCGCCCAGCACGACGGCGACCAGAAAAATGATGCCGAGATACATGAACGTCGGCATGATGCCCGAAGAAGCGATGAATGCCTTGGCGATGGGGGTAAAGACGAGGGCGCCGGCGCCGAATCCCGCCACGGCAAGGCCGGTGATCATCCCGCGCTTGTCGGGGAACCACTTTACGCAGGTGGCGATGGGGCAGACGTACGCGGCGCCGATGCCCAGACCGCCGAGCACGCTGAATGCTACGGTGAACATCGTCAGCGTGTCCGCATAAGATGCGAGGATGAGGCCCGCTCCCAGCATCAAACCGCCGACGGAGGCAACGAGGCGCGGCCCGATCTTGTCCTGGATCTTGCCCGCGAAGATGACGCCCAGGGCGAAAAAGGCGAGAATGAGCTGGGAGGGAAGGGCGAGGTCCGTCGGGCTCCAGGATGGAAACTTGGCGTTCAGGGCGGGTTTGAAGACGCTGTAGATGTAAACCGCGCCGAGGCTGACCTGGATCAGCATTGCGCCGACTACGACAAGCCACCGATTGAACGTTTTCTCAGCTGCCATTAAATATTCCTCCTTTTGAACATAATGCGCGGGCAATTAGCATATTTGCGGGACCTTGTCTAATAATATTTGCGGAAACCTTCAAGCCGGAAAGGCTCATGACGAACGGATGTTTTCGAAACCCTCGCTCAGTCCGGATTCAGGCGGAGAAGATCTTCCGGAGTGTTGATGTTCACGAACATCCGGGCGCCGGGATCGAAGGTGCGAATGGTTTCCTCGGGGATGTAGAGGATTTTCAGGCCTTTGTAAAAACCGGTGATTTTGAGTCTGTCGCGGAGCAGGCTGTTCCGGATGGCGTGCAGGCATTTTCTGGAGTAGACGGCGTGAAGGGGCTGGAGACCGTCGGCGGCCTGCGGGACGACAATGTCGCAGGCAAGGGCCCGTTCCATCATATGAGCGATGAATGCGGCGTTCAGGCAGGGCATGTCGCAGGCGGCAACGAAGGCATGAGAACTGTTTGCGTAAAACAGGCCCGTGTAGAGGCCTCCCAGGGCCTTTCTGCCCGGATAGATGTCGGTCACCAGGTTCACATCCAGATCGAGATAGTCCCGGGGTTGATTCGTCACCAGGATCACCTCGGCGAACAGGCCCCTGAAGATCCGGATCATCCGGTCGATCAGCCGTTCGCCGTCCACGATCAGGAAGGCCTTGTTCCGCCCCATGCGGGAATTTTCACCGCCGGACAGGATGATGCCCGTCATGCTCTGCGCGCTCATGAGGATACCCCTAATACAGTTTCCGGGGCCAGGTCAAGGAGGCATTGCGGACGTGTTTTGACATCGGACGTCGGATCGTGTAGGGTCTGCAAAAACGCTTTGCCCATTCGGGGACGGAAGCCGCACGTGATTTCATGATGACCGAGGAGCCGAAAATCAGAGTCGGCGTTCTGACGGACCGACGGCAGGTCCGGGGAGGATTCAACGGACCGTTCCGCCTGGAGAACGGTACGTCCGTCGACGGTCCCTTTACCGCGCATGCCGAAGGCGGCCGCATCATCCTTGCGGATCCCCGGGGGAGGTCGTTTGCCGGACCGGGGGCCATCCGCTTCACAGGCGGGGAATCGTCCACATTCACCCTTTCCGGCGTCCGGATCGGCATCCGCTTCCACTGGGAGCGGGAGCAGGAACAGACCTTTCAAGGAGATCTCGTGCTCATGGCCCGCGAGGACGGCGTCGTAACGGCCGTCAATGAAATCCTTCTCGAACCATATCTGGAGAGCGTCATTGCCTCGGAAATGAGCGCTTCAGCCCCGCTGGAATTCCTGAGAGCCCATGCCATCATGTCGCGAAGCTGGGTTGCATCCCTGCTGGAACGGTCGAGCAGACCGGAACCGGCGGCCGGGGCGGGACGGCCGGACAGCCGGCGTCCGGGGGAGCGCATCGCCTGGTACGGCCGCGAGGAGCACGATGGTTTCGACGTCTGCGCCGACGATCACTGCCAGCGATACCAGGGAACCGGCGTCGTTTCCCGAACCGTCCGGGAGGCCGTCCGGTCTAGCCGCGGGATTTGCCTGGCTTACGGCGGAGAGATCTGCGACGCGCGGTATCACAAATCCTGCGGCGGACTGACGGAAAATTTCGAAAACGTCTGGGAAGAGACCCCCATTCCCTATCTCTCCTCGGTGTCCGATTCCGCGCGACTCTTTCCGGCAGTGCGGACCGAGGACGAGGCCAGGCGATGGATCTGCGGGTCGCCGGAAGCCCATTGCAGCACATCGGACACCGATCTTCTAAGGCAGATCCTTCCGGCCTTCGATCGGGAGACGGCCGATTTTTTCCGCTGGAAAAGGGTCTACGACCGGGAGGAACTGGAGGCGATCCTGAGGGAAAAGACGGGGCTCGACTTCGGCATTCTTCAGCGCCTGACGCCGCTGGAACGCGGCCCCTCGGGGCGGATCATCCGGTTGGAGATTCAAGGATCGAAGGAACGTCTGGTGGTGGGCAAGGAGCTGGAGATCCGCCGCTGCCTTTCCCGAAGCCACCTCTACAGCAGCGCCTTCGTCGTCTCCAGCCATTGCGCTCCGTCCGGTCTGCCTGTCCGCTTCATTCTGGAAGGCGCCGGTTGGGGGCATGGCGTCGGCCTGTGCCAGGTCGGGGCGGCGGTGATGGCGGCGCGGGGGGCCGGGGCCGAGGAAATCCTGAAGCAATATTTTCAGGGCGCCGCACTGAGAAGATGCTACTGATTCGACATGCCCGTCCGCCTTTTTCGTTGACGAGCCCGTGCTCATATTCTATGCGTCCGCTACGTAAAATTCATGCGCATCCCAGGTGCCGCGAGACTGAAGAACATGCCTATTTTTGATCCGCCCGCGCGGAACCAGTGGAAATGGATTCCCACCCTCTATCTTGCGGAAGGCATTCCCTATGTCATGGTCATGACGGTCTCGGTCGTTCTGTACAAGCGTCTCGGCATTTCCAACACCGACATCGCGCTGTACACGAGCTGGCTCTATCTGCCCTGGGTCATCAAACCCCTCTGGAGCCCGCTGGTCGACATGCTCCGGACGAAGCGATTCTGGATCGTCTTCATGCAGCTTGCAGTCGGCGCGTCCCTGGCCTCCGTGGCCCTGACCATTCCGGCGCCCGATTTTTTCCGGTACACGCTGGCTTTTTTCTGGATCCTGGCCTTCAGCTCCGCCACCCACGACATCGCCGCCGACGGTTTCTACATGCTGGCGCTCCCAGAGCACCAGCAGGCGGCCTTTATCGGCGTGCGGACCACCTTTTATCGGATTGCCACGATCGCCGCCAAGGGCGGCCTGGTCATTCTCGCCGGTTATCTGGAAACGCACGGCTTCACGGTGGCATCCGCCTGGTCGATCACGTTCATCGCGGCCGCGTCCGGATTTCTCGCATTCTGCCTCTACCATGCCGCCGTTCTCCCCCGTCCGTTCGCGGACCGGCCGGCCGCACCGGACCCATCCCGAAGCCGCCCCGGCCAGTTTCTCGAGAGTCTGTTTCTGTTCTTCCGGCAGAAAAATATCCTGGGGATCATCGCGTTTCTGCTGTTGTACCGCTTTGCCGAGGCCCAGCTCGTGAAGATGGTGGCGCCCTTCCTTCTGGATCCTCGGGTGAAGGGCGGTCTCGGGTTGACGACCGGCGAGGTCGGTATCGTCTACGGGACTGTCGGCGTCGTTGCCCTGATGCTGGGCGGCCTGGTCGGGGGCTGTGCCATTTCGAAACAGGGGTTGAAATTCTGGATCTGGTTCATGGCCTGTGCCATGCACCTGCCGGACCTGATTTTCGTCTACCTCTCCCACACGCAGCCGCAGAGTTTCTGGATCGTCAATCTGGCGGTTGCCGTGGAGCAGTTCGGATACGGATTCGGTTTCACGGCCTACACGATGGTCATGATCATGATTTCGGAGGGACCCTTCAAAACGGTGAACTATGCCGTTGCCACCGGCATCATGGCCCTGGGCATGATGATCCCGGCCATGTTCAGCGGGTGGATCCAGGAGCAGATCGGCTATCCATACTTCTTTCTGTGGATCATCCTTTCCACCGTGCCCGGCTTTGCCGTGGTGGCCCTGATCCGGATCGATCCGTCATTCGGCACGAAGCGGGCGGAGACAGGCAATTGAACCCGGGCCGGATCCGAACCGCCTTTATCCTGGGGGCCGGCCTGGGCAAACGCCTCCGTCCCCTGACGGACAACTGTCCGAAGCCCCTTCTGCCGGTGGCGGGCCGCCCCATGATCACCTACGTCATGGATCACCTCATGACCGTCGGCATCGAGCGCTTCATCGTCAACACCCATCACTGCCCCGAAGCCTACACCCGTATGTTTCCGGACTGCCGCTGGCGGGGCATTCCAATCGCTTTCCGCCACGAACCGGTGCTCCTGGACACGGCCGGCGGGCTCAAGAACATCGAGGACCTTCTCGAGGGCGACGAGGCGATCCTCGTCTACAACGGCGACATCATGACGGACCTGCCGCTGAGCCGGCTTCTGGCAGCCCATGCCGGACAGGGCCGGGAAGTGACGCTCGCCCTGCGAAGCAGCGGTCCGGTTCCGAACGTCGATCTGGATGCCGGCGGGTCCGTCTGCGACATGCGCCGCATCCTCGGTCGCCCCGGCGTCCGGAATTGCCAGTTCACGGGCATCTACGCCGTGGAAAAGCGTTTCCTCAACCGCCTGCGCCCCGGTTGCATCGAATCGGTTGTCCCGGTCTTCGCCGGCATGATCCGGGAAAAGCCCGGTACCGTGGGCGCGGTCGTCATCGACGAAGGCTTTTGGCACGACATCGGGTACCCCGATGCATACGAAGGGATCTGCCGGACTTTCATCAAAAGCCGGCAGCCGGAAGATCCCGACGGAAGGACCGGGGAAGTCGACGCCTGGGTCAGGCACGCGCTCAAGCTGGCCGAAAGCGATCCTGTCCGGCTGGATCCGCTATTCGGGGGGGGATCGAACCGTTCCTACTGGCGCGTCCGCTACGGCGGCGACCGTACCGCCGTGCTCATGCAATATCAGAGCGAACCCGCGGAGAACCGCTGCCACGCGGCGATTGCCTCGTTTCTGCAGGGCATCGGAGTGGCGGTTCCCCGCACCATTCAACATGACGCGGCCCGCCGGCGCATCGTCATGGAAGACCTGGGAGATCGGGATCTCTGGTCCTGCCGGAATCAAGCCTGGGCCATCCGCCGGATCTGCTACCGGAAAGCGCTGATTCTCATTCACAAGCTGCACGCCTTTCCGCCGGCCGATTTCCCGTCGCAAACCGTTTTCCTGATGGAGTCTTTCGGGCCGAATCTGTATCGGTGGGAACGGGATTATTTCCGGGATCATTTCGTGCAGGCCCTCTGCGGACTGAAAATCGACCGGCGCGCCGGGGACGAGCTCGAAGCCGAGCTTTCCCGCCTCGCGGAACGGCTCGAAAAGACCGGTCCCGCGCTGATCCACCGTGATTTCCAGTCTCGGAACATCATGATCCGGGACGGTGAGCCGGTCCTGATCGACTTTCAGGGGATGCGGTTCGGAAGCTTTTTCTACGACCTGGGCGCTCTCCTCTATGACCCCTATGTCTTCTTTACGGAGGATGAGCGCCTGGCGCTGTTGCGGGATCATTATGAGCGGCATGAGGCGGGGCTGGACTGGCCGGAGTATGAGGAGCGATTTCGCGAGGCCTCGGCGCAGCGGCTCATGCAGGCCCTCGGCGCTTACGGGTTCCTGGGGTTGAAGCGGGGCCGTCGGGATTTTCTTGCCCATGCGGGAAACGGTCTGGCGAATCTGATCGATGCAAGCACGCGGGCGAGGAACCTTCCGGCGTTGAGGAATCTTGCCCTGAAATGCCGTGAGGCCCTGCTGAGGAAGCGGTTGATTCCGGATCAGACTTAAACGGGTTGACATTGTCCTGCCGATGAAGATAAATAAACCCAGGGTGCGCCTGGCGCCGTGAAAACGCCATCTTGCCGTCCGGAGAATCGCTCGATGCCGCATGCCGTTATTGCCTCCACGGGAAGCTACCTGCCTGAAAGGGTCATTCGAAACGAGGATCTGACGCAGTTCCCGGCTGATGCCATCCCGATGATCGGCGAGAAAACGGGCGTGTTCGCCCGACGGTTCGCCGGCGAAGGCGAATGCACGTCCGATCTGGCTTCCCGCGCGGCGCTCGCGTGCCTGGACGGCATTTCCTTCCCCGCCGGGCAAGTGGATGCCATCATTCTTTCCACGTCGTCCCCGGACCGCATGCAGCCGGCAACGGCGACGCGGGTGCAGCATCTGATCGGAGCGGCAAAGGCTTTCGCGTTCGACATCAATTCCGTCTGCTCCGGCAGCGTCTACGGCATTGCCCTGGCGGATGCCCTGATCCGGTCGGAGCGCTGCCGCAACGTCCTGCTGATCGCATCGGAAATGTATTCGAAAATCATGAATCCGAGGGACTTTTCCACCTACCCCTTTTTCGGGGATGGCGCCGGCGCCGTCCTCTTTCAGGCTGTCCGGGACGCGTCACGGGGTGTGTTGCATTCCAGCCTGAGATCGGACGGCAGCGGTTGCGATCTGATCGGCGTCAAGGCCGGGGGGACCATGCTGCCTTATGAGAAAATCACGAATTTCCGGCAGGCCCTGTTCAGCATGCGGGGGATCGAGGTATTCAACTTCGCCGTCGATCGGGGAGCGGAGATCCTCCTGCAGACGGCAGAAGAGGCCGGAGTGGCGCTTCGGGAGATTCGCTGCTTCGTCTGTCACCAAGCCAACGCCAACATCATTCGGCGGATCGCGGAAAAGCTGTCCTTGCCGGCCGATCTCTTCTTCGCGAACCTTCACCGGTACGGAAATACGGCCAGCGCCTCCGTCCTGATCAGCTTGGCTGAGATCCTGTCCGGGGGCATGGTTACCAAAGGGGATCTGGTGATGACCCTTGCCTTCGGCGGGGGGCTGTCCTGGGGTGCAAACCTGATCCGAATCTAGCCGTGATGAGCGCAAAGGAGCGGCGCATGAGTGCGACACTGAAAAAGATCAGGGAGATTCTTCTGGAAAATTTTCCCGAAATCGGCGACCTGGAGATCGGCGCCGAAACCCGGCTGGGCGCGATCCCGGGCTGGGATTCCATGGTTGCCGTGAATCTGCAGATGTTTCTGGACGAATATTTTCATGTTGTCGTGATTCTGGATCTTCTGAATGAGGAAACCACCCTGGCAGACCTGGCCGGCTACATCGAGAATCCGGATGCGATGGCCCGGGCCGCCGAAAAGCTTTGAGGGGGACGAGTCGTGGCGTCAATACTTCGTGACGACGGCTTGAATAGGCGGGTGCGAGCCCATGCGTAAGATCACCGTTGCCGCCTTCTTCAGCGATCCTTCCGCTTGCGATCTCATGCTCCCCCCGTTTCTCCAGAGCCCCCGGGTGGATCGCGTCATTTTGGTACATCGCGGCGCCGGCAGGATGTCCCGGCCGGGGTGTGCGGGATTTCGAACGACTTCTTTCACATCGGGCCGGACGATCTTGGGGATTCTGGAGAGGACCGGCACGCCCTACCTTCTCATCGTCCGGCCGGAGCGGGATGTCCTGCCGGGTCCTTTCGCCCTGGAGCGCATGGCCGATACGGCGGAGGCGACGGGGGCCGGGATGGTTTTCGCCGATTATTATGAGCGGGAAAAGGCGGGGAGGGACAGCCTGCTCCGGGAACACCCGGTCAACGACTATCAGCCGGGCAGCCTTCGGGATGATTTCGATTTCGGCCCCCTCATGCTGTTTTCCGTTGCCGCAATCCGCCGGGCACTGAAAAAATACGGCCCGCCGCCGGAATCCGGGAGCGCCGGCCTCTATGATCTGCGGTTGAAGATTTCCACGGACCGCCCCCTGTTTCATCTGCCGGAGTTTCTCGCAACGCAGACGGCGGGCGGCAGGCAGGGGCGCGGCGAGAAGCAGTTCGACTATCAGGACCCCCGCAACCGGTCCGTGCAGCGGGCCATGGAGCGGGCGGCCACGCGACACCTTCGGCGGATCGACGCCTGGCTGCCGCCCGCATTCCGGAAAGTGCCACGGTCCGGGACGCACTTTCCTGTGGAGGCGAGCGTCGTCATTCCGGTGCGCAACCGGATGCGAACGGTGGCCCAAGCCGTCACAAGCGCCCTGTCGCAGGAGACCGGTTTCCCCTTCAACGTCATCGTCGTGGACAATCATTCGACCGACGGAACCACGGTCCTCCTGACGAAAATGGCGCGGAAGGATGACCGGGTAGTCCATCTGATCCCGTCGCGCCTTGATCTGCACATCGGCGGATGCTGGAACGAG
Organism: uncultured Syntrophaceae bacterium; assembly: GCA_964460245.1. Lineage (GTDB taxonomy): Bacteria > Desulfobacterota > Syntrophia > Syntrophales > Fen-1087 > JAXDBM01. Next base: position 13,108 of record CAYWTL010000032.1, on the reverse strand, counting down.
GCGATTTTTTCTCCATCCTGCGGGCGCTACGCAATCCAGCTCGACTCCGACGACCTCTACAGCGGCCGGGACACGTTGCGGAAAATCGTCGATCGGTTCCGCGGCGGTGACTGCGGAATGGTCATCGGCTCCTACACGCTCGTCAACGAACGTCTCGAGGAAATCGATCCGGGCCTGATCGATCACCGGGAGTGGACCGATGCCAACGGGCGGAACAACGCCCTGCGAATCAACGGCCTCGGCGCCCCACGGGCGTTTCACACGGAGCTGCTCCGGCGCATCCGCTTCCCGAACGTCGGCTACGGGGAAGATTATGCCGTGGCCCTTCGCCTGTCCCGCGAATACCGGATCGGCAGGATCTATGAGAGTCTTTACCTGTGCCGGCGCTGGAAAGGAAACACGGATGCGTCCCTGGACATCGGACAGACGAACCGGAACGACGCTTACAAGGACCGGCTCCGCACCCTCGAAATCCTGGCGCGCCGGCAGATCAACCGGCAGCGCTGAATCCGGCGGCATCGCCATGCCGCCGATCCGGGAGGCCGAACATGCCCGATCGGATTGATGCGTCTTTTGACGGCCTCCGGAAGTCGCCCGCGCTTTCCGAACTGTGCGTGGATCTCCTTGCGCGGCAGCGGGAGTCCTGGCCCGATCTTCGGGACGGTTATGCGGCGCTGGATGCCGCCCGGACCCGTGAGATTGCGGCGGACGGGTACTCCGTCAAGCTTCAGTTCAACCCGCGCCGGATGGTCAGCAGCACCGCGGCCGTTGATCCGGAGTCGATCCGCCGCCGGAAATGTTTCCTCTGCATCGAGAACCTGCCGAAAGAGCAGATGAGGATCCGGTACCGAGGATCCTACCTCATCCTCTGCAATCCCGCCCCCATTTTCCCGCGGCACTTCACCGTCGCCAGCCGGCTGCATATTCCCCAGACGCTCGAAAGCGATCCGGCCGCCTTCCTGACGCTGGCCGAGGATTTCGGGCCCGGCTGGTCGGTCTTCTACAACGGACCCCGCTGCGGCGCCTCGGCGCCGGATCATCTACACTTTCAGGCCGCGCCGGCGGGCATCATGCCGGTGGAGAATGAAATCGGCGAAGAGATCAACCGGATTCCGGTCTGCCGGGCCGGCGATGCGGCGGTTCTGGCTTCGAACCATCTGGGCCGTCCCTTGATCATCGTGGAGGGAATGGGGCGGAAGGACGTCATGAACGCGCTGAGGTCGGTCGTTGCCGCGCTGCGGAAAGGGCCGATGGACCCGGATGAGCCCATGATGAATCTCCTATGCTCCCATGACGGCGCGCGGTGGCGGATGCTGCTGTTTCCGCGGCGTCGGCATCGTCCCCAGGCCTATTACCGTGAAGGCGACAGCCGCATCCTGATCAGCCCCGGCGCAGTGGACATGGCGGGGCTGATCATCACCGCCATCGAAAAGGATTTTCGCGCCGTTGGCGCGGAACAGGTCGGGCGCATCTTTCGGGAGGTTTCGATGGACGGAGCCCGGTTTGACCGCGTCCTGTCTGCCCTGCGGGAGCAGCTGCGACCGTAGGTGGGCCCCGGCCCCGTCGCTTATACAGGCAAGAGGGTGCATCGCGGCATGATCCTGGACAGCCGAATGACCCGGGTGGAAGCCCTGGCCGGAACGACCGCGCCGCAGACGGTGATCGAAGTCTTGCGCCTGCTCGAGGTTTCCTATTTTTCCTTTGACGGAAGGCTGCACCGGGGGCAACTGCTTCTTCACGAGGCGGTTGCGCCGGATGTCCGGGAGATCTTTCGGCTGATCGAAGCGATCCGGTTCCCCGTAGCCAAAGTGGTCCCGATCGTGCGCTATCAGTGGTCCGACGCGGCTTCCATGGCCGACAACAACACATCCGCATTCAATTACCGTACGGTCGCGGGATCAGACCGGCCGTCCCATCACGCTTCGGGCAGGGCAATCGACATCAATCCCTTTCAGAACCCGGCCGTTTACGGGAACGGAAGGATCGAACCGCCGGGCGCGGTTTACGATCCGGGCGGTACGGGGGCTTTTTCCGCGGCGAGTCCGATCCTGCCGGCATTTCTGATCCGGGGGTGGCAATGGGGCGCAGGCTTCAAGTCGGTGAAAGACTATCATCATTTTCAGAAGCCCTGACCGCTGGGGTTCCCTTCCGTCCCGGACCCCTGCAATGGATTCAATTCCATGATTCCATTGACAGAAAGTCGGTCCGGTTCTATAATTCCAGCAGCGCATTTTCCTGAAACAGAAAATTTCTTCTACGCGGATCGGCCGGGCACGAAGGATCGCCGCATTGATGAACGAGGCGCGGGACGGCAAGCGCAGGCGGTGAGCGGAACTGTTCAGGCAACGGGGCCCGGTGCATGCGTCCGAATCGACGGTCTGATTCAAGGGAGGCTGCGATGAAGTCCCTATGCGTTGTTCTTGGCCTCGCTCTGCTTCTCGCCGCTGCCGCTCCCGAGGATGCGCGGCATGCCACGCGGCGGGAGGCCATGGTCAGGAACCAGATCATGTCGCGGGGCTTGACCGATCCCGCCACGCTGCGGGCCATGGGCTCGGTCAAACGCCATCTCTTTGTGCCGGAAGCCTCTGCCGCGGATGCATACGACGACAGGCCGCTTCCGATCGGCTACGGTCAGACCATCTCCCAGCCTTACATCGTCGCTTATATGACCTCGCTCGTTCAGCCGCGGAAAGAGCATCGCGTCCTGGAAATCGGGACCGGATCCGGATATCAGGCGGCCATTCTGGCCGATATCGTTCAGAAAGTGTTCACGGTGGAGATTGTTCCCGGGCTGGGGAACAAGGCCCGGGATCGCTTGGCCGGGCTGGGTTACCGGAATGTCGAGGTCCGTATTGCCGACGGCTATGACGGTTGGCCGGAGCAGGGGCCCTTTGACGCCATCGTCGTCACGGCCGCGTCCGAACACATTCCCCCACCCCTGATCCGGCAGTTGAAGAATGGCGGCCGGATGGTCATCCCCGTCGGATCGCCCTTCCTGGTCCAGACGCTGACGCTCGTGACGAAACGGGGCGGACAGATTGCGACGACCCAGCTCATGCCGGTCCGGTTCGTTCCGTTCCGGAGAGGCCCCTGATGTCCCTTCTTTTTTCACGGCTTCGCCTATGTTTCGCGCTGGCCCTGATCTCCGCGGCGGTGATTGCTTATCAGCTCGCACTGATGCAGATCCTGTCGCTAATCCAGTGGCACCATTTCGCCTATCTGATCATCGCCGTCGCCCTTCTCGGCTTCGGTGCCGCCGGCGCCTTTCTCTCGCTATTGCAGGAGCGCATCATGACCCGCTTTGACCTGCTGCTGCCCCTGGTCCTGTGCCTTTCCGGTGCGGCCATGGTTCTGATGCCGGGCGTTGCCCAGTGCCCGCCGGTGCGTTTCGACTCCCTGCTCCTCTTCACGGACATCCGCCATTTTTTCAGGCTACTGGCCGCCTGCGGACTCTATTTTCTTCCCTTCTTTCTGGCGGCGCTGGCGATCGGCATGATCTTCATGGAATCCGCCCGCGACATCGGCAGACTCTATTTCTGGAACCTGGCCGGATCCGGGGCGGGAGGCGCAGCCATGACCGGTCTGCTCTGGCTCTTCCCGCCGCCTGCGCTCCCGGCCCTGGCCGCCCTGGCGGCTCTTGCCGCAGCCTCGCTGGTGCTTCCGGAATGCCTGCAAGGGCCGGTCCCGTTCCGGAATCCGGCCGGCAACGAGGGCGATCCGTCGGGTCCCGGATGGAATGCGCCCGGGCCTCGAGGCAAAGCGCCGGAATATCGTTCGCGGCGTCGATGGCGGGCGCTGGCCATCGCCATTACGGTCCTCTCCGGCCTGACCGCCTTGCTCTTCCTGCTTCGGCCCCCCGCAGCGGTCCTCTCGGAATACAAGAGCCTGAGCAAGATCCTGCATCTGGGAGAGGCAAGGATTATCCATGAGCAGGGGAGCCCATACGGGTTCATGCAGGTTTTGTCGTCTCCGTTTCTGCGTTATGCGCCGGGCCTTAGCCTCGCATACCCGGGAAGAATCCCGGTGACGAAGGCCGTCTTCAACAACGGAGACTGGTTCGGGGCGGTTGTGCCTTGGCCGGGGGAGGTCCGGGAATCGTTCCTGGACTTCACGACCGGCGCGCTCCCCTACGCCATCGGGACGCGGCAGCGTGTTCTGCTCCTCGACGCGGGCATGGGCAGCCATGTTTCGCAGGCTCTCGACCGGGGCGCGCAGCAGGTCACCGCGGTGGAGCCTCACCCCGTTGCCCTTTCCCTGCTTCAAAGGGAACTGGCCGGGGAAACGGGCAATCTCTTCCGGCATCCGTCCGTCACGTTCCGCAATCTCGCCGCTCGTACCTTTCTCCACATGGATCAGTCCCGGTATGACCTGATCCTGCTCCCCTCCCCGGGTGCTTTCGGCGGCGCTTCCGGGTTGCAGGCCGTCCGTGAACAGTACCTCCTGACGGTGGAATCCTTCCGGCAGATCTGGGGAAAGCTGAACCCGCAGGGTATGATGAGCGTCACCTGCTGGATGGATTATCCGCTGCGCAATCCGCTGAGAATCCTGGTCACACTGGCCGAAGGCATCGATAGCGGGGGCGTGGTGAACATCCGGGATCACCTGGCCGCCGTCCGAGGGTGGGGGACGGTTACGTTCCTGGTGAAAAAAACCCCTCTGAATGCTGCCGATGTTGAGAAGATCCGGCAATTCTGCGGGCGTCTCCTTTTCGATCCAGCCCTCCTGCCCGGCCTGCGGGAAGCGGAAAGGGAGCGGTTCAACGTCCTGCAGGACGGGGGCTTTTTCCGTTATCTGGATGCGCTCCTCTCTTCTCCATCCCGGGCCGAGTTCTATGCCGACTATGCCTTCGACATCCGACCGTCCACGGACAATCGCCCCTATTTTTTCCAGTTCCTCCGCCTGAAAAGTGTTCCGCACCTCGCCGGGATCTACGGAATCCGGTCCTTTCCCTTTCTCGAAGCGGGTTACTTGCTCGTCCTGCTGACGCTCCTGCTGGTCACGGTTACGGCCGTGATCCTGATCCTGTTGCCCCTTCGCTTCCTCCCCTGCAGGAGCGGGCGACGGGCGGGCGTCCTGCTCTATTTCAGCGGTCTCGGCATCGGCTACATGTTCGTGGAGATCGTCCTGATTCAGCGTTTTCTCCTCTATTTCGGCAACCCCATCCATGCCGCGGCGACGGTGATCAGCGGTATGCTGGTCTGGTCCGGAATCGGCAGCCTCCTCTCGGTCCGTTGCATCGCGAAAAGGGGGCACGTCCTCTGCGTTTTCGGGCTGATTGTCCTTTTCATCCTCGCCGGCACCCTCTTTCTGATCCCGCTCCTTCAGGCGACCTTGAGCCTGCCGCCTGCCGTCAAGATCATCCTTGTCCTTCTGGTGATCGCACCCGCCTCTCTGGTGATGGGCATGCCCTTTCCGCTGGGCATCCGTCTGCTGGCCGGGACCGCCAATCATGAAATTCCCTGGGCTTGGGGAGTCAACGGCTTCCTCTCGGTCGTCGGCGCGGTCCTGGCCGCGGTGATTGCCGTGGAAGCGGGTTTCTCGCAGGTGATGATGCTGGCCGCCGCCGCTTACGTCCTGACCCTGCTCGGGGGATGGAAGGGACTGCTCCGTCCGGAGGCATTCCCGGGCAGCTCTGCCTGATCCTGAAGACACCGCGCTGCCGATCGCTCCGGTGCCGTACCCTCCTCCTTCGCGATCCGGGCCGGGAAGGTCGGTTGTTCGGGCGGAACCTGGAAACACCGTTTTCATCCACCCGGGCCAACGGCTTGAAATTCGCGGTGCATAAAAGCGGAATACGCGATATAATAAAGCGGCATGGGCGGCAGTTCACGGCGGGAGCGCATGGTCGGCGTAACAGCCGTATTCCGTTAACCCGTCCAGCGTTTCTTTCCATCGTCTGAAGAAGGAGGTGCAATCATGGCGATCAGAGTCTTTATCAGGAGGCGGGTGCCGCGGGACAAGGAAAAGAAGGTTCTGGAACTGATCAAGGGTCTGCGGAGCCTCGCTGTCGCGCAGCCCGGCTACATCTCGGGGGAGACGCTCCGGAGCGTGGCGGATCCGGATGCGTATCTGGTGATCAGCAACTGGCAGACCGTCGAGGACTGGAATGCCTGGGAATCCAGCCGGGAGAGGCAGGAAATCCAGGGGCAGATCGATGCGCTGCTCGGGGAGAAGACGGCATACGAGGCCTACTACCACCCGCAGCGGATCGGTGCGAGGCTGAGCGGATTCAAGGGATGGGAAGGGGGCTGAACAAACTTTTTCGAGAACCCGTTTCTCTTTCGAAGGCGGCGGACGGCGCAACATCCGCCCCGCGTGAACATGTGGATGACCGCCGGCATCCCGTTGCTGGTTTCTGTAAGGATGGCGGATACAAGGCAAGATTGATTGTGATGAGGTTCGAAATTCAACTTGACGCCTGGGTCCCGATTTCTTGGTATCCGGCGCGATGAGCAAGGCCGGATTGAACGACCACAATACAAGGAGAATTGATGCGATGAAGACCTGGAAGAAGCTGACCGTTTGCGTTTGCGCAGTGCTGCTGTCCTGCGCGCTGTTCAGTACGGCTGTCATGGCCGGAGGGCCGCCGCTGAAGGACAATACCTGCGCCGCCTGCCACAAGGATTACAACACCATCATGCCGAAAGTGCACCCGGATGTCGGCAAGGGTGCGCCCTGCCTGTCCTGCCACGCACCCGATCCGGCGAAACAGGAGGCGACGAAGTTCTCCACGGAAGTGCACAAGGTGCACAAGGACGGGAAGGCAAAGCTGGAGTGTTCGGCCTGCCACGCCCTGTAAGCGGCGGCAGTCCGGCGTCCTGAAAGGTCTCGAAAAAAAGCGTCCGCCGCTATTCGCCGGTCCAGATGATGTCGGCCACGCGGGATCTGTCTTTCACGGGCTGGCTCCGCCAGACGGCGGAGCCGGTGACGACTGCAACCTTGAGCGACGGGTGGTTTTTTCGAAGCTGGTAGGGCACGCCGAGACGGTAGTCCGAATGGAAATGGCCGCAGCAGAAGAAGATGCGGCGGTCTGGAAAAGGCTCCAGCGAGGCCGCCATGACGGCGTCCTTCAGGACCTGCGCCCGGTACAGCCCTTCGACGTCCATGCCCTTCATCGGGGCGGCATGCGGCATCTTACGAATTTCCGCCGCGAAGCGATCATAATACTCCCGCGAATCAAAATGAACGGCGCGCAGAATCTCGGCGCGTCCGACCCCGGCCGCCTCGGCGAAGATCCGGCCGTCCCGGGCGGCGGCCGCCGCCATTGTCCGCGGCGCGTTGGCCGCGATGACGGGAAGCCCCTGTTCCTTCGCGAATTCGACGAGCGGCCGGTATGCCTCCCGGTAGTTCGGCCAGGGACGGGCGCGGTCCAGAAACACGCTCTCGGGGATCGTTCCGAGGAGATAGGCATCCATATCTTCCTGGACATCGCGCTCGAACATCTCGAGGGCCAGCGCGGTGTTCGGGTCCAGACCGGCAAGTCCCGAAAGAAGCGCCAGTTCCCCCTCATGATCGGTCTGCGAGTCGTGCCGCTCCCCGAAGAAGATGATCCGGTATTCCAGGAGCGCCGCAAGGGCCTCCTGCAATTCCAGGGCTTTTCCCGCACCGGTCATCCAGTGTGACAATGGGACCTCTTCCGGTCAAAAATGGATTGAACCGCTGTTCATCGCCGCAGCTGTATTCTAGGCAGCCCCGCGATGGCGCGTCAAGAGGTAAATGCGTGGGGATCGCAACCAGCAGGCCCGGCTGCTCGCCCGGGGCGAGTTCATCGTGCCGCTCTTCCGGACGAAGAGGCGGACCTACCTGGCGGAGAACATCGGCTCCCTCGACGTCCATCTGACCGAAAGGGACCGCAGGCACATCGATGAAATTGCCCCCCCCGGAATGTCGCCGCCGGGCGTCGCGATCCGGAAGCGATGATGAAGCTGCTGAACCGCTGACCGGGCCTTTTCCGAACCCGCCTTCTTCCGGCTGGATGTATGCGGCGGCAACAGGCCCATTTTTGTTTGACAGGGCTTTGCTTTTCATGTAGGCAAGGTTTGCAAAGCGATGCCTCAAGCCCTTTAAATTCACCCCAAAAAACGAATTAGGAGGTAAATCATGGCGCACTGTTCATCCCGTTTGAACCGTTGGATCCTGCTTCTGGCCGCGGCATGCATGCTGCTGGGCTTCGGTTCCGGAGCAGGGTCGGCAATGGCCGCTGAAAAGGTCATCAAGATCGGCACCCTCTTTCCCCTGACGGGCCCTGTGGCGCTGGCCGGCCAGCGCTGCAAGGCCGCGGTGGAGACGGCGGTTGAGATCCTCAACAACAGGCACCCCGAGATCAAGGTCCCGCTGGCCGACAAGAAAGGCTGGCTCCAGGGCTACAAGTTCGTGCTCGTACACACCGACAGCCAGGGCAAGCCTGACGTGGGCAAGGCCGAAGCCGAGCGCCTGATCAATCAGGAAGGCGTGTGGGCGCTCATCGGCTCCTATAACAGCTCGGTGAGCATGCCGGCGAGCTTCGTGGCCGAGCGCGCCAAGAAAATCTTCATGTGCGGCGCCTCCAGCTCCGCGGCCCTGACCCAGCGCAAGGGCATGAATTTCTTCTTCCGCACGGCGTCAACCGACGAGGTCGAGTCCCATGAATTCGTCGAGGTCCTGCAGTGGCTCAACAAGACCCAGAAGAACGCCAACATCAAGTCCCTCGGCATCATCTACGAGAATTCCGTGTTCGGCAAGCACGCCGCCGAAGAGGCCAAGAAGGCGGCGGCCGCCGGCGGATTCAAAGTCGTGGCCGACGTGCCCTTCAATCCCGGCGCCACGAACCTCGACAGCGAGGTGCAGACCCTGAAATCCAAGAATCCCGACGCGATCTTCGGGGCCGTTCTGGGAGCGGACTACGCCCTGATGGTCAAGACCATGAAAAAGATGAACTGGATTCCCAAGGCGTCCCTCAACTACTGCAGCGGCTACCAGGACCCGGTGATCGCCAAGCAACTGGGCCCCGACGCGGACTACTTCATGGGCTCCACGGGCTACTCGCCCGAGTTTGCGAGCCTCATGCCGGCCGTGGCCGAGGTGGAGAAAATCTTCAAGTCGAAGACCGGCGGCGTTCCCTATGACAGCGACAGCATCCAGGAAACGATCGCCATGCTGGTCCTGGCACAGGCCATCGAAAAGGCCAGAAGCCTCGACCCGGAAGTGGTCGCCAAGACCCTGTATGCCCATACCTGGCCTTCCCCGCTGTCCCTGAGCGGGAAGGTGGCCTTCGTTCCGGGCGGTCAGAACAAGCACGCCCTGAGCATCGTCACGCAGTTGCAGGGCGGCAAGTACAAGAGGGTGTTCCCCACGGAGAAGGCGGACACGAAGCCGATTTTCCCCATGAAGCCGTGGGATAAGCGCTGACGTTCACGCCGGATCCTTAGCGAACTGAGCCGGTGCCGGGGTCTCTGGGGCCCCGGCACTTTTTTAACGCCTGATTCTTCTTTATGGACACTCTGCTTCAGGTCCTTCTGGACGGCATGCTCAACGGCATGCTGTACGCCCTCGTGGCCGTCGGGCTCTGTCTGATCTGGGGCGTCATGGACGTGATCAACTTCGCACACGGCGAGTACGTGATGATTGCGATGTACCTTACGTACTGGCTGGGATTCCTGGCCCATCTGGACCCGCTCGTCTCGATGTTCGCGGGCGGACTCTTCATCTTCATCCTCGGGGCGCTGACCTATCGCCTGATCATCAAGTACACGATCGGCAAGCCGCCACTCTCGGCCCTGCTGGCCACCTTCGGGCTCGCCATGCTGCTGAAGAACCTGTGCCTCAACCGGTTCACCCCGAACTACCGCATCCTGTCCGACACATGGCTGGGCGACACGACCTTCCGGATCGGGTCGCTGATCGTGCCCATCCCGCAGCTCGTCACGGCTGTGATTGCGCTCGCCGTGATCGGACTGGTCTTCGTCATGATCCGCAGCACCCGGTTCGGCTGGGCCGTCCAGGCCACCGCCATGGACAAGGAGGCCGCGGAGCTGATGGGCATCAACACGGAGCGCATCTACCTGTTGGTTTTCGGCATTGGCGGCGCCACCGTCGGCATCGCCGGGGGAATCATGCCCACCTATCTGGCCGTGCACCCCGAGGTCGGCACCATGTTCAGCCTCATCGCCTTCGTCTGTGTCGCCATGGGCGGATTCGGCAGCATCCCGGGGGCGCTCGTCGCGGCGCTTCTCATCGGCATCGTGGAGGCCCTGGGCGGCTACTATATCGCGCCGGTCTTCAAGTATGTCGCCGTCTTCGGACTCTATCTCGCGCTCGTCCTGCTGCGGCCCAAGGGCATTTTCGGGTGGTAACCCCATGAATCACGCGCTGAAGCGAAAAGACCTCTTCTGGCTTGCCCTCGTGGGAATCGCGGCCCTTTTGCCGCTCTTTCCGGCGATTGCCGCCAACTCCTTTCTCATGCACGTGCTCATCCTGATCCTGCTCTACGCCTGTATGGCCCAGGCTTGGAACATCATCGGCGGCTACGGCGGGCAGACTTCCTTTGGTCATGCCGTCTTTTTCGGGATCGGCGCGTACGGCGCGGGCATGGCCGTCGTCACCTACGGACTGAGCCCCTGGCCCGGAGCGCTCGTCGGTATGCTGGCGGCCGCCGTGGTGGCCGTGCTCATCAGCTACCCCTGCTTCAAGCTCTCCGGCCATTACTTCGCCATCGCCACCTTCGCCATCGTGGAGATCTTCAACCGAATGTTCCTGGTCTGGTACTGGGTGGGCGGCGCGCTGGGTCTGGATTACCCGCTTGTGGAGGAGGGGCTCAAGAACCTGATGTGGTACGACAAAAAGACGGGCTACTTCTACTGCGCGCTGGCGCTGTTCGTGATCGTTTTCGGCATCGTGCGGTTCATCGAAGGCCACCGGTTCGGCTACTACCTTCGGGCGGTGCGCGCGGGGCAGGAAACGGCCGAGTCGCTCGGAGTCAACAGCACAGCCGTCAAGCTTGCCGCCATGGCCCTGTCGGCGGCCCTCGCGGCCCTGTGCGGCGCCTTTTTCGTGCAGTACAACCTGCGCGTCGATCCTGGGATGGTCATGTCGCTCGACATGTCGATGAAATTCGTGCTGGTCACGATCCTCGGCGGGGCGGGGACTCTGGCGGGACCGCTGCTCGGCGCCGCGGTGCTCATCCCGCTGCAGGAGTACACCCGGGCGATGTGGGGCGGTTTGGGCGGCGGGGTGGATCTCATCATCTTCGGCTTCCTGATCATCGTGATCATCATCAAGCAGCCCGCGGGCATCACGGGGGTCGTCCACGACCTGGTCAAGCGCTACCGCCGGAGGACGGATGCCGCGAAAGGAGGGGCTTTCCTTGGCACTGCTTGAGGTCCGGGAGGTAACCAAGAAATTCGGGGAGCTCGTCGCCAACGACCGCGTGAGCTTCACCGTCGCGGCCGGGACGATCGTGGGTCTCATCGGGCCCAACGGCGCCGGCAAGACGACGCTGTTCAACTGCGTCTCCGGCCTCTACCCCGTGACGTCCGGGCGGATCGCCTTCGACGGCATCGAAATCACGGGGCTTCCCTCCTGGCGGATCGCCCGGATGGGAGCGGTGCGCACCTTCCAGGTGGTGCGTCCGCTCAAGGACATGACGGTGTACGACAACGTGCTGGTGGGCGCCTTCCTGCGGGGGGCAGGCGGCGCGCAGGCCCGGGAGACGGCCGAGCGCTGCGTCGGGATCTGCGGCCTCACCGAGTTTGCCGACAAGCCCTCGGGCGATCTGCCCATCGGCGTCAAGAAGCGCCTTGAACTTGCCCGGGCCCTGGCGACCCGGCCCAAGCTGCTGATGCTGGACGAGGTCATGGCGGGGCTCACCTCAACCGAGGTCAATACGGCCCTTGCCTTGATCCGCAGCATCCGCGAGGAAGGCACCACGCTGCTCATCGTCGAGCACATCATGGAGGCCATCATGCCGATCGCCGACAAGGTGGTCGTGCTTGACGGCGGCATCAAGCTTGCCGAGGGCCCCCCCGGCGAGATCATCCAAGACGAACGCGTGATCACCGCCTACCTGGGCGAGAAGTACAGCCGGCGCATGCAGGCCCGGGAGGGGAGGCGAGCCGATGGCTGAACCGATCCTGAACCTGGTTGACGTCCATGCGGGCTACGACGGGGTGCCGGTGGTGTTCGGCGTGTCCCTGGAGATCCTGCCGGGAGAGCTGGTGGCCGTTGTCGGGGCCAACGGCGCCGGCAAATCCACGACACTGCGGAGCATCGCAGGCCTCAACAACCCCATTCGGGGCTCCATCCGCTTTGCAGGGCGGGATATTTCCCGGCTGCGCCCTCACCAGACTCTGGCCCTGGGCATCAGCTACGTGCCCGAGGGTCGCAGGGTCTTTCCCAAGCTCTCCGTCGTGGAGAATCTCTCGCTGGGGGCCTATACGGAAAAGTCGGCTGCCGAGATCCGGCGGCGCCTCGACGAGATGATGCAGCTTTTCCCGGTCCTGCGGGAGCGCGCGCAACAGACCGCGGAGACCCTGAGCGGCGGGGAGCAGCAGATGCTCGCCATCGCACGCGGCCTCATGTCGCGCCCGAAGCTGCTCATGCTGGATGAGATGTCACTGGGGCTCATGCCGACACTGGTGGAAAAGATGATGGACACCATCTCCGCCATCAACCGCGGCGGCGTCACCGTGCTGCTCGTGGAGCAGATGGTGCAGGAAGCCCTCGAGATCGCCCACCGCGGCTACGTGCTCCAAAGCGGGAAGATCGTCCAGTCGGGCGCCGCCCGCGAACTGCTCGATTCGGACGAGGTCCGCAAGGCTTACCTGGGAATGTAGCGGCGTCAGTTCTCGAAGAACAATTCGTCTTCGATCCGGATGCATCCCGTTACGCTCTGCACGGCGGGGCATCGGGTGATGTAGCTCGAGAAGCACGCTTTTGCGTCGTCCCGCCTGACCTCGGGCGCCTTCAGGCGATATTTGACCCGGATGGCGGTGATCTTGAGGACGCCGCCGGCATTTTCGATGTCCTCGTCCACGTCGGCCCAGTAGAGGGATTCGGGCGTGGGAATCTTTTTTCCGGCCGGCAGGGGACTACATCAGGTAGGTCTGGAGGTCCCGGTAGCTCTTGAAATCCG
>CAYWTL010000031.1:0-27453 GCA_964460245.1 uncultured Syntrophaceae bacterium | reverse complement strand
CATCCTGATTGATATTCACGCATCGCGATGAAACCAATAAAAAAACCCCGCTTTCGACTGAGGTGCGGGGTCAACAAATGATTGCACGGCCTCATCCCGAGAAAAGGGTCCCACTCCATGGGTAACTTGAAAGTAATGTTTTCTTCCCGTCTCTGCGCACACCCCCGAAAAAAGTCAAGGAAATGTTTCATTGATAACCGATTGAAAGGGGAGATTGGCGGCGAAAATACCGGATGCTTGATTCCGGAAAGGTATCCACTCATGCCCTGTGAGCCGGCGGATGGAAATTCGTTCGGGGCGTCATGATGCGGGGTTTTTCTTCGCGGCGGGTGTTCGAAACAAATCGGTAAGATGCAGATCGAAGGGCGGCCGGACCAGGCCGGCTTCGGTGATGATGGCGGCGATGAACCGGTGCGGCGTGACGTCGAAGGCCGGGTTCAGGACCGGCATGTTCACGGGGGCGATGCGAGAGCCTCCGATGCCGGTAATTTCATCGCTGTGCCGCTCCTCGATGGGGATGTCGCCGCCGGACGGTACGGACAGATCGATGGTGGAGCGGGGCGCGGCAATGTAAAAGGGGATGCCGTGTTCTCTGGCGAGCACCGCCACGGAATAGGTCCCGATCTTGTTTGCCGTATCCCCGTTTGCGGCGATGCGGTCCGCCCCGGTGATCACCAGATCGACTTTTCCCCGCTGCATGAGAAAGCCGGCCGTGCTGTCCGTAATCAGCGTTGCCGGAATCCCTTCCTTCATCAGCTCCCATGCGGTCAGTCTGGCCCCCTGCAGGACCGGTCTCGTTTCATCCACGAAGACATGGACTCTCTTTCCTTCCTCGCAGGCGGCCCGGATGACGCCGAGGGCCGTTCCGTAGCCTGCGGTCGCCAGGGCACCGGCGTTGCAATGGGTCAGGATGCGATCCCCGTCCCGGATCAGGCAGCGGCCGTTGAGACCGATTCGGCGGTTGATCGAGACATCCTCCTCGCCGATCCTGACGGCCTCGGCAACCAGGGCTTCCCGGATCACTTCGACGTTAGCACCCTGTCCGGCCGTGAGATCCGCAAAGCGCCCTTTCATCCGTTCGATGGCCCAGAAGAGGTTGCGGGCTGTAGGGCGGGTCCGTGCGAAGCGGTCGCAGATTCTTTCAAATTCGGCCTGAAAATCTGTGAGTGAAAGGGATGATATCTGAAGGGCTCCGAGCGCGATGCCCATGGCCGCGGCCACGCCGATGGCCGGAGCGCCCCGGACGGTCAGGTCTTGGATGGCCGTGATGACATCGGCATAGTCTCGGCAGGTGACGGTTCGCTCGACCAGGGGGAGGGCCTTCTGGTCGATCATGACGACCGCGTTGTCCTGCCAGTACAGGGTTCGGATCTCGTCCATCGGATTCGCGTCTTCCTTCCGGGGAATGACCGGATGAGTGTCCGGGATGCCTTGCCGCGGGGCAATCATCGACCCCGGTCGAGGCCGTCAGCCTGCCAGCATTGTTTTGAGAAGTTCGTTGATCAACTGCGGATTGGCTTTTCCCCCGGTGGCCTTCATCACCTGGCCGACGAAATATCCGAAGAGCTTTTCCTTGCCGTTCCGGTAGTCGGAGAGCTGTTTGGGATTGGCCGCCATGATCTCGGAAACCACCCGGGCCAGCGCCGCCTCGTCGGTGATCTGGACCAGCCCCTTCTCCGCGATGATGGCCTTTGCCGGCTTGCCGGTTTTGTACATCGCCTCGATCACCTCTTTGGCGATCTTGCCGCTGATGGTCCCCTCTTCGATGAGCAGGATCATGTCCGCAAGCGCCTGCGGCGTAATCGGGCAGGCGCCGATGTTCTGCTTCTCTTCGTTGAGAAAGCGCAGGATCTCTCCCATGATCCAGTTGCTGGCGGTCTTGGGCTGTCCGGTCAGGCGGACCACTTCCTCGAAGTAGTCGGCCAGGGTCCGGCTTGTGGTCAGGACGCCGGCGTCATACGCAGGGATCTGGTAGTCCCGGACAAAGCGTTCCCGCTTCTCCAGCGGCAGTTCCGGCTGGTCCCTCAGAATCTCCTCCACCCACGCCCGGCTGATGGCCACCGTCACCAGATCGGGATCGGGAAAGTATCTGTAATCGTGGGCCTCTTCCTTGCTTCGCATGGAGTGGGTCACCCCCGCCGTATCGTCCCAGAGCCGCGTCTCCTGGACAACATCATGGCCGCCTTCCAGAATGTACTGCTGACGTTTGATCTCGTATTCCAGGGCGCGCTGGACATTGCGGAAAGAGTTCATGTTCTTCAGTTCCGTCCGGGTCCCGAAGGCATCCTGTCCCTTTGGGCGGATCGACACGTTGGCGTCGCAGCGGAAACTTCCCTCCTCCATGTTGCCGTCGCAGATTTCCAGATAGACCAGGATTTCATGGAGCCTCCGAAGATAGGCGGATGCCTCCTCGGCGCCGCGGATGTCCGGTTCGCTGACGATCTCGATCAGCGGCACGCCGGTTCGGTTCAGGTCCACGTAGCTGGAGGGGTTGTGCTCGTCATGGAGCAGCTTTCCCGCGTCCTCCTCCATGTGAATCCGGGTGATGCCGATCCGCTTCCGGCCGGTTTCCAGTTCGATATCCACGTACCCATGCTCCGCCAGGGGATAGGCATACTGGGAAATCTGGTAGCCCTTGGGCAGATCGGGATAGAAGTAGTTTTTCCGCGCGAAATTGCACTCCTCGTTGATCCGGCAGTGCGTTGCCAGGGCCATCTTGATCGTGTATTCAACTACTTTCCGGTTCAGGACGGGCAGCACGCCGGGCATGCCGAGGCAGATCTGGCAGGTATGACTGTTGGGTGCGCCGCCGAACTTCGTGGAGCACCCGCAGAATATTTTTGCGTCCGTCAGCAACTGGGCGTGAATTTCCAGCCCGATGACCGGTTCGAATTCCATCAGAGATTCGGTCTCCTTTTTTCTGAATGGGCGCTCTTTTCATAGGCGCCCGCAATCTGGATGAGCTTGGCCTCCTCCATGTGGCCCGAGAGGAACTGCAAACCGATGGGCAGACCGTCCTGAGTGTAGCCGCAGGGGACGGAAATGCCCGGGATGCCGGCCAGATTGGTCGAGATCGTGAAGATATCGGAAAGATACATCTGCAGGGGATCTTCGGTTTTTTCGCCGATCCGGAAGGCCGGCGTCGGCGTGGTGGGGGTCAGAATGACATCGCATCGTCTGAACGCCTCGTCAAAGTCCCGCTTGATCAGCGCCCGAACCTGGGACGCTTTCTTGTAATAGGCATCGTAGTAGCCCGATGAAAGGACGTAGGTTCCCAGCATGATCCGCCGCTTCACCTCGGCGCCGAATCCGGCGGAGCGTGATTTCTTGTACATGTCCAAAAGGTCCCGGCCCTCCAGCGAGCGGAATCCGTATTTGACGCCGTCGTAGCGGGCCAGGTTGGAACTCGCCTCGGCGGGGGCGACGATGTAATAGACGGCCAGGCAGTATTCGGTGTGGGGCAGCGAGATGTCGATGCATTTTGCCCCCAGGCCCTCCACCACGGTAATGGCTTTGCGGACGGCCTCCAGGACCTCCGCATCGATGCCCTCGATGAAATATTCTCTGGGGATGCCCACGGTCCAGCCGTCGATGCCGCGGGAGACGAATTGCCGGTAGTCGGGGACCTCGGCCGGCACCGAGGTGGATTCTTTCGGGTCGTATCCGGCGATGACATTCATCAGGATCGAACAATCCTCCACATCGCGTGTGAAGGGGCCGATCTGGTCCAGTGATGAGGCGAACGCCACCAGTCCGTACCGGGAGACGCGCCCGTAAGTGGGCTTCAGCCCCACGACCCCGCAAAGGGCTGCCGGCTGACGAATGGATCCGCCCGTGTCGGAGCCAATGGCGGCAACGCATTCGCCGGCCGCGACTGCCGCCGCCGAACCGCCGCTGGAGCCGCCGGGGATCCGCTCGAGGTCCCAGGGATTCCGGGTGATGCCGAACCAGGAGGTTTCCGTGGAGGACCCCATGGCAAATTCGTCCATGTTTGTCTTGCCCGTGAAAACGGCGCCGGCAGCCCGGAGCTTCTCCACCACCGTGGCGTTATAGGGCGGTACGTAATCGTGCAGGATGCGGGAGGCGCAGGTTGTCGTAACGCCCCGCGTGCAGAGGAGGTCCTTCAGGGCGATCGGGATGCCGGTGAGGGCCCGCATGCGGCCCTGTTTGATCTCCTCGTCGGCCTGCGCCGCTTCCGACAGTGCGACATCCCGGGTCAGCAGAATGTAGGCGTGAACGTCCTTTTCCACGGAATCGATGCGCCGGAAGACCGACTGGATGATTTCCGTGGCGTTCGTTTCCCCCGCTTTCATTTTTTCCTGCAATTCGTGAATGGTCAGTTGATTCAGATCCATGGCCTTCCTTAGTCGATGACTTTCGGCACCCTGAAGAAATCCCCCCGTACGTCCGGGGCGTTGGCCAGTGACTCCTCCCGGGGGAGCGACTCCATGACCCGGTCTTCGCGGAATGCGTTTTGCTGTGCGATGGCGTGCGTCATGGGCGCCACGCCCTCCGTATCGATGCTGTTCAACATGTCCATATACAGCAGGATGTCGTTCAACTGGGAGGTAAATTTTTCCGTTTCCGCTGCCGTGAATTCCAGGCGCGCCAGATGGGCGACGTGCGTGACTTCATCTTTCTTGATCTTCAAGGTCGTTCTCCATGATTGGTTTATTGTTCCCGTTCCGAAAAGCTTGTCAATTGAAGATCTTCCAGTAGGGCTTGATCTGTTCCATGACACTGCGGAGGAGCGGTTCGGTCGGACTGAACCGCTCCTCGCCTTCGCTTTCGATTCGGAACAGCTCCTCATCCGTCACATGGGTTTCGTCGCAGAGCTCCCGCAGCACCGACTTCACGGACTCCGTCAGCCCTTGGATGTGGTAGCCTCCTTCCAGTGCCATAACCAGCTTCCCGCCGCCGCAATCGTCGGCGATGTTCATCAGGATACGCGTCAGATAGGCAAAGCCGCGGGGTGTGACCTTCATCTCCCCCAGCGGGTCCTGATAATAGATGTCGAAACCCGCGGAGACCAGGATCAGCTCCGGCTTGAAATCCCTCGCCACCGGTTCCAGCAAGGCCCGGTAAATCTTGACGTACTGTGCGTTTCCCGCGCCGGGCCGAAGCGGGACGTTGATCGTGAATCCGGCCCCCTTCCCCTGACCGATCTCCCGGACGGCGCCCGTGCCGGGATAGGCCGGCGATTGATGCGTCGAGAAGTACAGCACCCGGTTATCATTTTCGAAAATATGCGCGGTGCCGTCGCCGTGGTGAAGATCCCAGTCCACGATCAGGATTCGCTGCAGACGGTGCCGGGAAAGCGCGTACCGGGCGCCCAGGGCGATGTTGTTGAAGAGGCAGAAACCGGCCGCATGCCGCTCGTCGGCATGGTGGCCCGGAGGGCGGATCAGGGCGAAGGCGTTGTCGACCTGGCCGCTCATGACCCGGTCGATGGCATTGAAGAGGCCCCCGACGGCCAGTCTTGCCGTTTCAAAGGATTCCGGGGTGGTTTCCGTATCGGGGTCGAGATAAACGTGCGCCTTACCGGCCGTGTCGGACACGAGTTCGATATAGTCCGGTTCATGGACGAGCGCGATTTCCTTCCGGTCGGCGTAACGGGGTTCAATTTCGACGAAATGACCGGACATGTCCGGCTTTTCAAGCATGGAATAGACGGCCTGCAGGCGAGCAGGGCTCTCCGGATGGTAATGCTCCATACCGTGACCCAGATAACGCCTGTCCTTGACGATCCCTGTTTTTCGCAACCCATCCGCCTTTCATGGGCCCTCAAGAATGAACGGAAATTTCTATCACAGCAACCCTCAAAAAGCAAAATATTTATCAGACGGCATACTTAACCGATTCCTTTCACTCCGGGGCTCGGCTTTCAAAACGATGTTCCGCGCAACCTCGGGAAAACAGCGCAGCCGCGGCGGAGTCGTCAAAAAGGATTGACAAACATTCTGGAGGCTATGTATAGTTTCGAAAAAGCGAAACTGGTGGAATGATGTTTGGCATCGGGATGCCCGAATTGATCGTTATTGCCGTGATCGCCCTGCTCGTGGTCGGACCGAAGAAACTGCCCGATCTGGCGAAGTCGCTCGGAAGGGGGCTTCAGGAATTCAAAAGGGCGACAGACGGCGTAACGGAAGAAATCAAGGACACCCTCAAGGCCGACGAGCTGAAAAAGGATGTGGATGATATCAAGGACTCCCTCCTGTACGGCAAGAAAGACGATGAAGCGGAGAAACCTCCGCAATCCCCCAAGGAAGCCGCACCCAAAACTTCACCTTGACCCGTCGATTCCGAATCGAAAGCACAACCTGAAGAAGGAAACCGTCTTTGTCTATGGCTGAGACCCCGGAAGAAAAACTTCCATTGACCGCCCATCTGGAGGAACTGAAAAAGCGTCTGATCCGTTCCCTCATCGGCATCGGTATCGGTCTATTCGCATGTTATTATTACAAGGAATGGCTGTTCCGGATCGTTACGAAGCCCCTCATGGACGTCATGCCCAAGAACAGCTTCATGATTTTCACCAGCCTGCCGGAAGCCTTTTTCACCTATCTGAAAGTATCCTTTTTCGCCTCCCTGTTTCTGACAGCCCCTTTTACGCTCTACCAGATCTGGAAATTCATCTCCCCGGGCCTCTATCCCCGGGAGAAGAAATACGTTGTCCCCTTTGTCCTGACTTCCAGCATCCTGTTTATCGGGGGGCTGGTGTTCGGATACTACCTGGCCCTACCGCCGGCATTCGGATTTTTCATGGAATTCTCCTCCGATACCCTGCGGCCGATGTTCACCATGCGGGAGTATCTCACGTTCGCGCTGAAGCTGCTTCTGGCTTTCGGGGTATCCTTTGAACTGCCGGTCTTTATTTTCTTCATGACGAAGCTTGGGATCGTCAATTCCCGAATGATGTCCAGGCAGAGACGATATGCGATCCTGATTATCTTCATTGCCGCGGCCTTTTTGACGCCGTCGCCGGATGCTTTCACCCAGATCATCATGGCCGTCCCGCTGATGGTGCTCTACGAACTGAGCATTTATGTGGCTAAATTCGCTGAAAGAAAGAAGAAAGAAACAGACGCGGAGGAAGTTTCCGCATGACCGTGATGAGGAGGCCCTCGAGTCGCGCCCGTTGCGGCAAGCCCTCCCGCCAGTCCGGAATGGGGACGCTCCTCCTCGTCCTGCTCCTTTCCTGCATCTTTCTGGCCGTGGCGGCCAGCAGCTTTCTCTATTACGTCCTGCTGAAGGAGCTGCCCTCCGTGGCGGCTCTGAAAGACTATCGCCCGAGCATTGCCACTCGGATCTATGACGACCGCAATGAGTTGATCGACGAATTCTTCCTGGAAGACCGGAAGATGATCAAATATGAGGATGTGCCCCAGGTGGTCATTCAGGCTTTTGTCGCCGCCGAGGACGCCAGATTTTTCCACCACAAGGGCTTCGATTTGCAGAGCATTTCCAGGGCTTTTTTTAAGAATCTGGCGGCCGGGCGTATCGTCCAGGGGGGCAGCACGATCACCCAGCAGGTCGCCAAATCCATGTTCCTGTCGCCGGAAAGAAGCTACATTCGGAAAATCCGGGAAGCCCTGCTGGCCTACAAGATCGACCATTATCTCACCAAGGAGGAGATCCTGGCCCTGTATTTGAACCAGATCTACCTGGGCCATGGCACCTACGGCATCGAAGCCGCATCGCAGGGTTATTTCGGGAAGAGCGCAAGGCATCTGACCCTGCCCGAGGCGGCGCTCCTGGCCGGTCTTCCCAAGGCGCCCAGCAACTATTCTCCTTTTGTCTACAAAGAGAGGGCGCGCCAGCGGCAGGCCTATGTCCTCGAAAGAATGCTGGAGGACGGGTCTATCACACCACAGGAGAAGGAAAGGGCGCTCGCCGCCCCGATTGTGCTGCGCTCCGTCCGTCCGAAGGAGAAAGTGGCCCCTTATTTCGTGGAGCATGTCCGCCGCTATATTCAGGAAAAGTACGGGAGCGACGTTCTGTACAAGGAAGGTCTTGAGGTTTACACGACGCTGAATCTTGCCATGCAGAAGGCCGCCAGGGATGCCGTCGCCAAAGGCCTGCAGGAGCTGGACGTTCGAGAGGGATTCACCTCGGGGCGCTCTCAGGCAGCGCTGCTGTGCATGGAGACCAGAACCGGCGCCATCCGGGCCATGGTCGGGGGACGTGATTTCAGCAAGAGCGAATTCAACCGGGCCACCCAGTCCAAGCGACAGCCCGGTTCCGCATTTAAACCGATGATCTATACGGCCGCATTCGACAAGGGAATGACCCCGGTGACGAAACTGGTCGACGCCCCCATCGTCTATCAGGACAATGCCGGCAACGTCTGGAACCCGCAGAATTTCGACGGCAAATTCCTGGGACCGACGACACTGCGCTACGCCCTGGCGCATTCGCGGAATATCATCACGATCAAGGTGCTCCAGGAGATCGGCGTGGATTATGCCATTGCCTATGCCCACAACATGGGAATATCCTCGCCGCTCGGCCGGAACCTGTCCCTCGCCCTGGGGACGTCCGGGGTGACTCTCCAGGAAATGGTCCGCGCATATGGCGTACTGGCCAATCAGGGCAGGAAGGTGGAGCCATTTTTCATCAAAAAGATCGTTGACCGGACCGGTCACGTTTTTGAAGAAAGCCAAGCTCGGGTCGAGCAGGTCATCGATCCGCGCATCGCCTTTCTTTCCACTTACGTCATGCAGGATGTCGTGGAAGTCGGGACCGGACGCAGGGTTCGGAGCCTTGGAAGACCCGTCGCGGCAAAGACCGGGACAACGGATGATGTACGGGATGCCTGGTTCGTCGGATACACCCCGTCTCTCGTTACCGGCGTGTGGGTCGGATTCGACCAGGAAAAATCGCTGGGCAATCAGGAGGTCGGAGGCCGGGCCGCTGCCCCCATCTGGCTGTATTTCATGGAAAAGGCCGTTCAGGGCATGCCCGTGGAGACATTTCCCGTTCCGGAAGGCATTGTCTTCAGCAAAGTCGATGCGCAATCGGGTCAGCCCCTGCATCGCCTGTACAGGGGGGGGATCTACGAGGCTTTTCTGGAGGGAACCATCCCCGATGACGGCATACCCATACCGCCGGGCGAGCTCCCTCGTTCACCGGCCGACCATGAGTCGGAGGCGGTGGACTGAACCGCGGATGTAAAATTCGGCTTGACAAAACATTTTTTTCGTCGTAGTGAACCAAAATATTCATGGGAAAGATTCATTGATGAACCGTCATAAACCGATCCGCCGCATACCGAACGTAGGAAATTGCGTATCTGTAGTCATCGTACAGGCGGGGTCTGCTGCTCGGTTTCCATGATGGTCAGACATAGAAACTGAAAGCCGCGGGCCCCTTCACGGTCCGCGGCTTTTTTTGTATCGCAGAGCCGCAGATGAACCGTTTGCGGCTCTTTTGTTATCTGGCCGAAATCCGCGTCATTCAAAATACAGGAGGTTGGAAAGTGAAGTTAAAAGGAACACAGATCTTGCTGAACATGCTCAAGGAAGAACAGGTGGACACCATATTCGGTTATCCCGGAGGCGCGGTCATCGATATTTACGATGAACTGTACCGCAGCGACATCAAGCACATCCTGGTTCGTCATGAGCAGGGTGCGGTGCATGCCGCCGACGGTTATGCCCGGGCGTCCGGCAAGGTCGGCGTAGCCCTGGTGACCTCCGGTCCCGGTGCGACCAACACCGTCACGGGCATTGCCACCGCCCATTCCGACTCCATTCCCATCGTCGTTTTCACGGGGCAGGTGCCCACGACGCTGATCGGGAACGATGCCTTTCAGGAAAGCGACATCACCGGGATCACCAGGCCCTGCACGAAGCACAACTTCCTGGTCCGGAACGTCGAGGAACTGGCCACGACGATCAAAGAGGCTTTCCACATCGCGCGGTCGGGACGCCCCGGTCCCGTCCTGGTGGATCTGCCGAAGAATGTCATGGCCTCCATGGCCGAGTACGACCCTTCCTCCATTGTCGTCAAAATGGATGAGCCGCTGCACAAGGCCTCGTCCAAGAAATATGCCCAGATGCTCGGATTTCTCAAGGAAGCCAAATGCCCGGTGGTCCTCATCGGCGGAGGCATTCTGCTCGGGAAAGCGCCGGAGGAGCTTCGCCTCTTCATCGAAAAAACCCGCATCCCCGTCACATCCACGCTCATGGGACTGAGCGGATTCCCCGGCACGCATCCCCTGTGGCTCGGCATGCTGGGCATGCACGGCACGTACTATGCCAACATGGCCATCAGCAACTGCGATCTCTTGATCGTGCTGGGATCCCGCTTTTCAGACCGGGTCACGGGCAAGATCGAAACCTTCGCCTCGAATGCCAAAATCATTCACATCGATGTCGATCCGTCCTCGATCAACAAAAATGTCATTGTCGATCTTCCCATTGTCAGCGACTTGAAGACGGCCCTGCAGCAGATCAACGGCATGCTCGCCGAGCAGCGGTACCGGTTCGACGAAGCGGAGCGCCAGGCATGGCTGGACCAGATCGAGGCCTGGAAGCAGGAGGTGCCCCTGACCTACTGCCAGAACGGAGAGATCATCAAACCCCAGTTCGTGATCGAAAAACTCTTCGAACTGACCCGGGGCAAGGCCATCATCACCACGGAAGTCGGACAGAATCAGATGTGGGCCGCCCAGTTCTACCGATACGATAATCCCCACACCTTTATTTCGTCGGGAGGTCTGGGCACCATGGGATACGGTTTTCCTGCCGCCATCGGCGTGCAGTGCGCCTTTCCGGATGCGCTGGTTGTGGATATCGCCGGAGACGGCAGCATCCAGATGAACATCCAGGAAATGGCCACGGCCGTTCAGTATAACCTGCCGGTGAAGATCGTGCTGCTGAACAACAACTACCTCGGCATGGTGCGCCAGTGGCAGGAGCTGTTCTACGAAAAGCGTTATTCCCACACGGAAATGATGTACGCACCGGATTTCGTCAAAGTGGCGGAGGCTTACGGCTTCGTGGGTCTGCGGACGGACCGGCCGGCCGAGGTGGAGCCCCTGCTCCGGCAGGGGCTGACGATGCCGAAACCGGTCCTGATGGAATTCCGGGTGGCCCGGGAGGAATGCGTCTACCCCATGGTCCGGCCGGGTGGCTCCATCAGCGAGATGACCCTGGGCACAAGGGAGATGATCAATTAGAACAAAAAGCTAGAGAAAGGTACAACAGTTATGGAAAAAGCGGACAAAAAAGAGTATGTGCTTTCAATGATGGTGAACAACAAGCCGGATGTGCTGGCCCGTATCGCGGGTACGCTGGGCGGCAAGGGCTACAACATCGACAGCCTCTGCGTCGATATCACCTTGAATCCCAAGGTGTCGAAAATCATCCTGACGACCCGAACTTCGAAGATCATGATAGGCAGGATTATCAATGCCCTGAACAAGCTGCTGGATGTCATTCGTGTGGAAAACCTCTCCGAGGTGGAATCCATCAAGCGGGAAATGATCCTCATTCGAATGAATCTGATGAAGGAGACCAAGCCGGATCTGATGAAGGCGATCGATGTCCTGAACTGCAAGATCCTGACGTTCAACACGGACCACTGCGTGTTGCAGTTCACAGGCAGCCGGGAGGACATTGACAAGGTTCTGACCACACTGAAACCGCTGGGCATCGACGACATCGCCCGGACCGGCGCCGCCGCACTGGAACGAAAATATTGACAGGTCGTCATCCTTCCGTCCCGGGGTCGCTGCCCGGGTAGGAACGGCAACCGGCTTGCCCCCGAAAGAATGAGAGGATGATAACTCCTGCCCGTGACGCAAGGAATGGAGCCGGGGAGATTTTTGCGGTCAACCGTATCGTTCATTTCTAAAAACATTCAACGAATTACAGGAGGGAATGCATGTCGAAGATCAACATAGGCGGAATCATGGAGGATGTCATCACGTCCGAGGAATTTACCCTCGA
The DNA here is from genome assembly GCA_964460245.1 of uncultured Syntrophaceae bacterium. GTDB lineage: Bacteria > Desulfobacterota > Syntrophia > Syntrophales > Fen-1087 > JAXDBM01. Next base: position 15,499 of record CAYWTL010000031.1, on the reverse strand, counting down.
CAAGGCACGGCAGGTCCTCAAAGATGAAGTTGTGGCCGTCGTCGGATACGGGGTCCAGGGGCGCGGTCAGGCCCTGAACATGAAAGACAACGGGATCCGCGTCATTGTGGGTGAAGGGGACTACAACTGGCAGAAGGCCATCGACGAGGGATTTGTTCCGGGCGAAACGCTGTTTTCGCCCATCGAGGCTGCCAAACGGGGGACCATTATCCAGTACCTCCAGTCCGACGCGGGTCAGAAGGCCATGTGGCCGGAAATCAAGCCGACCCTGACCAAAGGCAAGGCCCTTTATTTTTCACACGGTTTCTCCATTGTGTACAAGGAGCAGACCGGGGTGATTCCGCCGCCGGACATCGACGTGATTCTGGTTGCGCCCAAGGGCGCCGGCCGCACCGTTCGCGACAACTATCTGGCGGGCAGCGGGATCAATTCAAGCTACGCCGTTTTCCAGGATTATACGGGGCGAGCCATGGAGCGGACGCTGGCCGTCGGTGTCGCCATCGGCTCGGGATATCTTTTCCCGACCACTTTCGAGCAGGAGGTCTACAGCGATCTCACGGGAGAGCGGGGCGTGCTGATGGGATGCCTGGCGGGTGTCCTGGAAGCCCAGTACAACGAACTGCGAAAACGGGGCCACAGTCCGAGCGAGGCCTTCAACGAGACGGTGGAGGAGCTGACCCAGAGCCTCATGCCGCTGGTTGCCCAGAACGGAATGGACTGGATGTACGCCAACTGCAGCACCACGGCCCAGCGCGGCGCCCTGGACTGGAAGAACCGTTTCCGTGACGCCGTGGCCCCCCTGTTCACCGAACTCTACGACCGGGTCGCCTCGGGGAAGGAGACGGAAATCGTCCTCCGGGTGAACAGCGCGCCGGACTATCGGGCGAAACTGCAGGCCGAACTGGACGCCATCAAGAACAGCGAGATGTGGTTGGCCGGTGCCGCCGTCCGCGCGCTCAGGCCGGAACGTCGCAAGAAGTAAAGAGGGGAGGAGGCGAACATGAGAAGCGACCTGATGAAGAAGGGCTTTGAACGGGCGCCGCACCGGTCCCTGTTCAAGGCCATGGGCTACACCGACCGGGAAATCGCCCAGCCCATGATCGGGGTGGTGAATTCCTACAATGAAATCATCCCCGGCCATGTCCATCTCAACATCATCACGCAGGATGTGAAAGCCGGCATCCGCCTGGCCGGGGGTACGCCGGTCGAATTTCCCGCCATCGGGATCTGCGACGGCATTGCCATGGGGCACACGGGTATGAAATACTCGCTGGCCAGCCGGGAACTGATTGCCGACTCAGTCGAGGCCATGGTCATGGCCCACCCATTTGACGCGCTGGTGATGATACCGAACTGCGACAAGATCATTCCGGGTATGCTCATGGCCGCCATGCGCCTCAATATCCCAACGATCTTCATCAGCGGCGGGCCCATGCTGGCCGGACGGCTGGCGGGCAAAACGGTCGATCTGATCAGCGTCTTTGAAGGGGTCGGCAAGGTCAAGATCGGCCGGATGCCGCAGCGGGAACTGAAGGACCTCGAAGACTGCGCCTGTCCGGGCTGCGGCTCCTGCTCCGGCATGTACACGGCCAATTCCATGAACTGCGTCACTGAGGCCATCGGCCTCGGGCTTCCCGGCAACGGCACCGTCCTGGCCGTCCACGCCGCCCGCCGGCGCCTCGCCAAGGAGGCGGGCATGAAAATCATGCAGCTCCTGAAAAAGGACATCAAACCAAGGGAGATCGCGACATTGACAGCCTTCAGGAACGCCATTGCCGTCGATATGGCACTCGGATGCTCCACCAATACCGTCCTCCACATCCCGGCCATTGCCCATGAGGCGGGCATCCGTCTGGACCTCGACCTGTTCAATGAGATCAGCCGAAAGACTCCCAACCTCTGCAAGCTCTCCCCGGCCGGCGCCCACCACATCGAGGATCTCGACGCGGCGGGAGGAATCCAGGCGGTCATGAAGCGGATCAGTCCACTGGGCGTCATCGATCCAAAGGCCTTGACCGTCACGGGGAAGACTGTGGGTGAAAACCTCAAGGTGGCAAACATCCTCAATGAAGATGTCATCCGGCCTCTCAAGAATCCCTATTCGAAGGAGGGCGGCATCGCCATCCTTCGCGGGAACCTGGCCCCGGATGGCGCCGTCGTCAAACAGTCCGCCGTGGGGGAGAACATGCTGGTCAACGAAGGCCCGGCCCGCGTCTTCGATTGCGAGGACGACGCGATCCAGGCGATTCTGGGCGGCCGGATCAAGCAGGGCGATATTGTCATCATCCGCTACGAGGGCCCCAAGGGCGGACCGGGCATGCGGGAGATGCTGGGACCGACGTCGGTCATCGCCGGCATGGGTCTCGATACCACCGTTGCCTTGCTCACGGACGGCCGCTTCAGCGGCGGGACCCGCGGGGCGGCCATCGGACACATTTCCCCGGAGGCGGCGGAAGGCGGCCCCATCGGTCTGGTCAGAGAGGGAGACATCATCGCCATCGATATTCCGAAGAAGAGGATCACCCTCAAGGTCAGCCCCGATGAGATGAAAAAGCGCAAAAAGGCATTCAAGCCGCTGCCCCCCTCCATCACCACGGGATACCTGGGCCGCTATGCCCGGCTCGTGACATCAGCCAGTACGGGCGCCGTCTTCAAAGACTGACCGCTCCATCGGATTCCACGGCAAACGGGGATGCTTCGCCGGCCGATTCGCCGGCGAAGCATCCTCACCGATCCATCCCATTCCTCCCCGGGAAAGCTGCATTCGCGGTTATTTAACAAATAACTGTTTGAATATAATAAGATATTCATTTTTGGCTTGCATTTCGAGCGATCCTGTGGCAACCTGCCACCGCTCTTTAAAAACGTCAACGGAAACCTTTGCACTCGCACCGAGCCCGGTTTGAATTCCGTACACGCTGATAAAGGTAGCCGCCCCTGCTTCAACCATAGGGGGATCGCAGCTTTATTTCATAACGTCGCTTCAGATTTTCTATTTCGACAACCGCTTTTTTGATGGCCTGCAATTGTCTGGTCTGATTTTCCGGTTGTGTCCACTTCGCGTCCTGAAGCATTTCAATGTGACTCCGCCTGCACTCACGGGCACTTTTGTCGCATTTCGATGGGAGGCAGATATGCCAAGAATGCAGAAGATCAAAACGCTCATCAAGCGGGCGCTCGCCCCCGTGACGATCATGCTCATTCCCCACCATAACACCCGTAAATCCTTTCACATGAACATCCCCGCCATCGGTGTTTTCATTGCCGCCGCGATCGGCTGCGGCTGCGCCGTCTATCTGGGTATGGCCACGATCGATCTCCTCAAGTACCGGGCCATGGAGAAACAGATTCAGGACTACGCGAAAAAAGTCTCGGACTTCAATACCACCCTGGCATCGCTGAAAAAAGCGGAGAAGGACCTTTACCGATTATTGTCCCTGGGTTCCCGCGAGAAGATTCTCGAAAATGTCGATGTGTCGGACATGGGAACCATAGACATGGGGACCGTGGACATCCAGCAGGTTAAGCAGCAGATCGCCATCTCGATGAAGACCGTGGGGGCCATCAAGGAGTATCTTCACCAGCAGAAAAACCTCTATATGGCCACACCCAAAGGATTGCCCGTGCCGGGGACGGTTTCCTCGCCGTTCGGCTCGCGTGTCAACCCGATCAGCGGCCGCGTCGAGCTGCATCGCGGCATCGATGTGTCCGTTCCGGGCGGCACGCCGGTCCTGGCGACGGCGGACGGAATCGTGAGCTTCTCCGGATGGAGCGGCGGTGGCGGCAACGTGGTCGTGATCGAACACGGGCACGGGTTTTCAACCTTCTATGCCCACAATGAGAGCAATACCGTCGAGGTCGGGCAGCAGGTGAAACGGGGCGGTGTCATCGCCTATGCGGGGTCGACCGGGAATTCCACCGGAAGCCACGTTCATTATGAGGTATGGCGGACCGGCCGGGTTCTCAATCCGAGGGACTTCATCGAAAGGAGCTCCTGATGTTCAGCAAAAAAACGGACCGGCTGAGGCTGATTATCGGCGAGAGTTCAAAGATTTCCGGAGATGTGGAGGCCCTGGGCACAATCATCGTGGATGGCTCCATCATCGGCCATGTGACGGGGGGTAAGGTGATCCTCGGGGAAAAAGCCTGTGTCCGGGGGAATATTTCCGCCAGCCACATCGTCATCGGCGGGATGGCGGAGGGGCAGCTCACGGGCAAGGAACGGGTGGAACTCCGGGCGACGGGCCGGGTTCACGGCGACATCTTTACACCCCGACTGTCCGTGACGGAGGGGGCCGTCTTCAACGGTTCTTCCTACATGGACAAGCTGGAACAGACCGAGAGCGAGCCGGCTGAGAAAAGAGCGGATGAACCGAGCGAGCGGAAGGTCCTGGAACTCCTGTTCAAGGGGAAGTCGGGCTAAGGCCCGCTCAAGCACCGCAAACGCGAAGAATCACTCCCGCCCTTCGATGATCCTGGCCACCCGCGCCAATTCTTCGCAGGTATCCACTTCCACGGAATCATAGTCGGTTTCCACCACCTTGATTCGATATCCGTGCTCGATGGCGCGAAGCTGCTCCAGCGCCTCCAGACGCTCCAGAACGCCCTGCGGCAGCCGGGTGAAGGTTTCCAGGAACGAGCGCCGGTAGGCGTAGATCCCGTGATGCTTGTAATAGGTCGCCGCCCGTCCCGGGTCCCGCACACAGGGAATGGTGGCGCGGGAGAAATAGAGGGCGAAGTTGTTCCTGTCGACAACCACCTTGACGGCATTCGGATGGGTGATTTCCTCAGCCCGCCGGATCCGGTAGATCAGCGTGGCCATGACGACGACCGGATCTTCCCGGAGCGGTCGGACAACCTCGTCGATCTGGACCGGTTCGAAAAGCGGCTGATCCCCCTGGACATTCACCACGATATCTTCCGGGCCGAGGTTCAGAACGGCGACGGCCTCGGCAATCCGGTCCGTTCCCGATTTGTGATTCCGGTCGGTCATGATGGCCCTGCCGCCGAACTTCAGGACGGTCCTGTAAATCCGGTCGTCGTCGGTGGCCACGGCGGCCTGGGAAACCGACCCGGCCTTCAACACCCTTTCATAGACATGCTGGATCATCGGCCTGCCGCAGAGGTCGGCCAGGGGCTTCCCTCCGAAGCGCGTCGATTCGTAACGGGCCGGGATGATGCAGGCGACCTTCATAGGCGGGGATCGGGTTTCAGCAGGTAATTGGCGACGTAATCCTGAACGGCGTCTTCAAGGGACCGGGAGGCGAGCGGACACCCCGTCGCCCGGAGCTTGTCCATTTTTGCCTCCGTGAAATACTGGTACTGGGCGGACAGGCCCGCCGGCATGTCGATATATTCCACGCTGGGTTTCATGCCCATCGCCGCAAAAACGGCATGGACCAGATCGTTCCAGGATCGCGCCTTTCCCGTCCCCAGGTTGAAGATGCCGTTCACTTCAACATGCTCAAGCAGCCACCAGAGAACGTCCACGCAGTCCTTTACGTAAACAAAGTCGCGGACCTGTTCCCCGTCGCCGTATTCCTTCCGGTATGACTTGAACAGGCGGACACGGCCCGTCTCCCGGATCTGATTGAAAGACTTGAAGATCACGCTGGCCATGTCTCCCTTATGGTACTCGTTGGGGCCGAAGACGTTGAAAAACTTGATGCCGGCGACCTTTTTTTCCGCCTGCTGCTTGAGCACCCACAGGTCGAAGACCTGCTTGGAGTATCCGTACATGTTGATCGGGCGCAGACCGGGGATCCGCGAATCGTCGTCGGAGAATCCCTTTGTCCCGTCGCCATAGGTGGCGGCAGAACTGGCATAGATGAAGCGGACCTGGTTCCGAATGGCCCAGTCGGCCAGCCGGCAGGTGTAGAGGTAGTTGTTCATCCAAAGGTAATCGGCGTCCCGCTCCGTGGTGGACGAACAGGCCCCCATGTGGATGACCGCGCTGGCCGTGAAGGGGACCTGGTCGGCATAGATCATCTGGAGGAAGTCGTCCTTCTTGATGTATTCGATGAACCGCAGAGCGACGAGATTCTTCCATTTTTCTGACGTGCCCAGCCGGTCCACGATGACGATGTCATCGATGCCTTCCCGGTTCAGTTTCCAGACGAAGGCGCTGCCGATGAATCCGGCCCCGCCGGTGACGACGATCATGCTGTCCCTCCTGAGGTATCCATGGCGGCATGGGCGTGTTCCCACGCCGCGGCTCGCGATTGTGTCGCCGCAGACTGCATGGTGTGCTTTACAATGCGGCGGCGGCCTTTTCAATTGCCGCCTGAATGGCGGTCATCCGCTCCTCCGGCATTTTTACGGAGATTCCCAGGACGAGCGTCCGCCCGAGGATGTCCTCGGCCTGGGGGATGAGGTGGCGTCCGTAATCGATCTTGCCCCGGTACATCGGGTTGCTGAAGGGGAAACGCTGGGAGTTCGCCGTGCACCAGGCCTGGAAGTGCTCCCAGTTGGGGACGTAGTGCCAGGAGTTCTTTTTGAAGCAGACCGTATCGACACCGTTCTCTCCGAGGGTTTTCTGGAATCGCTCCGCCGTGCCCGGGTCGGGGAAGTTGAAGGCCAGGAACGTGGCCGTATCGCCCTCGGGGTCGGGCAGTTCGCGGAATTTGACCCCCGGGACGGTGCCGAGCATGTTCTTGATGGACTGTTTGTTTTTCTGCTGCTCCCCGATGAGCCAGTCGAGCTTTCGAAGCTGGGCCAGCCCCAGGGCGCCCTGGAGTTCGTTCATTCGATAGTTGAAACCGAGGATGCTTCGCCCTTCCATGGCGCGGCTGACCTTGGGGTTGTGGTCGTGGCCGTGATCGTGATACCACTCGGCCCGGTCGGACAGGCGCTTGTTGTCCGACACCACCATGCCGCCCTCGCCGGTGGTGAGCGTTTTGTAGTAGTCGAAACTGAAGATCCCCATATCGCCGAAGGTCCCCAGTTTCTTGCCGCGAAAGCTGCCGCCGCATGCCTGGGCGTTGTCCTCCAGAACCATCAACTGGTAGACCCGGGCGAGATCCATGATCTTGTCGATGTGGGCGCCGGAACCGCACATGTGCACGGGGATGATCGCCTTGGTGTAGGGTGTGATCCGCTTCTCGATGGAGGCCGGGTCGAGATTCAGCGTCTCATCGATGTCGGCCATGACCGGAATCGCCCCCACCTCCAGCACCGCCTCGTAGGTTGCCAGGAACGTGAAGGCGGGGACGATCACCTCGTCGCCGGGGCAGATGTCCATCGCCGTCAGCGCGACTTTCAGCGCCGTCGAGCCGGACGTGACGCCCAGGGCGTAGCGGGCCCCGCAGTAGTTCGCGAATTCCTCCTCGAACCGGCGGACCTTGAAAATCCCTTTCCTTTCCTTGTCGAAGCCGTATCGCATCAGGACGCCCGTTTCCAGGACATCCATCACTTCCTTCATCTCTTCCCTGCCGATCAGTTCCGCGCCTGCCATTCCGTTTCCTCCATGATGATCCAACCGCTCAAAGCGGGTTGTTGTCCGTCAGTACGCTTCCTCGTATATTTCCACCGCGTCGTCAAGGGTCAGCTTCCTGGGGTTGTTTTCCAGTGGCCTGGCCACCGTCATGGCCACTTTGGCCAGCGCCGGGAAGGCATCCCGCGGGATATCCAGGACTTCCAGGGTGGTATAGATCCCGCAGTCCTCGATCAGTGTCCTCACGGCTTCCACGGACAACCAGGCCGCCTCCCGCAGAGGCAGGTCGTCGATCACCTCGCCCATCACCTCGGCGATCACGGAAAATTTCTCCGGGTTTCCGGGCAGGTTGAAGGACATGACGTGGGGGAGGAGGATCGTGTTGGCCAGCCCGTGGGGTACCCCGTACTGACCGCCCAGGGGGTAGGACAGGGAATGAACGGCGGTGACGCCTGCGTTGGCCAGTCCCAGCCCGGCATAGAGGCTGCCGAGCAGCATCTGTTCGCGGGCCTCCAGATCGCTGCCGTTGTGGACGCAGGTTCTCAAGTTCTCTGAGATGAGACGGATCGCCTCCAGCGAGAGCATCTCGCTCATGGGAGAGGCGTTGATGGATGTGTAGGATTCGACGGCATGGCAGAGAGCGTCCAGTCCCGTGGTGGCTGTCGGCTCCGGCGGCAGCGTCAAGGTCAATTCCGGATCGAGAAGGGCGAGGTCGGGATAGAGGTAGGGGCTGTTCATCCCTTCCTTTTTCTTCAGGTTCTGGCGGACGAAGACGGCCGTGAAGGTCACTTCGCTGCCGGTCCCCGCCGTCGTGGGGATCATGATTGTGGGCAGTCCGGGCCCCGGCACCTTGTTCAGGCCGAGGTAATCCACGGCATGGCCCTGGTTTCCGGCTACGGCGGCCACCGCCTTGGCCAGGTCCATGGCGCTGCCCCCGCCGATTCCCACCACCAGATCGCATTTCCCCTTCAGGGCGATCCGGGCGCCCTCGTCGGCCAGGTCCAGTTTCGGCTCCGGTTCGGCCTTGTCGAAGAAGCTGATCTTCAAGCCGCTTGTGTCGAGAACACCGGCAACTTTTTCCTGGAATCCGGCCGCGGCCAGATTCTTGTCCAGCACCACGAGGGGTCGGCGGCCTTTCAATGCCTGGATGTGCTCGGCCAGCTTTGCGAAGGAACCGGTTCCGAAGACGATCTTTCGAGCGCCGGTAAAGGAGAAAAGTTTGGTCATGATCGCTCCCTTGAAATTTTTGCCTGCTTATAACCGATTCCGGCCGGGAATGTCAAAGCGATAAAGCGTTGGTGACGCAGCCGCTTCCGGGCCAACGACGCGAATCCGCACATTCCGGAAGCGGATTTCAGGATGGAGGGCAGCCGGCAGCCGGCCTATGCCGGTGTCGCCATCCGCAGGCCGACGATGCCGGCGATGATGAGCCCCACGCTGATGAGCCGAAAGGCGTTTGCCGGCTCGTTGAACAGCGCGATCCCGAGAATCACGGTGCCCGCGGCGCCGACCCCGACCCAGACGCTGTAGGCGGTACCGATCGGGAGCGATTTCATGGCGATCCCCAAAAGCCAGAGACTGACCAACATCGCCAGGACGGTCCAGACGGTCGGCCACAAACGGGTGAAGCCCTCCGTGTATTTCAGCCCGATGGCCCAGCCGACCTCAAAAAGCCCGGCAAGAACTAGAATGATCCAATCCATTATTCCCTCTGCGTAGCCCCGGTTGCATGGTTGACGGGTGTCGCGCTCCCTGCCGATCGAATGGCCGGGGCAAGGTGGCGGTCCGTTACCTCTCGATCTTCAATTTGAAGTCATCTCGTTCTTTTTGCAGGTTTTTCAAAAGCTTGACGGTCCGGTCGAAGTCCTTCCCCATGAGCTTTCTCGAATCGGCCGCATGTTTCCACACGATCTCGAAGGGACCTTCAACATCCGTGGAAAGAACGTCCCAGAGCGCATCGAGATTCCGGCCGAAGTGCTTCGGCAGCGACAACGGGATCGAGAGCTGGTCGTAGAGATCGTCGAGCGAACGCGTCATTTTGCCTTTCAACGTGCAGCGTCTTATCGACATGGCGGTATCCCCACAAAAGTGTTGTAATGGTCCACGGTCACGAAGCGCCGGCCGTCGCGAGAAAAGACAAGGCGTTTGCCGCCCCGGCGACCGCCCTTGTAATCCAGGTCCGCCTCGCGCCATTTGCCTTCGGGCAGGCGGCCCTCGATGTTCCGGAAGGAATCGCCGCCGATGCTGGAACCCCTGAGCCTGTCAATGGACCACAGGTCTTTGCCGGGCTTCCATCCCCGTGACCGGGCCTCGCGCTTGGTCACGAATTTTGGCGGCAGTTTTTTGTTGCCTGTGCGGTTCAGCGTGCGGATCGCCTCGATCAGTTCCGGCTGGTCGATCCGGGACGGGAGGCCGGCGCTGACGGCAGCAACGACCTGTTCGCAGGATGCCGCCTCTTGCCATTGAGCCCATGCGAAACCGCCCGGACTGAAAAGGAAAAGGATGGCGGAGGATAGCATCACCCAACGTTTTGTCAAGTTCATTGGTCTGTTTTCCCTGGTTTCTCAGGTTTGATCAGTCGTTTGGAGGAGGCTTCCATCGGTCTTTTCTTCCGGGTTGACGGCGTGCCACGGCCAGTGGGAAAATCCGCAGCCGTTGTAAGTTCAACATCACGGCATCAGAGTTTCTTTTGCCCGCGAAATAAATTCCTTCGGCTTTTCCGGGGTGAACCTCAGTTGTTTGAAGATTCCGCTCCTTCTTTGTATCCCCACATGCTCGTGCAGATCCGCCAGGTCGAGTTTCAAGGCCCAGAACGTCGTTCTGATGACAGGGGGCTTAAAAACCCCTATCGAAACGAGGTCATCCCTGTGGATGATCAGCTTCAGGGCGACCAATGGAAATCCCCAGTTCAGCTCGATCCGGTCGGCGAAAATCGAATATTCATTGCCGAGACTTTTCAGGGTGGCTGCCGATTTATAAACGGCCGGTTCCGCGCATTCCATGCGGGATTCATCCATAATGAAAAGAAAACGAATGGTTATGCAATCGTGTGCTCAATTTCCTGCCCGTCGCAGATCTTTGGCAATTCCTTGAAGACCCGCCACAACCGCAAATTCAGGTGATTGAGGATCAAATGGTCTGCCCGCAACATCGGCATAAATGTCGGTTACCCGCAATCCGCTGCTGGAAAACTCGGCCTTGATCATCTCGGGGCTGAAATGCTGAAACCAGTTGTATACGGTTCGAATGCGGTCGGGTTCCACGATGGTGTATTTGTCGAGGACCACCTTTTCATCCTCGTATCTGAAGGTGTTGGAAAATCCGTAGTACCGGTCCGGAGACCAGAAACCATTCAAAAGGTTGAGTTTACAGAGGGCTCCTTCCCTGCGTTGGGCAAAGCCCGCCAGGGAGTAGACGTCCAGCAAAACATGGCCATTCGGCTTCAAGAGCGACACGAATTTGTCGAGCATCGTCTTTCGTTGCGTGGGACTCAACGCACAGAAGTCACACAGGATCATCAAAATCAGATCGAACCGCTCTTCGGTCTCGAACTCAAGGTAGTTTTGGTGAACGTAGCGGATCGAAAGCCCGCTTTTGTCGGCGACGGCGACGGCATGCTGAATCGATCTCTCGGAAAAATCGATGCCTGTTACTTGAAGGCGGCATCCGGCGAGCTGCGTTGCGTAAAGGCCCGGGCCGCAGCCGAAGTCCGCCACGGAAGAAGATTCCGACAGGCCGAAACGAGAAACGATCCAATCGACGGATGCTCGAATGAACCGCGCATTCCGCGAGGAGACATCAACGCTCTCGTCGAGGTGAAAAGACAGCATTTTCGCTGATGTATGCTCATCGGTCCAGAGATCGCTCGCGGTATAAAACGCAAACGGCCTCGGACGGGCATAGATGTTTTCAAGTTCCTGAAAAAGCATGGCTCAGATTTCCGTGTCAGCGCTAAAGAGTTGAGGCGGCTGGGGGATGCGTCAGCCGGAGCGCAGCGTTCGGCTGAACGGTCCCGGTCCCGACCCTTTATTTCTCCGATTTTTCCGGAAGCATTTGGATTGCTTGCTCCAAGGCGCGGTTGAATTCTTCCGGTCGATTCATCATCAGGAAATGATCCGCCCCCGTCAGAACGATAGCCCGGTAAGAAAACATGTGTCTCCTGTTTGCCTCAAAGTTTATGGGCCACAGATCCCCGTTCACGGTGACGACGGGGAGACGGATTTTTTCAAATACCCTGGCCGCTTCGCCGGTAATGTATTGCGCCATCATCTCGTTCATCGCGCTCAAGGCGACGCCGGGAGGCGCAGCGGAAACGTCGGCAAGAATCCACTCGCGGAGCTGAGGATCGGTTTGGGGCGAAAGCATCTGCCCGATGAACTGCCTGCTTCCGGAGCGAAAATCCTTCTTCAGTGGGGCGGTCATCTTCTTCAGCGCTTCCGAAGTCAAAGGGTATTCGATATTGTCAAGCGTATCGACTCCGATCAAGCCGATCACCCGATCCGGCATGAGTCGGGCAGCCTCTGCGATCACCGAGCCGCCCATGGAGTGGCCGATCAGAATGACGCGGGGACTGCCGACCGCTTCCGCCACGGCCCGCACATCCTCTCCAAAGGCGCCCATGGTGTACTTTGTGCGTGACATCCCCGAGTGACCGTGGCCGGCCAGGTCAAGAACGACGACACGGTGTTTTTTCGAGAAATACGGCACTTGTGCACGCCAGTAGCGGGCATCACAACTCCAGCCATGCACGAACACGAGAGCCGGTTCTCCGGCACCATAGACCTCATAGGAAACGGGGGTGCCGTCTTTGGAAAAGGCAATCCGGGGCCATTGGGCCCCTGCGTGAACATCTCCAACGGCAAGCAGCAGCAACATCAGGCAGGCGGTCAGGCTCATCAGTAACTTTGTCGTTTTCCTGCATTTGGCACGGATCTTTGCACGAACATCCTTTGGTTTGACTTTCATTGCCCCTACCCTCTTTTCCCGAACGAAAGGCTCAGCCGGAGCAACCCGGCAGGTCGCGATCGGCTTGAGTGACTGGTTTGAAAATTCATATTGTAATGGATCCAGACAGATAGGTGACACACCGGCCTCCGATTGCCACTCGGTCTCCCCTGTTCTCGCAAAACAGTTCGCCGCCGCGCTTGCTCAATTGCAGGGCATGAAGGTCTTTCTTTTTCAGACGCTCCGACCAATACGGAATGAGCGTGCAGTGTGATGAGCCGGTTACCGGATCCTCGGGAATTCCCGCACCGGGTGCAAAAAAACGGGACACGAAGTCGGCATCCCGACCGGGTGCCGTGACGATCAACGCGAAGCTGTGAAGCCTTGTGATACCCCCCAGATCGGGATCGAGCGTTCTCACGACATCTTCATCGTCAAAAACAACCATCAGATCTCGGGATGCAAGCACTTGTAATGGCGTTGCTCCGAGTATGGAGTAGAGGCCATCGGGAACCTCGCATGGCAACGGCTTTCGGGAGGGAAAGTCCAGAAAAAGAAGGTCGCCGTTCCGCTCCACGGACAACATGCCGCTCCTGCTCCGGAATTGAACCCGCCTTGCGTCGCGGTTTACAAACTCAAAAATGACATGGCCGCCTGCCAGCGTCGCGTGACCGCAAAGATCGATTTCCACCCTGGGAGTGAACCAACGCAGGTCGTAGTGTCCTTCTCGTTGAACCAGGAACGCCGTTTCCGGCAGGTTGTTTTCGGCAGCGATGAACTGCATCGTATCTTCCGGCAGCCATTCCGCAAGCAGACATACCCCGGCGGGATTTCCTTCAAATACCCGGGATGCGAATGCGTCGATCTGATAAAACGGAATTTGCATGGATTCACCTCCCGGTAAAACGACGGAGACAACCTGCCGCCGGAAATCCCAGTGTCCGGCTTTGGGCGGCCTGGCCGACCATCATGTCAACGCGGCCCGCAATGACTCCGGCAGAAATTCGCGCGCCACCACACGATAGGCAGGACGATAGGCGGCCTCATAAACGGCTGAGTGACGGACAGCGGGATATCCGTTTGCCTCGATCCGATGCCAATAAGCCTGCGCATCGGTCCTCAGGAAAGGCAGATGCCCCGCCGCCGCCATCCCCTCCACGCTGGCCCAGCAAGACCGTAGTTGCGCTGTGCATCCTCGATACTCATTGGCCGTGCGCACGAAGGCCTCCACCAACCGAACCGGATCACCGCCGCCGGAAAGAAAGGGCCGAAAATGAACGCGCAGAATGCTCGCATCGGGCGAAATGGGGTCCAGCATCGGTTCCGGGGGACCATCGCTGAGTTGAGCGAGTTCCCGCTCGAGCCACCGCTGCGCATGAGCCTTATCCGGAACGGCATGTTCGCTGCCGAGGCAGGCTTGATGAGCCAGTTTATATACATCTTCCAGCCGCATAGCGGGGTACCGTGCAATGTGACGGGCAACAATCATCTGGAAGTTCGACTGGCCAGATGGATCTACTGTGGTCATTCTACTGCTTCGCCTGCAACGAATTGTTGAGCAAACCACCGGATGCTCGGGTATATGGATGTCAAAACGCGGAAGCGACATGCCGCGCATGCCCATCCATGATTCACACACCATCTGGAAGCTTCGACCGCATCATTTCCCTTCGATTCAACTTCCGCCCATCCACGATGAACGTTCCGTCGCCGATTGCGTGAACGGTTCGCTTCTCCTTTCGTGAATTGTCGAAGTACGCGGCGACGCCTTCGAGGATGACGATATTGTGCTTCTTGGCGATATCGATGACTTTGCATTCGATATTCGCCAGACATTCCTTAATCAAAGGCGATCTGACATACTTTCCCGCCACGGGAGTGAGCCCGAACTTTTCAAATTTGTCTGTGTCGGCCCCGGAACATGTTCCCACGCCAACGACCCTATCCAGGAGGTCAACGGTGGGAATTGAAATCACGCATTCCTTCGATTTTCGAAGCGCGGCATAGGAATAATTCCATGGCCCGGTCGTGACGGTAAACTTCGGAGTGAAGTCTATCACCATGGTCCAGGAGATTGTCATGATGTTGCTCTTCTTGCCATCACTGGTCGTAACGAAGACAACGGGGCCTGGTTCCATCAGCGTGAAAGCTTTGCTGATCTGCATCGTTTTCATAACCACACCAGCTCCCATCTTGATTGCATGACGTGCTGCTCGGCAGCGGCGCCGATTTTTGCGCTGTCACCTGACGCAGCAAGGTTAGGATCTCCGGTATTCATCGCGAAAATGCCATTTTGAACCTGCGCTTGGGATCCCAGAAATCCACATTTTCGGGCTCAAACTTGTCGGGGTCATAAGGAAAGTAATTTTTTGCGTGACCATTAAGCCATTCATTGTATTCATGATGTTCCGGATGATTTGGATCGGACAGTATTTTGAGAACACTGTAATAACCATCGACACCACCGCAATCTTCAGGGGGGCATGCACGCTCGCCGCCGATGCATTTCGGATACTTGACGCCCTTTTGTTTCAGAAGAATGCCTTCAAGAAGAACATCATGGGACCAACCATCGCCGAAATCGTAATCGTAAATTGCCGACTTTCCGGGTTCTGTGAAATATCGTTGAATCGGAACTTTCCACCCGGGTAAGATGTCCCGGTTGCCGAAATCGTCATCGGGTATCCCAATTTGTGTTTCAGATCTTTTCCGCGGCATCTTTACGCGGAATGCATGCAGATGATAATCAAGCCACCCCATGGCGTCTTGTATCGCGACATGTAGATCCCAAAAGGAATACTGCGAGGGCACCTGGATGACTCTCCAAATGGTGGGTTCAATTTCACTCAACTCAATGCGGAATTGATATACGATGTTGTTGTGTTTCTTTGTCATTTGTCCTCCATCCTATCGTGAAGGTTGCCGGGAGGCGGGCGCCTTTTCCCGCCGATCCGATGCGAGAGCTTGATGTTCGGAGGCGGTGATGCCTTTTTTCTCGTGTGGTTCGTCGTGGACATGCCCAATAAGGCGCGTTATCCAACTGGCACTGTGCCATACCCCCCTTTCTTGAACACATAAATCGCCCACCCCAGCGTTTCTCGTCCCCACCTCAGATACGCTGTC
>CAYWTL010000030.1:0-28299 GCA_964460245.1 uncultured Syntrophaceae bacterium | reverse complement strand
AAGCTGATGATCGTGTTGATGAACAGGCCGATGTTCATGGTCACTGCGCCGGCGGCCTTGGCCTCGGCCAGCGTCAGATAGGGCCCGGCCGTTTTCCCCGCCTTGACGACGGCGAAGAGGTTGGAAAAATCGACGTTGCCGAGGAGCATTCCGATGGGCGGCATGAGGACGTCGTCCACCAGGGACTTGATGATGGTCCCGAAGGCCGCGCCGATGACGATGCCGACCGCCATGTCCACCACGTTGCCGCGCATTGCAAATTCCTTGAATTCCTTGAACATACCTTTCTCCTTTCCGGGTCCGATCTCTGAATGGGGATGATGGTGAAGTATAGTCGGCGCGGTCCGCCGTGTCAATCCATTATTGGGTCGGTAAATCAGGCCTTGAAATAAGTTTCGGCTTTGCATATCATTTCCCAAGTTCAGGAGAAATATTCATTTCCAATCGGGAAATTCACCGATCCTTCGAGAATGGAGGCGGCGGATGACAGCGGGAGAGGATGATGGCGATCGGCCGGCAGAACAGCAGGAATTCGCTTGAATTCCTGAAAAAGAAATACCCTGAAAAGTTCATCCCGGAGGATGCGGTCTTCAGCCATATTCATCGAGGCGGCACGATCTTCATCGGATCGGCCTGCGCGGAACCCCAGTACCTTGTGCAGGGGTTGATCCGGTACATCGAATCGAAGCCCCATGCCTTTTTCGACGCAGAGATCATCCACGTCCGGACCCTGGGTGTGGCCCCCTACACGGAAAAGAAATTCAAGCAGAACTTCCGTCACAATTCTTTCTTTATCGGCAATGCGACGCGGGATGCCGTCAATACGGGACAGGCCGATTACACGCCGGTTCTCCTTTCCAAACTGCCCTCTCTGTTTCACAAGGGTCTGGTCCGCATTGACGTGGCCCTGATTCAAACTTCGATGCCCGACCGTCTCGGCCATCTGAGCCTCGGCGTCAGTCTGGATATCGTGAAGGCCGCCGTCGAAAACGCTTCGTGCGTCGTCGCCCAGGTCAATGACCGGATGCCTCGCGTACACGGAGATTCGTTTATTCACATCGAGGATGTCGATTTCCTGCTCCATCACAACGAGGCGCTCCTGGAATACACGCCTCGGGCAAACGTCGATATCACACGGAGGATCGGGAAAAATATCGCCCGTCTTGTCGAGGACGGCGATACCATTCAGGTCGGATACGGGGCGGTTGCCAATTCCATCCTTGAAAGCCTGTCCGGCAAGAAGCATCTGGGGGTGCACACGGAGCTTTTCAGCGACGGTATTGCCGAATTGATGAAAAAAGGCGTGATCGACAATACCCGGAAAACCATCAACCGGGGAAAGTCCGTGGCATCGTTCTGCATGGGGCGCCACAAGACGTATGAATTCATTCACGACAACCCGGACATCGATTTCAGGACCATCGATTATACGAACAACCCCGTCGTGATCGCGCAGCATGACAACATGGCGGCCATCAACAGCGCGCTTGAAATCGACCTGACCGGGCAGGCCACGGCCGAGTCCATCGGAAAGATTTTTTACAGCGGGATCGGCGGACAGGCCGATTTCATGCGGGGGGCCATACTCGCGCGAAACGGCAAAGCCATTCTTGCGCTGCCGTCAACGGCTGCGGGGGACACCGTCTCCAGGATTACGCCGGCGCTCAGGGAGGGCGCCGGAACGACATTGATCCGCGGTGACGTCCACTATGTGGTCACGGAATACGGCATTGCCTATATTCACGGGAAAAGCATCCGTGAACGGGCCATGGACCTGATCGCCATTTCCCATCCCAAATTCAGGCCCTGGCTCGTCGATGAAGCCAAAAAAGCAGGGCTGATCTATCCGGATCAGGCCTTCATCCCGGGCGAGAAGGGAAGATATCCCGAGCAACTCGAGGTGTACCGGACGACCCGGTCCGGGTTTAAGGTATTTTTCCGTCCGATCAAAATGAATGACGAACCGCGGCTGAAGGATTTCATCTATTCTCTTTCAGACGACAGTATGTATCGAAGGTTCATTTCGGCCCGAAAAGACGTGCCCCATGAACGCCTTCAGGAACTGGTGGTGATCGATTACACGCGGGAAATGGCGATCGTGGCCGTACTGGGCGATGAAGAGAACCAGGAAATCATCGGTGTCGGCCGATATTCCATCGACCCGGGCAAGCATTCCGCGGAAGTGGCGTTTGCCATTCGGGACGCGTACCAGAACCGGGGCATCGGAAGCGAGTTGCTGGCCTACCTGACTTTCCTGGCCAAGCGGCAGGGGCTTCTGGGATTCACAGCGGAAGTCCTGGTTGAAAACAAGCCGATGTTGCACGTGTTCGAGAAGGGCGGTTTTGACACCGCGAAGCGAAATGTTGCCGGCATCTATGAGATGACCATGGCCTTCAAGGATGGATAGAATGGTCCGTGAGAACGGCAGGGGGGTCCGATCCCTTTTTGAGCCCCGCTCGATCGCGTTGATCGGCGCCTCCGGGGACCCGGGCAAGATCGGTCATGCGGTGCTGAAGAACGTCATAACGGGGGGTTATGCGGGGAAAATCTATCCCGTCAACGGTCGAGGCGGGGAAGTCGTCGGACTGCACGCCTTTCGCAGCATTCTCGACATCGGCGACCCGATCGACCTGGCCTGCATTACCATCCCCGCGAAAGGGGTTTATGACGTCATTGTCCAATGCGCCGAAAAGGGCGTCCGAAACGCCGTGGTCATCACTTCCGGCTTTTCCGAAATCGGAAATTTCGAGGAAGAGAAGAAAATCGTGGAGTATGCCCGCGCCAGGGAAATGCGGATTCTGGGTCCGAATGTGTTCGGCGTCTATTCCTCGCAGGTTGGCTTGAACGCAACGTTCATTGCCGGCGATATCCCATCGGGCCATCTGGCCATGATCACGCAGAGCGGTGCGCTGGGTCTGACGCTGGTCGGCCAGGCGTCCGTTCAAAACATCGGCCTGTCCGCGATCGTTTCCGTCGGAAACAAGGCGGACATTGATGAGTCCGATCTGCTCGGCTATCTCGGCGATCATGACGACACCCGCATCGTCCTCATGTATGTGGAAGGGGTCCGCGATGGCGAGAAATTCATTCAGGCCGTCGGGAAAACGACGCGGAAAAAGCCGGTGATCGTGATCAAATCGGGCCGTTCCGCGAAAGGCGCCCAGGCCGCCGCTTCGCATACCGGCTCCCTGGCGGGGTCGGATGCCGTTTTCGATGATCTGATCCGCCAATGCGGCGCTCTGCGGGCGGAGAGCGCCAAAGAGGCTTTCAACTGGGCCATGATACTCGGGGCCAACCCGCTTCCGGGAGGAGGAAACACGGTCATCATCACCAACGGCGGCGGTGTCGGGGTGATGGCGGCGGATGCCTGCGAAAAGTACGGTGTCGATCTCTACGACGATTCCCGGAATCTGAAGCGCGTTTTCTCCTCCATTATCCCCGGCTTCGGATCCGTCAGAAATCCGGTTGACATCACCGGCCAAGCGACAGCGGCGGATTACGCCCGGGCATTCGATTCGGCCCTCGAGGCCCCGGACATTCACGCCGTGTTCGGCATCTATTGCGAAACGGCCCTTTCCCCATCCGCCGAACTGGATGACATCGTTGCAGAGAACTTCCGGAAATATCAATCCCGGGGAAAGCTGATTCTGTTTTCGCTGTTCGGGGGGCAGAAGGTTGACGAGTACTTGACAGCCGCAAAAAAAAGAGGGATGCCCGTCTCGGACGACGTCTATGAGACCGCTTCTTCGCTGGGTGTCATGCATCGATACAAGCGATACGTGGAAAATTTCGCCGACGCGGATTCCCCGGCCGACATTACGCTGGATGCGGCGCCGATTGCCGGTATCGTTTCCGAAGCCAGGCGAAAGAACCGGTACTTCCTGCTTGCCCATGAAGCGCAGCAGATCATGCGAGTGGCGGGCATCTCGATTCCCAAAAGCCTCCAGGCCCGGACAGTCAGGGACGCTGTGGAGGCGGCCAACGCCGTCGGCTATCCCGTCGTGATGAAAATCGTTTCCAGGGACATCATCCACAAGAGTGATGCCGGCGGAATCGCCCTGGACCTGGAAAACGAGGAGGAAGTCGCCGACGCCTACAGCACCATCGTGCAAAACTGCAAAAGGCATGTCCCCCATGCGGTGATCGAAGGGGTCGACATTTCGGAAATGGTCAGGCCTGGAACGGAACTGATCGTCGGTGCGAGGATGGATCCGACCTTCGGCCCCACGATTATGGCCGGTCTGGGAGGGATCTATGTCGAAGTCATGAAAGACGTGGCGTTTCGGTCGCTTCCCGCCGGCGCAAGGGATCTCATGGATATGATCAAGGAACTGCGTTCTTATCCCCTGCTTCTCGGCGTACGGGGAGAAAAAATGAAGGATATCCGTGCCCTCACGAATGTTATCGTGATCCTGGGCGCCATTCTTCGCCAATGCCGGGGGATTACCGACATCGAAATCAATCCCCTGGTCGTCTACGAACAGGGTGAAGGTGTCCGGGCCGTGGACGTGCGGGTCATCCTTGAAAAATGAAGAGAGGTGAAAGCGATGGATAAATTCGTCGTCACGTCCGTGCGGCAGGGCGCCGGCAAAACGAGCCTGATTATCGGCTTGGCCAAGGCGCTGAACAGAAAAACGGGCTATATGAAACCGTTCGGCGCGAGGCTGCTCTACAAGAAGAAGCGGCTGTGGGACTACGATGCGGCGCTGATGGCTCATGTTTTCGATCTCGATGAGGCGCCGGAAGACATGAGCATCGGCTTTCATCATTCCCGCCTCCTCTATTCCCTGGATGAAGAAAACACCCGGGTGAAACTTCTGGAAGCCGAGAAGCGGATCTGCGCCGACAAGGGCGTACTCTTTGTGGAAGCCGGGAAAGACATCCTTTACGGAGCGGCGATCTATCTGGACGCCATCACCATGACACGGACTCTGGAAGGGCAGCTCCTGGTCGTTGTCGGCGGAGACGAGGATTCCATTATCGACGATCTGGCCTTCCTCGCAAAGCATATCCGGCTGGACGGCATTCGTTTCAGGGGCGTTGTGATCAACAAAGTCGCCGATACCGAAAACTTCAATGAGGTCTATCTGCCGAGAATCCGTCAGATCGACCTTCCGGTTCTGGGCGTCATTCCGGTGATTCCCGAGTTGAACTACTTTTCCGCCGGATACCTTGCCGAGCGAATGTTCGCCAAGGTGCTGGCCGGAGAATCGGGCCTGAGCCGACAGGTCCGGAACATCGTGGTGGGTTCCATGGGCGGGGGGGAGGCGATGAAAAGCCCTCTGTTTCAGGATCATCACCAAGTCGTCGTCGCAAGCGGGGACCGCAGCGATCTGATTTTAATGTCCCTTCAGAACAATGCCGCGGCGGTGATCCTGACCAATAATATCCTGCCATCGCCGGTCATCCTGGCAAAGGCTGAAAGCCTGGGCATCCCACTCTTGCTGGTCTCCATGAATACCCACGAGACGACGAAGCGGATCAACCAGATTGAACCGCTGCCGACCAAAGACGATGCGGAAAAAATCGTTCTGATCGCAAAAATGGTCCGGGACCATGTCGATTTGAAGGCCATTGCCCAAAAGGATGGGGAATGAGCTCGGCATGGGCACGGCCGCAGTTTTTTCTTGAAATCGGCTCCCGTTGCCTATATAAGAAAGCCCGTCCGAAAGAGGGCCGAATCGGCAAACCCCAAAGAGGCAGCCAAGAATAGCGATCATCGACAGGGAGGCAATATGGAAACATTCCAATCGCAAGAAGTGGTGATGGAGAAAATTATCGCCGCTCAGGTGAGAAAATGGGAGTTGAACGCAAGAAAGAAATACAAAAGGCCGATCCGCCCCGTCATCACGATTTCCAGATTGCCCGGCAGCGGTGCAAATACGCTGGCCAAGCAACTGTCGGAAGATTTGAAGATCGATCTGTTCGACAACGAAATCGTGGAAGCCGTCGCAAAAAGTGCCCGGGTCAGCGAGTCCGTGATCGCAACGCTTGACGAACAGGATCGTTCGATCCTGGATGACTGGATTGGCGCCCTGGATAAAGATCGCCACCTTTGGCCGGACGAATACATCGCGCATCTCACGAAAGTGGTCGGCGCCATCGCGGCACATGGGCACGCCGTGATTGTCGGAAGGGGCGCCGGTTACATTTTGCCCCAGGAGGTCTGCCTTCGCGTGCTGCTTGTCGCGCCCATGGACGTTCGAATCAGCAACGTCGTGTATGCCTACAAGGTGACGCGCGGGGAGGCGGAGAAGCGGATCCTGAAGACGGAGAAAGAGCGCAGGGCATTTATCAAGAAGTATTTTAGCGCCGACCTGACGGATCCGACCCATTACGATCTGACCTTGAATACGTCCCATTTCACCGCCGAGGCCGCCACGGGAATCATCCGGGAAGCGTTCAATTCGCGGCCCTGGTACGACTATTCCATTAAGAAACCCTGAGCCGAATGGAGCGTTGATCTTCAGCGGCACCCAGGAGATTTCGGGGGAGGCATGCTTCAAATGGATTGCCTCCCCCGTGCGTTTTCATCATCGTCGCGGTGCGGTTTCGAAGCAGGCACCCGATCGAACGGGAGCCCGCGGATACCCGATCTTCCCGTCCTCACCCGATCCCGAATGTTGCGAACCGGCCGCCGGCGGGCCCCTGCCGGGCCGGTTCGCGGGTTCGGCGCAGATGTCCGGGGCTCAGGGAATGAACAGGTCCTTCGTGGAGAAGTTGGGTTCGCTGGTCAGATTGACGCCCAGGCGCCGCAGGCCCGCTTCGTCGCCGGGCGTCGGGATGTGCGTGATGTGGACTTCGCAGTTCCGCAGGTTCTTGAGCTGCTCGATGGCCAGTTGCGCGGCGGGATTGGTAGTCGCGCTGATGCTGAGCGCGATGAGGGTTTCCTCCAGGTCGAGGCTGACCGACTTCTCGTTGAGAATATCCGTCTTCATGTCCCGGATGGCATCCGTAATATAGAGGGGCAGCAGTTTGATCTTGTCGGGAATGTCCGCCAGGTGCTTGATGGCGTGCAGGATCATGCTGGATGAGGCGTGCATGAGCCGGGAGTTGTTGCCGGTGATGATGGTTCCGTCCCGCAGTTCGATGGCGGCGCCGCAGAAGATCCCCTCGTTTCCCTTGTCCTGCTCCTGAGCCTCCCGCGCGGCCTGCCAGGCCGGTTCGACCACGCGCCGGTCCTCCGGCCGGATCCCGAAATCATGGATGAAGAGCTTCACCCGCTGGACGGTTTCCCGGTCCGCAAAGCCCATTGCATATTCGCAGCGATACCGGAAAAAGCGCCGCAGGATCTCCTGCAGGGCCGCCCCGCGGGTGACGTCGTCGTCGGTGACGGCAAAGCCGGCCCGGTTGACGCCCATGTCGGTCGGCGAGCGGTAGAACGAGTCGCCGCCGGTGATTTTCCCCAGGATCCGCTTCACGACGGGAAAGACCTCGACATCGCGATTGTAATTGACCGCCGTCCTGCCGTACGCCTCGAGATGAAAGGGGTCGATGAGGTTGAAATCGCGAATGTCCGCGGTCGCGGCCTCATAGGCGACGTTGACCGGGTGCTTGAGCGGAAGGTTCCAGATGGGGAAGGTTTCGAACTTGGCGTATCCCGCTTTGACCCCGCGCCGGTATTCGTGGTAAAGCTGCGACAGGCACGTCGCCAGCTTGCCGCTGCCGGGTCCGGGCCCCGTCACGATGACCAGCGGCTTGTCCGTCTCGACATAGGCGTTGGCCCCGTACCCTTCGTCGCTGACGATCGCTTCCACGTCCGTCGGGTACCCCTTGGTGAAGCGGTGCGTGACCACCCGGATGTTTCTCCGCTCCAGCTTGTTTTTGAAGAGCTTGGCCGCCGGCTGGTCGTCGTAGCGGGTGATCACCACGCCCAGAACGTCGATGTCCCAGCTGCGGAGATCGTCGATCAGCTTCAGGGCGTCGGAATCGTAGGTGATGCCGAAATCGGCCCGGATCTTCTTCCTTTCAATGTCCCCGGCGTAGATGCACAGGAGGATGTCCGCCTTTTCCTGGAGCCTGCGGATCAGCCGCATCTTCACGTTGGGGTCATATCCGGGCAGGACCCGCGCCGCATGGTAATCGTAAAGCAGTTTTCCGCCGAACTCGAGATAAAGCTTGTTGTCGAACCGCGTCACTCTTTCGAGGATCTCACCGCTCTGCTCCCGGATGTACTTTTCGTTGTCGAAGCCGATGACCGTGTTCATGAATGATGAATGTTCCTTCCGGATATGTTCGCCGTACTTCCGCGAGGGTCTTTGATGCAAAATGGGTCGGCCGGGAATATAGGGAAAGCGGGGGGAGATGTCAAGATGTGTCGTACGCTGGAGCGAAAAGTGCCCGGGAGCGGCGATCGGCCCGGTCCCGTCTTCGCTGAAGGAGGACGGCTACTCGTTCGACCCGGGCGGCGTCACCCGGACGCGGAGGGCCTTTTTTCCCGAGCGGATGTGCTTCTGTTCCAGGATCCTTTCCCGGGCGCGCCTGGAGCGGCGGCGCTTCTGACGCCGGATTTTTTCGATCCGCTGCTTTTCCGCGCTGAGTTTGCCGGTCTGAATGCGTTCGATCCGGTCCAGGAGCAGCCGCCGGGCCAGGAACCGGTTCAGGGCCTGGGAGCGCTCCTGCTGGCATTTGACGGAAAGCCCGGTCGGCACATGGACCAGGCAGACGCAGGAGGAGGTCTTGTTGACTTTCTGTCCGCCGGGGCCGGAGGAGCGGACGAAAGTTTCGCGGAGGTCGTTTTCCGAGACGCCGAGGCGATCCATCCGTTCCCGAAGGGCCGCTTCCTTTTCTGAAGAAACGCTGAACGGGTTCATCGTCCTTGTCGTTCCCGCGGTCCTGGGTGTCCGTCCGGCTGCGGATCCGGGTTGCCGCCGCACCGCATGGCGCCGTCTTTTTCACCGGAAGGGCAAGCCCTTTCCCGGGAAAAGGGTCAACGACCTTACAGGTTGTAGATGCGGTCGCCGACGAAGTTGATCCAGTGCTGCTTCAGGATGGCGGTGGCGTCCTCGATTTTGTCGACGCCCAGAATCAGAATGGTTTCCTTGCCGATTCTCTCGATGGTGGTGTAGATGTAGTGGATGTTCACATCGCCATCGCTCAGCGGCTTGACGACGGCGTTCATGCCGCCGGGATGGCAGGGGACCTCGACGGCGATGACCGGATCCACTTCATAGTTGAAATGGAAACTCCGCAGGACCGTGACGGCCTTCTCGGGATCGTTGACGACCAGCCGCAGGGTGCTGACTTTTTCGGTGCTGGCCGCCGAGACGGCTTTCGTGTGAATGCCTTCCTTGTCCAGGATGTCCACCAGCTTGGTCAGGGCGCCGGGGACGTTTTCCAGTTGGATGGAGATCTGCAGGACCGCCATGATCAGCCGACGCCTCCATCCAGGTCGTATCCGGCCGCGAAGGCCTTCCGGTTCAGTTCCATCAGGGATTTCTTTTTCTCGCCGATGATCGTCTTCAGGCTCTTCAGATAGGCGTCCGCCGGGACCAGCCCCGTTTTTCGAATGTAGGCGCCCATCATGACGATATTCTGGACGCGGGGATTGCCGAGCTCGGCGGCGATGTCCCCGGCCGGGATTTCGTGAATCCGCACATCCGTGCGGCTGGGACGGGCCTCGATGATCGATGAATTCAGGAAAAAGGCGCCGTTCGGGGCGATCCGGTTCTGAAACGTGTAGAGCGAGGGGTTGTTCATGACCGCCAGGCAATCCGGTTCCGACGCAATGGGAGAGGCAATCTCTTCGTCGGCCACGACAACCGTGCAGTTGGCGGTCCCGCCGCGGACCTCGACGCCGTAGGACGGGAGGTAGGTGACGTGATACCCCTGATGCATGGCGGCATGGGCGTAGCTGTAGCCCATCATCAGCACGCCCTGCCCGCCGAAACCGGCAAAGATGGTTTTGCTGATCATGGCTTCGGACCCTTTGCCCCGGCATCCTTGATCATGCCGAGGGGAAATTCACGGGTCATCACCTCGTCGACCCACCGGCAGGCTTCGACGGGCGTCATTTTCCAGTTGGTGGGGCATTGCGACAGGAACTCGATCAGGGTGAACCCGATGCCTTCCATCTGGTACTGGAACGCTTTCTTGACCGCCCGGCGCGCCTTCAGGATGTTGGCCGGGGTATTGACGGCGCACCGTTCGATGTATTTGGCTCCTTCGAGGCGGGACAGGATCTCGCTCATGCGGACCGGGTAGCCGTCCAGACCGGCGTTTCGGCCGGGCGGGGATGTCGTGGAGGCCTGTCCCAGCAGCGTCGTGGGGGCCATCTGCCCGCCCGTCATGCCGTAAACGGCGTTGTTGATGAAGATGACCGTGATGTTCTCCCCCCGGTTGGCGGCGTGGAAGGTTTCGGCGGTGCCGATCGCCGCCAGGTCCCCGTCTCCCTGGTATGAAAACACGATCCGGTCCGGCAGGGTCCGCTTGATGCCCGTGGCGACGGCGCAGCCGCGGCCGTGGGGGGATTCCAGCATATCGATGTCGAAGTAGTTGTAGGCGATGACGGCGCAGCCGGCCGGGGGCACGCCGATCGTCCGCCCGCGGATCTCCAGCTCGTCGATGACTTCCGCGATCAGGCGGTGGGTGATGCTGTGCCCGCATCCGGCGCAGTAGTGGAATGCGCTGTCCTTCAGCGATTTCGGCCTGCCGAAAACCTTCTTCATCCTTCGCGTTCCTGCCGGGGCTCCCGGTCCCAGGCGTTTTTGGTGTGGTGTTCGATAAAGCGGGTCAGTTCCATCGGGGTCGGGATCACGCCGCCCGGCCTTCCGTAAAAGTGAACGACGCTGGCGCCGTTCAGGGCGAGGCGGACGTCCTCCAGCATCTGTCCGGTGTTCATTTCGAAGACGATAAAGGTGTCCACCGTTTCGGAGAACCTCCGGATCACTTCGGCGGGGAAGGGCCAGAGCGTGACGGGACGGATCAGTCCGACCCGGATGCCCGTCTCGCGGCACCGCTTGATGGCGCCCTTCGCGATCCGCGCCGCGGTCCCGTACGCGACGATCAGCATCTCGGCGTCATCGGTCTTGAAGGTTTCGCAGCGGATTTCCCTCTTGGTGATGGCCTGGTATTTCCGATACAGTTTCCAGTTGTGCTCCTCCATTCGGATCGCGTCGAGAATCAGCGCCCGAATGAACTTGCTGCGCCCGCCGCCCGCGCCCTTCATCACGTAGCAGTCGGGATACTGCCGCGGCTTCGGCTTTTTGAAGGAGACCGGCTCCATCATCTGGCCCATCATGCCGTCGGCGAGGATCAGGACGGGATTCCGGTAGCGGTCGGCCAGATCGAAGGCGTCCATGGTCAGATCGGCGAGCTCCTGGACGGAGGCGGGCGCCAGGACGATCGTCCGGTAGTCTCCATGCCCCCCGCCCCGGGTGGCCTGGAAATAGTCCCCCTGGGAGGGCAGGATGTTCCCCAGGCCGGGCCCGCCCCGCATGATGTTGACCACCACGGCGGGCAGTTCGTCCGCGGCCAGTGAGGAGATGCCTTCCTGCTTCAGCGAAATGCCCGGGCTGGAAGAGGAGGTCATGGCCCGGGCCCCTGCGGCGGACGCGCCCAGCACCATGTTGATGGCGGCGATTTCGCTTTCCGCCTGAATGAAGGTGCCCCCCTCCGTCTTGCGGAGATTCTCCGCCATGTACTCCGTCAGCTCGTTCTGGGGGGTGATGGGATAGCCCGCGTAGAAGCGGCACCCGGAGCAGATCGCGGCCTCCCCGATGACCCGGTTTCCCTGCATGAGGACCCTATTCACGGTACACCTCGATGGCGATTTCGGGGCAGGTGATGGCGCAGAGGGAGCAGCCGGTGCAGTCGCCCGCGTCATTGAAAGCGACGGGGCGATATCCCTTTGAATTGTAGCCCTTGGCGGGACCGAGGCTTCCTTTCCTGCAGGCCTGGATGCAAAGATGGCACTCCTTGCAGCGTTCAAAGTCGATTCTGATCCGGCCTTTCAATGCGGGGTGGTTCCTCCGGTCGGCAAGTGATGGCATGCGAGCTTCGGCTTTTGGCGCATATCCTGAAGAAAGTCAAGTCTATTTTTCATATTCTGGCGATCTGGAAGCCTTCCAGCCGGATCGCGACGGAGCGCTGCAGGAGTTCGATGGAGATCACGAAGAGCTCGTTTTCATAGTCGGTGCTGAGGACCGACCCTTCGATGCCCTTGAAGGGGCCGTCGATGATGCGTGCCGGCTCGCCCACCTTCGGGTACTGGAACTGCTGGACCTCCACACGGGAGCTGACGAGCCGCTGAATGGCGTCGATTTTCTCGTCGGGAACCGGGATAGGGTCCGAGCTCTTCGTTTTTCCGAGGATCCGGACGACGCCGAAAGTCTTGAGGACGTCCAGCCGGGTCTGGTTGTCCAGGTTCTGCAGCTCGACGAACAGGTAGCCCGGAAACATGGGGATCATGATTTTTTTCCGCCGGTCTTTCCGCTTGCTCCAGACCTCGATTCTCGGTAGAAAGGCGGAAATGGACTTTTGGACCAGCTGCGAGTAGGCTTTGTCTTCATGGCGGCTTCTCGTGTTTACGGCATACCAGGGCATTCTTGCGCTCCGTTCCTTCCGGTTCGGGATGGTCTATACCATGGGTGATTTTTTTTCAAGGGATTAGGACGATGCGGCTGGAGATATCGGGCATCGCAGTCCTGCCGGAGGAAGGGGAGGACAGGCTGCCGGACCGGATTGCGGCGCTTCTTGGCGTCGCCGCCGGGCGGATCGGTGCGCTCCAGGTAATCCGGCGATCCCTGGATGCGCGTCGTCGCCGGCCGCCCCGGTTTGTGTACGTCGTGGAGGCGTCGCTGCCGGACGGCATTTCCTGGACGGCAAATCCCGCTGCCGGCGTGACCGTGAGGTTGGCGCCCGAAAGAAAGCCGCCGTCCTTCCCGCCCGTGAGGGCCGGATCCGGCCGCAGACCGGTCGTGGTCGGCTGCGGTCCGGCGGGGCTCTTTGCGGCATTGGCCCTGGCCCGCCGGGGAATGCCGCCGCTTCTCCTGGAAAGGGGAAAGGAGGTGACGGAGCGGGTGGCGGACGTGCGCCGCTTCTGGAACGAAGGGCTGCTGGACCCGGAAAGCCATGTCCATTTCGGGGAAGGCGGCGCGGGAACCTTCTCCGACGGAAAGCTCACCTCAAGGTCCCGAAATCCCCACACGGTCTGGGTCAAGCGGGTGCTGGTCGATATGGGGGCGCCCGCGGACATTCTCGCCGATTCCCGGCCGCACATCGGCACGGACAGGCTTCGGGAGGTGGTGGTCCGTATGAGGGAACGGCTCAGGGATCTGGGCTGCGAGGTTCGGTTCGGGGCAAGGGTGACGGATTTCCTGACGAGCCGGGGCCGCATCGCCGGCGTCGTCGTCAATTTCGTGGAGGAGATCCGCGCGGATCGTCTGGTCCTGGCCGTCGGACAGAGCGCCGACGACACCTACGGGCTTCTGCAGGCCAGGGGCGTCCGGCTGGAAGCCAAGCCTTTCGCCGTCGGCCTGCGCGTGGAGCATCCGCAGGAACTGATCAACGAAATCCAGTACGGCAGATGGCGCCGGAACCCGGCGCTGCCGCCGGCGGATTATTTTCTGGCGGCCCGGGCCGGAGCGACGGGCCGCGCCGTCTACACCTTCTGCATGTGTCCCGGCGGCCGGATCATCGGGTGCAGCGCCGAGCCGGGCGGGGTGGTGACCAACGGCATGAGCAACGCCCGGCGGGACGGACGGTACGCCAACAGCGCGGTCGTGGTCAATGTCCGGATCGACGATTTTCCGGTCGGGGGCCCCCTGGGGGGGCTGGATTTTCGAAGGTACTGGGAGCGGCGGGCCTTTCTGCAGGGGGGCGGCGGCTACCGTGCCCCGGCCCAGAGAATGACCGACTTTCTGGAGGAGAGGGATGCCGGGAGCGTCGGGGAGACCAGTTTCCTGCCCGGCGTGCGGGCGGCCCCGCTGGTGGATGTCCTGCCCCGCTTTGCCGGGGACTCCCTGAAGGAGGGCCTTCGGCAGTTCGACCGGAAGATGCCCGGCTTCATCACCGCGGAAGCGCACCTGATCGGCGTCGAAACGAGAACATCCTCGCCGGTGCGGATCGCCAGGGGAGGCGACGGTCGGAGCGTGACGATCGCCGGGCTTTACCCCTGCGGCGAAGGGGCGGGCTATGCCGGCGGCATCATCAGCTCCGCCCTCGACGGCATTCAAGCCGCGCTCCGGCTGGCGTGACGGATTTTTTCGCTGTCGCGGCTCTTTTTGTGGTATGAAGCCGGGGAATTCCGTGCGGACCGGCTTTTCCGCCGAGGAGCGCCGTATGAAAAGAACCCTTCCGCTGATCCTGGTCATTACCGCGCTGCTGTTTCTGCATCCCGGTCCCCCGCAGGCCGCAGCGGCCCGTCCGGGCGGAACATCCCCGTCAACGGCCGCGGATTCGAAGGCCTGCGCCGTCACGCTGCTGAAGAACCGGGATTATTTCAATTCCCTCCGC
Organism: uncultured Syntrophaceae bacterium; assembly: GCA_964460245.1. Classification (GTDB taxonomy): domain Bacteria; phylum Desulfobacterota; class Syntrophia; order Syntrophales; family Fen-1087; genus JAXDBM01. The sequence goes on along the minus strand of CAYWTL010000030.1, from coordinate 13,845 downwards.
GAGAAGATCCGGGATGCCCGCAGTCAGATTGTCCTGGCTTTCTTTCTGTTCCGGGCCAACGGGCGCCCGAACAGCTATCCGGAGATCCTTTTGGCGGAACTCAGCCGGGCGTCCCGGCGCGGCGTCCCGGTGACGGTCATTCTGGAACGGGACGACCGGTCCGGCTCAACGGTCAACCGGGACAACCGGGATGTAGCGGAGCGCCTGAAGCGGGCCGGCGTGGAAATCCGTTTCGATGCCCCGTCCCGGACGACGCACGTGAAAATCGCCGTCATCGACCGGCGCTACTGCTTCATCGGGAGCCATAACCTGACGGCATCGGCGCTCAGGTACAACAACGAACTGTCCGTCCTCATCGACTCGCCGGCCCTGGCCGACAGTGCGCTGAGTTACATTCACGGGCTTTACCGAGGGGAAAATGAGGTATCTTCTGACCAATGACGACGGGATTTACGCCAAGGGGCTGCTCGCCCTTCAGCGGGAGCTGTCCCGGGACGCGGACTGTCTGATTGTCGCCCCGGAAATCGAACAGAGCGCCGTGGGCCACGCCATCACCGTTTTCCGGCCCCTGATGGTCCGTCCGGCCAGAAAGGACGGCCACTTCCTCGGCTATGCCGTGGCCGGGACGCCCGCGGACTGCGTCAAGATCGGCATTCGGGAACTGTCGGACCGTCCGGTGGACCTTGTGGTGTCCGGCATCAACCGGGGTGCGAATGTCGGGATCAACGTGATCTACTCCGGCACCGTCTCGGCCGCCACGGAGGGCGCCATCATGGGGGTGCCCGCCATGGCGGTTTCGCTGGATTCCTACGACAGCAACGCCGATTTCACGGTCGCGGCCAAATATGCCCGGAAGATTGCGGCCTTTCTGCTGCGGGATCCGCGGCTGAGACATGTTCCGCTGAACGTCAATGTCCCGGCGGTCGGCGAGGACCGGATTCGAGGCGTCGTGGTCGCGAGGCAGGGGCGGGCGCGGCTGATCGAAAATTACGAAAGGCGGGTGGACCCGCGGGAGAACATCTACTACTGGCTGACCGGCGAGACGCGGCTGCCCGAACGGGAGGATCTCCATGCCGACGCCTGCGCGCTGCGAAGGGGGATGGTGGTCGTGACGCCGCTCGACTTCGATCTCACGCGTCACGATGTTGTGGAGGAACTCGGCGCCCGCCTTCGGGACGCCGGAATTTAGCGGGTGAGCAGCACGGGGATCGGGCTTTTCCGGATGACGAAGGATGTCGTGCTGCCCAGGATCAGTTCCCGCAACCGGTTGTGGCCGTATGCGCCCATGATCATCATCTCCACGGACCCCTCCTGAATGAACTTCAGGATCTCCCGGTCCTCCTTTCCCCGAATCGTCAGGGTTTCGCAGTCGATCGGAACATCCTCGAGATAGGCCTCGAGCTTGCGATGCAGCCGGTCGGCGACGGCCCCGTCGTCCGTGATGCATACGATCGTGAGGGGCCAGGCGGCTTTCCCGGAGAGTTCCGCCGCCAGCGCCAGCGCGTTGTGCGCCGGGGGCGAGCCGTCGTAGGCCAGTGCGATGCTTTCGATTTCCTGGTAGCGTGCGGGCGTCACCAGGACCGGCTTCCCGGAGTTCCGGACGACCAGCTCCGCCGTGGAGCCCAGGATGCTTCCCTTGGCCAGGTGAAAGTGCTCGCCCCGCTGGGCCAGGAGAATCCAGTCGGTCTTCTTCCCCTCCTCGATGATCGTTTCGTCGATGACGCCCAGCGATTTTCGCACCTCCGGTCGCAGGCCCGCGGCTTCGCAGCGCTCCCGGAAGGCCCGCAGAATGGCATTCGCCCGCTCGTCGAGGCCCGCCTCGATCACCGGCAGGAATTCCTGGAAAGGCGGCAGGCCGATGGAGCCGGAAATATCGCCGCAGATCGGACCCTGCATCAGCCCCACATCGATGACGTGCAGCCCGACGAGCTGCGCCTCCAGTTTTTTTGCGATGTAAATCCCGTAATCGATCGCCGTCCGGCCGTATTCCGAACCGTCGGTGGGGATGAGGATGGTCTTGACCGTGGGCATCTCCCGTCAGTCCTTCTCGCGCTCGAAATTGCCGAGGCTGGAGAGCAGATCGTCCACCATCTTTTCCCGGTCCTCGGCATTGTCGTCCTCCTCACAGGAGGATGCGACGCTGTCCTGATCCCTGACCCGAATGGGCCGGCCGCTTTCGTCGTAGCAGAGAAACCGGCCCTTGAGCCGGCCGTTTTCGTAGACGGCCTTTTCCCGGATCCGGCCGTTCCGGTACCAGGCGGTGTACTCCCCTTCGCGCCGGTCGTCTCTGAAAAATCCCTTTTCCCGAAGCTGTCCGTTCTTGAAGTAGGAAGCGTATTCGCCCTCCAGCTTGTCGATGCGGTAATTTTCCTCGTCCTTGACCTGCCCGCTGCGGTAATAGAGCCGGTACGGGCCTTCCAGCTTTCCGCCCCGGTAATACTCCCGCTCCCGCTCCTGGCCGTTGTCATAGTAGCTCGTGTACTGGCCGTCGAATTTATCGTTTTGGAACGTCGCTTTTTCCCGGATCTGCCCGTGCTTGTAGTAGCTGAATGCCTCGCCGTTGCGGAGGCCCGCCTCGAATTGGAGCCGGGCCATGATCTGGCCGTTGCCGAAATAGGAAGTGTACTCGCCGTGGATCTTTCCGTCGCGAAGGAACTTCTTTTCCCGAATCTGGCCCTTTTCGTAATAGGAGATGACTTCCTTCATGATGACTCCCTCGACCCGTCGGCCTTGATTTTTTCACGGAACCTGTCGTATTTTTATGCGGTAAAATCCATCCTTTGTCAAGAGGGCGCACGACGCATGGAACAGAATCGGACATCCCCCGGCATGCCGGATACCCCGGAACGCATTCGGCTGGAGATCCACGACGGCCGCCACCGTCTTCCCGTCGAGGTCATCGACCCTTCACCGGGTTCGGCGAAGAGGCCCGGGGAGGTCCTGATCTTTCTGCACGAGGGTCTGGGAAGCATTGCCCAGTGGCGGGACTTTCCCGGGGAGCTCTGCCGGGCGACGGGCCTTCCGGCCGTGGTCTATGAGCGCTGGGGCTACGGAGGCGCCGATCCCCTGGACGGCCCCCGCACCGTCCGGTATCTTCACGACGAGGCCCTGCGAAGCCTGCCGGAACTGCTGCGGCAGCTGCGGATCGACCGAGGCATTCTGATCGGCCACAGCGACGGCGGATCGATCGCGCTGATCTTTGCGGCGGCTTGGCCGGAAAGGGTCCGCGGGATCGTCACGGAGGCGGCGCATGTCTTCGTGGAGGAAGTCACACTGGCCGGAATTCGCGAGGCGGTCAGAATCTATGACTCATCGGATCTTCCGAAGCGGCTGTCCCGCTATCACGGCGGCAATACGGAAGGGGCCTTCCGGGGCTGGGCCGACATCTGGCTCTCCCCGGCCTTCCGGGAATGGAACATCGAGGATTGCCTGGCCGGCGTTCACTGCCCGGTCCTGGCGATCCAGGGGCTGGATGACGAATACGGAACGCCCGCCCAGGTGGCCGCCATCGTGCGCGGCGTTTCCGGGCCCGCCGAACCGCTGCTCGTTTCCGGCTGCGGGCACATCCCCCATCATCAGGCTCGCAGGCGGGTCCTCGATGCCATGACACGGTTTGTCCTCACCCTGCCTCCGTGAACGCGACAAAGGCATGGCCGAAACCGCCAGATCAATGAATTATTTGAATTTTCGGCATTTTTCCTTGACAGCCTTCGGCGGCTTTTCTATACTGATTCAAAATCCGTTCGTGCCTGAATTCCCGCCTGCGCGGGATTCACATTTTCGGACGACTTTCAACCGCCCATGATATCGGAAATGGACACCAGCCGCATCGCCATCATCGGTCCCGGCCGCCTGGGGACATCCTTTGCCTACAAGTTCGGGCGGGACCACAAGCGGGTGACCCTTTATTATCACGATGCGGACGTCTGCCGGGCGATCAATCGGGAGCGCCTGAACCCGCGTCACCTGACCCGGGATCTGGCACGGAAGCTCGGGGGGATGGACCATGTGCCCCGCCTGGAGAACACCGTCACGGCCACCAACAACCTGGAGCGGATCGTCGAGGACAATGACCTGATCCTGCTGTGCATCACCATGAACCGGCTCCCGGAGTTCCTGAACTACCTGAAGCCGCTGATCGAGAAGAAAGCGGGCAGGGTCTGCATCATTTCGCCGATCAAGGGTCTGACGGCCGATGAGCTGACCAAGGAGCTGATCACCCCGTCCCAGCTCATCCGCAACAGTCTCGCCGGCCTGAGCCACAAGTACAGCATGGTCTGCGTCGGCGGACCTTTCTTCGATGTCGATATCGCACTGGGGAACCCGATCTGCGTCACCGTCGCGGGAAAAAAGCGGATCGCCGCCCTCATTCGGGAAGAGCTGATCCGGTTCAACCGTCGGGAACTGAGCGTCTATTACAATTTCGACATCGTCGGCGTGGAGGCCTGCGGTTCCCTGAAGAACATCGTCGCCAACATCAAGGGGCTGACGGATTCCCTGAATCTCGGCGATTCCATTCCCGGCACCATCTTTGCCCGGTCCGGCGTGGAGGTGCGGTCCCTCTCCCGGCTTCTGGGTGGGAGCTTTCAGGCCTTTCACAGCCAGGCCGGAGTGGGGGACATGTATGTGACGGTCTCCTCGGAAGCCAGCAAGAATTACCGCTACGGCAAATATTTTTATGAAATGCTGACCGACAATCCCATCGAAACCAATCTTCGGGTCCTGGCCCGGATCGACGGGACGCCGGAAGGACCGAACACCATACGCAACGTTAACAAATACCTCGCGAAGAAAAACATGTACAGCCCGCTGTTTCACGCCGCCTACCGGATTTTCAACGAAAGCAACTCCCGGGATGACGTTCGCGAAATGATCATTCAGGCCTGTCAGTTCGACCGGAGAACCCGCGAGTACATCGGACCCTTTTCCAGGGCCCTGTACTATCTTTTCCCCAACCTGTGGTACCGGCGGCACAAGGGGTTGCTGTCGAATGTGGAAATCTGACGCTTTCGGGATTTTCCCTTGGATCCGTATTTTTATCTTGACACCGTTTTTCAGTGTGTTAATGGAAAAGAAGGAGTGAGCGGTGACTATTCGGACGGGACGGAACAAGTGTTCGCGGTTTGGCTGGTGGTGGCAGGCTGAAAATGTCTGCCCGCAGGCGCTCTCTCTGTAGAATTCGCGAGCCGTGGGCAGGGGGAACCCTCCCATGACCCGAACCGGAAATCAGAAAGCCATGGGAAAGGTCCCATGGCTTTTTCGTTTTGGCGGTGTGTCGAATCCGGCAATAATGGAAATTTGATATTGAAGGAAAAAATTGAACCAAGGAGGAAAGGCTATGGAACAGATCAAAGTGATGCTGAACGACGAGGAGATTCCCCGACAATGGTACAACATCCAGGCGGACCTGCCCACGCCGATGCGGCCCCCGCTGCATCCGGGGACGGGGAAGCCGGTGGCGGCGGAGGACCTGGCGCCGATTTTCCCGATGAACCTGATCGAGCAGGAGGTGAGCACCCGGCGCTGGATCGACATTCCCGACGAGGTCCTGCAGAAGCTGATGATCTGGAGGCCCACGCCGCTTTGCCGCGCCCGGAACTTCGAGAAGCTTCTGGATGCTCCGGTCCGGATCTATTACAAGCTGGAGGGGAACAGTCCGGCCGGTTCCCACAAACCCAACACAGCCATTCCGCAGGCCTATTACAACAAGGTTTTCGGGATTCGGCGGCTGGCCACGGAGACGGGCGCCGGGCAGTGGGGAAGCGCGCTGGCCATGGCCTGCCGGATGTTCGATCTCGAGTGCCGCGTCTTCATGGTCCGGGTGAGCTACGAGCAGAAGCCCTACCGCCGCATGATGATGAACGCCTGGGGCGCCGAATGCATTCCCAGCCCCAGCAACATCACGGAGGCGGGCCGGCAGGTCCTGGCGGAGCACCCCGATTCCCCGGGTAGCCTCGGCATCGCCATCAGCGAGGCCGTCGAGGATGCGGTCACCCACGAGGGCTCGCGCTACTCCCTGGGGAGCGTCCTGAATCATGTTCTGCTTCACCAGACCATCGTCGGCCTGGAGGCGGAGAAGCAGCTTCAGAAGATCGGTGTCTATCCCGACGTGGTCATGGGCTGCGCGGGCGGCGGAAGCAATTTCGGGGGAATTTGCCTGCCCTTCGTTCGGGACAAGATTCATGGCAAAAACGTGAAGATCGTGGGGGCCGAGCCGACCTCCTGCCCCACCATGACCCGCGGGCCCTTTGCCTACGATTTCGGCGATCTGGCCAAGAAGACCCCGCTGCTGCCGATGTACACGCTGGGGCACGACTACGTCCCGGCGCCCATTCACGCCGGCGGGCTTCGCTATCACGGCATGGCGCCCATCATCAGCCACCTGGTCCATGAGAACCTCATCGAGGCCCGCGCCTATCACCAGTTGGACACCTTCGAAGCCGGCGTCCAGTGGGCCCGGACGGAGGGATTCATCCCGGCGCCGGAAACGAACCATGTCATCGCAGCCGTCGTCGATGAGGCCCGGCGGGCGAAGGAGGAGGGGAAGGAAAAGGTCATCCTGTTCAACTGGACCGGACACGGACTGGTCGACCTGGCTTCCTATGAGGCCTACCTGTCCGGGAAGCTCGAACCCTATACCCTGCCGGACGAGGAAATCCAGCGGGCCCTGCGGGCGATCGAGGGATTCCCGAAACCCTGAGGGTAGCCGGGGAACCGTCAGGAGGAAGGCTCATTTTTCTTGACGGTTCCCCTGTTTTTGGTCATGCTTCGGCATGTGTCGAAAGGTTTTCGATATGGGTGGCGAATCTGCAGGCCGATTCGACAAATTGGAGATCCGGTGTCCCCGGCTGGGTCATGAACTGACTTTTGCCTATTGCCGGCGCGAAGGCGGCGATCTCCCCTGTCCTCGGGTGATGCCGTGCTGGCAGCGTTTTTTCCCCGTGGAAAAACATCTGCGGGAAATCCTGGGGCCCGGCGAATGGGAGCGCTATGCCGGACAGGCCCCGCAGGACAAGCGGGTGAGCCTGTTCGAGATGATCGAGCAGGCCCGGGCGCGGGTGCGGAACCGGGACGGGACATCGCAGGGATAGGCGGGCCGTTTGGATGGGTCTTTTCAAGCAGGATGACACGAAAGCCGGCCGGGATCCCCGTCCCCTCGCGGACCGTATGCGTCCCCGGACGATCGACGAGTACGTGGGGCAGACCCACCTGATGGCGGAGGGGTCGCTGCTGCGCCGCGCCATCGAGTCGGACCGGCTCTTTTCCATGATTTTCTGGGGGCCGCCGGGGTCGGGAAAAACGACCCTGGCCCGCCTGGTCGCCGGGGCGGTCCGCTCCCATTTTACCGGTTTCTCGGCCGTGCTTTCCGGCGTTCGGGAAATCCGGTCCGTCGTCGAAGAAGCCGGGTCGCAGTGGCGGGACCACCGGAAAAAGACCATTTTGTTTGTCGATGAGATCCACCGCTTCAACAAGGCCCAGCAGGATGCCTTCCTGCCTCATGTGGAAAGCGGCCTGATCACCCTCATCGGCGCCACGACGGAGAACCCCTCCTTCGAAGTGATCGCGCCCCTGCTTTCCCGGTCGCGCGTGCTGCTTCTCAAGCCCTTTTCCGATGAGGAACTGACCGTCATCCTGGAGAAGGCCCTGAAGGATTCGGAGCGAGGTCTGGGCGCTTTGGCGCTGGAGATCGAACCCGAAGCCCTGGCGGCCATCGTCTGGTCCGCCGACGGAGATGCCCGCACGGCCCTCAATACGCTGGAGGCCGCGGCCGCCCTGGTGCAGACGCCGGATCCGGAAGGGCGGAAAATCACCCGTGCCCGGGTTGAGGAAGCCTTCCAGAAAAAGTTCCTGCTTTATGACAAGGGCGGCGAGGAGCACTACAACCTGATTTCGGCCCTTCACAAGAGCATGAGGGGATCCGATCCCGACGCGGCCCTCTACTGGCTGGGCCGAATGCTGGCCGCCGGCGAGGACCCTCTCTACATTGCCCGGCGCATGGTCCGGTTCGCCTCGGAGGATGTGGGAAATGCCGACCCGAGGGCGCTGGCGGTGGCCCTATCCGCGATGCAGGCCTTCCAGTTTATCGGGCTTCCCGAAGGCGAGCTGGCCCTGGCCCAGGCCGCCGTTTACCTGGCGACGGCCTCCAAAAGCAACGCCCTTTACGTCGGCTACGGCAGGGTGAAGGGCGCCATCAGCCGGACCGGCGCGCTCCCTGTACCGCTCCACATTCGCAATGCGCCGACGCGCCTGATGAAGGAGCTGGGATACGGAAAAGGCTATCTGTACGCCCACGATTTTGCGGACGCCTATGTCGCGCAGGATTTTCTGCCCACGGAGCTGCGGGATGAGGCCTTTTATCGCCCGACGGACCGGGGCTATGAGAAAATCATTCGGGAAAGGATGGAGCAGTGGCGAAAACGGAAAGGGAAAGGGGAAAAAAGCTGACACGGTTTTTGCATGAATGGAGAGAATGACCGGTGCAGAGCAATAAAAAACGGGGAGGTCAATGACCCCCCCGCGCTTCCAGGAGGAATGAAGGTTTTTACCCTTCTTTCGTTTTGGATTTCGCTGCCGGTTGAACATGCCCGTGTTCAAGCGGCAGAACTTTTTTCAGGGTTATTTAATGCATAAGCTGTGCCATAATCGCGAATATTTCATAACCAATCAATATCGTTAGATTATATTATTTTATCGGTTTGGCCGGCGGTTCCGGATGCCTCGGCGAAAGTGGCAACAAATGTCGCCCCCGGGGATCAATATTCATAAAATCTTCATAAAAACGATAGGTTAGGTTTTTGACGGGCGGTCGGCAGCCAATCGACAAAATTGTCGGTTTAAAGAATACAAAGAAATCATTGACTTTCCGGCGGCATTCCCTATCATAGGCCGCACAGGAAGCGAGACGTTTCCCCGCTGCCGGAACAGCCGGCGGGTGGGGGCATCCGTCGACGGGGGGTTTATGAGTCCGGATCGGAAAATGGTGTGGCGGTCCCGCCCCGGCCGGCAGGATCGGTTCTTTCTGCAGCCGGTCGCCGTCGCGATCGTTTGCGCCGTTTTCATCATCCTGATTCTCATCATGGGAATCATGGACCTGCAGCGGAGCAACCGCATCCTGATCGGGTTCATGCAGAACCAGGCCCTGAGCATCATCGGGGTAGTCCAGCAGCTTGCCCAGGAGAATCTGAACAATCTCGTCCAGGCCTTTCAGCGGGATCGCGAGCGGTCCTTTGTCCCCCTGAAGGACACGACCTTTTCACCCCAGAAGATGCTGACGAGCGCCCTTGCCGATCTGGGGCGGCAGATCGACGAAGACTGGCAGGCGGGAAGGATCAGCGACAGTTCCCTGCGGATCTTTGCCGCCGATCGGGGACTCTGGATGGTCGCCGTGCTGGACAAGCGGGGCGAGATCGTCTATGCAAGCCGGCCGCTGGCGGGCGAGCAGGGGATGCCGAGAGCGGCTGTCCGGATCCGGGAGACGCCTCAGGAATTTGCCATCGGCATCTTTACCCGGCTCATCACGGAGCTCGACTTTTACCGCGTAACCGTTCTGCCGGGGGCGAAAGGGCCGGATGCCGAACATTTCTATCACCCGGACATCCCCGCCGAGCTGATCCGGATGTTCAACCGGCTGAACATCGGCTTTGTCGCCCTCAAGCGCAAAGACGGAAGCGGCACGATCGTCATCGCGCTCAACCCCGACGGCCTCCGCTACTGGGGAACGAAGGTCTCCATCGAAAAGGCTCTGGAAAAGCTGGGTGAACTGCAGAGCCAGACCCTGGGATACATCGTGATCATGGACCGGCAGGGGACAACCCTCGATGCCACGGGCAGCGTCCCGGAAAAGTGGCGGGAAGGCGACATGCATCTGTCCGAGATCCTGTCCGGCGCCCGGCCGATCGAAAGCCGCAAGGTTGTCTATCAGGGGAAAAACCTTCTCGACATGGCGGCGCCCTTTGTCCTGAACGACAAAATCGCGGGCGTTGCCCGGATCGGTCTGGAGCGGGAAAGCATGGAGCGAATCCTCGCGGAAAACACCCGGAACATGTTCATCTTCTCGGCGCTGGTCATGCTGATCGCCCTGCTGGCCATGTGGCTGCTGTTCCACAACCAGAACCGGCACCTGGCGGGCATCGTGGAAATGGAGCGGAAACTGGACAAGGCGGAAAGGCTATCTGCGCTGGGCCTGCTGGCGGCGGGTGTCGCGCACGAAATCCGCAACCCGCTCAATGCCGTGAGCATGGCCAGCCAGCGCCTCAAACGGGATTTTGTCCCGGAAGATCCGGGAAAGTCCCGGGAGTTCGAGTCGCTGGCCGGCGTCATTCGCGATGAGATCCGGCGCCTGAACGGCATCATCGAGGAGTTCCTCACCTTTTCAAAGAGCCGGCGTCTGGAGTTCCGCGACTATCCGGTGACCGACGTGCTGCAGAAGATCGTCAGCCTGATCCGGGAAGAGGCGGCCGCAAAGCACATCGATATCCGCACGAACTGGAGCGCCGACGGCGTTGTCATTCCCATGGACATGGACAAGCTCCAGCAGGCGCTGCTCAATATCATCAAGAACGCGATGGAATCCATCGACGGGGCGGGTGCGATCGACATCGTAGTGGCCCGGAAAACGGAAGGCAGCGTCAGCGTCAGGATATCCGATACGGGCTGCGGCATGACCGCGGACAAGGTGGAGCGCATCTTCAGTCCCGAGTATACAACCAAGGTAAAGGGCCTGGGCCTGGGCCTCCCTCTTGCCCATGAAATCGTCCGCGGCCACAGCGGGGAAATCAATGTCTTCAGCGAGTTGGACAAGGGGACGACGTTCGAGATTGTCCTGCCATCGGTAAGGGCGGTCGAAACGCCGTCCCGGGGTGAAGGATCGAAAGGGTAGCGCACCGACATGAAGAAGCTGAACATACTGGTTGTTGAAGACGGCCGCTCCCAGCGCGAGACGCTCCGGGATTTCCTGAGGAAGGAAGGGCATGTTGTCGGCGATGCCGAGGATGGCGATCGGGCGATCCGGTCCGTCCGGGAAGGCCATTATGATCTGATTCTGCTGGATTACCGAATGCCGGGTATGGATGGGATGCAGGTTCTCCACGCTGTGAAAGGGATCAATCCCGAAATCGATGTTGTGATCGTGACCGCAGAGGGAACCATCGACATGGCCGTGGAGGCGATGAAGGCAGGGGCGTTTGACTATATCACGAAGCCTGTGGAATTCGATGAACTGCTTCTGTTGGTGGCACGCGTCGCCGAACGGCGGACGCTGCGGAGGGAAAACGAAATCCTCCGAGGCGTTTTCCGCGGTGAACCGTTTGGCGGTAAGGGGGTGACGACAGACCAGATAATTTATCGGAGCGACAGGATGAACGGGCTTATCAACATGGCTGGCCGGGTGGCGGCCAGCCGGGCGACGGTGCTTCTCCAGGGTGAAAGCGGCACCGGCAAGGAGTTGTTCGCCCGGCTGATCCACCACCTCAGCCCCCGCGCAGCCAAACCGGTCAACGCCGTCAATTGCAGCGCGCTCCATGAAAATCTTCTCGAAAGCGAGCTGTTCGGCCACGAAAAGGGCGCTTTCACGGGGGCTTCAACCCGCAGGATCGGCAGGTTCGAGGAGGCGGACGGCGGGACGCTGTTCCTCGACGAGATCGGCGAACTGTCGCCTTCCGTCCAGGTCAAGCTCCTGCGCTTTCTACAGGAGCGGGAGTTTCAGCGCGTGGGCGGCAATCAGACGATCCGCTCGGATGTCCGGATCATCAGCGCCACCAACCGCGACCTAAAAGCCCTGGTGAAGGAGGGCCTGTTCCGTGAAGACCTGTTCTATCGTCTGAACGTGGTGATGATGGCGATCCCCCCGCTCAGGGAGCGGAAGGAGGACATCGCCGTCCTAATCGACCATTTCCTGAAGCGCTATGCCAAAGAGAACGACAAGGCCATCTCCGGAGTCAGCAGTGAGGCACAGGACCTGCTGCTGAAGCACGATTATCCGGGCAACGTCCGGGAGCTGGAAAATATCATCGAACGAGCCGTCGTCATCTGCCGGGATGAGGTGATCTCGGTTGAGGACCTTCCCTTTACCGACCACAGGGGCGGCAGTGAAGGTCATGCGGTGGGCGATGGGATGCTCCGGGGCTCCATCGAGGAGCTGGAAAGGAAGCTCATCGTCGACGCAATGGAGAAAACGCGCGATCACCAGACCCGGGCCGCGGACCTCCTGGGCATCAGCGAGCGGATGCTCCGCTACAAGCTGAAGAAATACGGGCTCAAGGGGACGTCCTGACGGCGCGGGCCGGCAGGGGCTTCCGTCTTGCTGCCGGGGAACCGCTCTGCCCGCGGCCGGCTGAACGCAAAGTCCGCAAAAAAGGTTTGACATCCTTCCAAACATCGCTTATTCCCGATACAAACTGGAATGGTTCCGGATTAATATGCGGCTCACGAAAGAGCGTTTCGTCAATGCCATCAGGGAAAAGGGGCTGAAAGTGACCCCGCAACGGCTCGCCGTCATCGATGTGCTGGTCGAGAAAGGGCATTTGCACCCGGGCGCGAATCTCGTTTACGAGGAGGCCGGAAAAAAGGCGCGGGGCCTCAGCCTTTCCACCGTCTACGCGACGCTCAATGAATTTTCGCGTCTCGGTCTGATCCGGACGATGGAATATGACCGGATGGAAAACCGCTATGAGGGAAATCTGGAAGATCACGTCAACCTGGTCTGTGAAAAATGCGGAAGGATCGCCGATTACGCCATGCCCGCTTCCCTGGATCCATCCGAGGTGACGCGACGGACGGGTTTTCTGGTGACGGAGACGCGGATGGAGTGTTACGGCTACTGCCCGGACTGCCTCCAGGACCGAAGGGGACACGGGGCGCGCGGAAATGGGCGCCTTCAGACGGCCTGACCTGCCGGCCCGATTTTTTTTGGCAACTGATCCGGAACGATTCCGGTTTGGAAGACCGAAAATCCCCACGCGGGCGAACCGGCTGGCCTGAAATTTCCCCGCGGCTTCAGCTTCCGCGGGTTTCGAAACGGTCGCCCGGCGGGTAGGCTTTGTAATGATTCCTGCAACCCGCCGGGTCGGGTGTCGAGGCGGAAAGGATAACGGGAGTTTGCGATATAAACCCAAATCATCGAGAAAAGGAGAGAAGAGATGAGTGAAGAGATCAAGTGCCCGGTCACGGGCGAGAGGAGCAGACCCATCTCCGGCGGCGGCAGGTCGAACCGGGAATGGTGGCCGGACCAGTTGAACCTGAAAATTCTCCATCAGCAAGACCGGAAGAGCAACCCGATGGGCGAGGCGTTCAACTACGCCGAGGAATTCAAGAAGCTCGACCTGGCATCCGTGAAGAAGGACCTCTGCGCACTGATGACCGATTCGCAGGATTGGTGGCCTGCCGACTACGGTCACTACGGGGGGCTCATGATCCGCATGGCGTGGCATAGCGCGGGCACCTACCGCATGGGAGACGGCCGCGGGGGAGCGGGGACCGGCAATCAGCGCCTGGCGCCGCTGAACAGCTGGCCGGACAACGTGAACCTCGACAAGGCGCGCCGCCTGCTCTGGCCCATCAAGCAGAAATACGGCCGGAAAATCTCCTGGGCCGACCTGATGATCCTCGCCGGCAACTGCGCCCTCGAATCGATGGGATTCAAGACCTTCGGCTTTGCCGGCGGGCGCGTGGATGTCTGGGAGCCGGAGGAGGACATCTACTGGGGCTCCGAAGAGGAATGGCTGGCGACGAGCGACAAGCCCAAGAGCCGCTACTCCGGCGACCGGGACCTGGAAAACCCGCTGGCGGCGGTTCAGATGGGCCTGATCTACGTCAACCCGGAAGGCCCGGACGGCAACCCGGATCCGG
>CAYWTL010000029.1:0-28888 GCA_964460245.1 uncultured Syntrophaceae bacterium | reverse complement strand
ATAATAGCCGGTCTGGTGAATTTCGCGGACGGACCTCGTCCGCCGGACCGAATGGGTCAGGAACGGCCCCCTCGCATCGCTGTTGTAACCGGCGCGCACGGGGATACCGGCCACCCGGGCGATGATGGCCGCTTCAATGGCGTTCTGAAGAAGAATGGCCGTGTCGAAATCCTTCTTTCCCAGTTCGCGTGCAAGTCTCCATTTTCCTGCAAGACCGTCATGGTCGCCCGGACTTCGAAAAAGCATGATCTCGTCGATATCCGGGCAAAAACGGTACAGTTCCGCGACCCAAGGCTTGGCCAGCATGGTGATCTTCGCCAGGGGAAAGGACTGCCGTACGGCGGCGACGGCGGGAAGCGTCATGACCGCGTCGCCGATCCAGTTCGTCCCCCGGATCAGAAGATTCCTTCCTTCCTTAAAGGGCCTTCCCGAGGAAACCCGCACATGCATGGCACCAGACCTCAAAACCATTCCAAACCGGACTGCAGGCGCTTATCATGCCTCCCTGCAAACACCGGTTTTCCTCCCGGGGAGACCGATCCTCCCGAGAATCCACCGCTGAAAAGCCTTCTCGTTCGGGACGACTTCCATGGCAATCCTGAGGAGGAAAATCCTGTCGAGGAAAAACGGGAAATCTTCCAGATGCACGCCGTCCTTTTCGGTCGTCACGATCATGGCCGCATTCGCCCCGGCTGCCATCTCCTGAATTCGCCGCAGGTCTTTTCTGCCATAGCGGTGATGATCGGGGAAATCAAGATGACAGCCCACGTCCGCGCCAAGGGAATCCAGGGTTTTGCGGAACGATCCCGGTGAACCGATCCCGCTGAAAGCGCACACTTTCGTTCCGTTCAGCGCGGCGAGCGGCAATATCTCCCCCGTCCCCCCGCGGCGGATATCTTTCGGCCGTCGGATTCCTCTGAACAGGGGGATGCCCGGGGGAATCCCGCCCTCAGGGGAAAAAGCCCGCGCATTGCCGTCATCGCTTCCGGTGGCGATGATCAGATCCGCCCTTTCAACTGCGCCCTTCGGCTCGCGCAGGGGACCGGCGGGAAGCGGAAATCCGTTCCCGAAAGGTCTGGCGCCGTCCATCAGGAGAATGTCGACATCCCTGGCCACATGGCGGTGCTGGTAGCCGTCGTCGAGGATCAGGATATCGGCGCCCAACCGGTCGGTGGCGAATCGTCCCGTGAGAATCCGGCTGGCGCCGGTCAGGACGGCCACCCCCGGGCACGAACGGGCGATCAGGAGCGCCTCGTCTCCGCAGTCGGCATGGTCCATCAGAATCGCTTTGCCGTCGGCCACGACACGGACCGCCGGCGATGTCCCGCTCCCGTATCCCCGGCTGAGCACGGCCGGCCGATACCCGTTTTCACGGAGGAAACCGGCCAGTGTAATCACCAGCGGCGTCTTTCCCGTGCCTCCGACAGTCAGGTTGCCAACGCTGATGACCGGGCTTTTCATCTTTTGCTGCTTGAGGATTCCCAGATCGAACAGGCCGTTTCTCAGAAAGACGGCGGACCGGTAAACCAGCGAAAGGGGGAACAATGAAAGAAGAAGGAGTCTTCCCCGAAGGGTGCGTTTTTCCTCATTCCATAATCGTCTGAATGGCATGTCACTTCACCGGCCCATGATTCACAGTCCTTCGCGGAAGGTGCCGCACGGATTTCACAGCGCCTTCCGCATCCAGACGGGCGCCCTGAAATGCGTTTCGCCGATTCGCCGAAAACGCGCGCCTTTCCTTGGGCGCCGCCGGCGGGACCGCCCCGGACTAGAAATTCCCGTTATTCTTCACCGAATCGTTGTTTTTGAACTGCATCTGATAGAGCCGGTAATATTCGCCCCTTCTGTCAAGCAGGGCTTCATGGGTTCCCTCTTCCACAATCTCGCCGTTCACCAGGACGACAATCCGGTCGGCATTCCGAATCGTGGAAAGCCGGTGGGCAATCACCAGCGTCGTTCTTCCCCGCATCAGATTCTCGAGGGCTTCCTGGACCTCGATTTCCGCTTCCGTGTCCAGCGAGGAAGTGGCCTCGTCCAGGATCAGAATGGGGGCATCCTTCAGGAGCGCCCGGGCGATGGAGATCCGCTGCCGTTCGCCGCCGGAGAGCTTCGTCCCCTGCTCGCCGATGACCGTGTCGTATCCCTGGGGAAGATTCATGATGAAGTTATGGGCATTGGCCGCTTTTGCCGCCCGGATGACATCCGCATCGGTCTTTCCGATATCGCCATAGACGATGTTGTTCCGGACCGTGTCGTTGAACAGAATGGTCTGCTGCGTGACCATTCCGATCTGGGCCCGCAGCGATTCGATGGTGACGTCCCGAACGTCGATGCCGTCGATCCGGATCTGTCCCTCCGAAACGTCGTAAAAACGGGGAATCAAATTGACCAGCGTAGTCTTCCCGCCGCCGCTCATCCCCACGAAGGCCACCACCTCGCCGGCCCGAACGGTCAGATTGATCCGGTTCAGGACCGGCACATCCTCGTACCGGAACGTAACGTTTCGAATTTCGATCGCCTTCGATATGGGCAGAAGGGGAACCGCACCGGTTTTGTTTTGTATTTCCGGGACGATATCAATAATGCTGAACACGCGCTGTGCGCCGGCAATGCCCTGCTGGATCGTGTTGTTGACATTGGTCAGGCGTTTGATCGGCTCGTAGAGCATCAGGAGCGCCGCGAGAAAAGAAAAGAAGGTGCCCGGCGTGGACACGCCCTGGATGACCTGGTAGCCGCCGTAGAAGATAATCGCGGCAATGCCGACACCGCCCAGAAATTCCATGAAGGGGCTGGAGATGGCGCTGATCGATACGGCCTTCAGGGTCAGCCTGAGAAGATTCTCGTTTTCTTTCGAAAACCGGCTGCATTCGTATTCCTCCTTTCCGAAGGCCTTGACGATTCTCGCGCCCGAAATCGTCTCCTGCAGGAGGGTCGTCAGCGTGCCCATGGTCACCTGGGTGCGGGTCGCCACGCTTCTCATTTTCCGCCCGAAGGTCGCGATGGGATAGATCGTCAGCGGGAAGATCACCATGGCCACAAGGGCAAGCTGCCAGTCCCGATAAAAAATGACAAAGACCAGACAGACCAGGGTGAACGAATCCTTCAGAAGGCTGGTCACCGCCTCCGAAACCGTCCCCTGCATGGAATTCACATCGTTGGTGATCCTGGACATGAGAATTCCCGTGGGGTGCTTCGTGAAAAAGGACATCGATTGCCCCTGGATGGCCCGGTAGAGCTGGTTTCTCACGTCCGCAACCACGCGCTGACCGATAAAACTCATGAGCACGATCTGAACGTAATTGCAGATCCCCTTGAGCATGTAGATCGCGATGACGGAAATGGGAATCCATTTCAGCATCATCATGTTTCTTTTCATGAAGATATCGTCGAGGGCGGGTTTGACCAGAAAAGCGAGCGCCGAGGTCAGGCCTCCGACGACCAGCATGCAGAGCATGGCCAGGAGGAACTTGGCAACGTGCGGTCTGGCGAGCCTTACGAGGCGTTTATAGATATCCATGATGCAAGAATGTTTTCGCTGCGGCAGTGGGTCGCACCGGAATGAACCGTCCGCCTACAGCAGATCACAGGCCAGGCGGGCCGCTCTTTCCGACGCCCCGGTGCTGCCGAGTTTTTCCCGGATCCGGTTCAGCTCCTCCCTGATCCAAAGCATCCGCGCTTCATCCCCGAGAATGTCCATCACCTCCGCGGCGATTCGGTCCGGATTGGCATCATGCTGGATCAATTCTGGAACAATGGTTTTCCCGGCAATGAGGTTCGCCAGGCCGATATGCGTCACACTGATGATCTTTTCCCCGATCCGATAAGAGAGGGGAGACACCTTGTAAATGATGACCATGGCGGTCCCCAGCAGGGCCGTTTCCAGCGTTGCCGTGCCGGACGCGACAACGGCGATGTCGCACACGCCGACGACATCGTAGATCTCATTCGGGACGATGCGGACCGGCACGGATTCCCGGCGGATCATGGCCTCCACAAAATCCCGGTCCAGCGCATCCGCCAGGGGGAGAATGAATTGAACGGCGGGTCGGCGCCGCATCAGGATTCCAGCGGCCTTCAACATCACCGGCAAAAGTCTGGCCGCTTCCCCCTTGCGACTCCCGGGGAGCAGACCGATCGTGGTGATCCCTTCCCGAAGATCAAATTTGCGCAAGGCCTCCGACCGCGGGTATTTTTTTTTCACCACATCGAGAAGCGGATGTCCGACAAAGGCAACATCGACATCGGCCTGCCGGTAGAACTGCTCCTCGAAAGGCAGAATCACCGCCATTTTGTCCACGATTTTCTTGATTTTACGGATCCTGCCCCTCCGCCACGCCCAGATCTGAGGGCTGATGTAATAGAAGACCCGGACACCGTCTTTTTTTGCGGCCTTCCCCAAGATCAGATTGAAGTCCGGATAATCGATCAGGATCAGAAGCGCCGGCTTTCGCTCTTTCAGGGCCTGCTTCATCCGGCGCAGGACGCCCAGGATCATCCCCAGTTTTCCGGCAACCTCCGTCAGTCCGACAACCGCCATGTCGGCCGAATCCGCCATCAACTCGACCCCGACCTCCCGCATCCGCCGTCCCCCGACGCCGTAAAACCGGAGCGTGGGATCGATACGGAGCATGGCTTTGACCAGATTGGATCCGTGAAGGTCTCCCGATTGTTCGCCCGCGAC
This sequence comes from uncultured Syntrophaceae bacterium, assembly GCA_964460245.1. Taxonomy (GTDB): domain Bacteria; phylum Desulfobacterota; class Syntrophia; order Syntrophales; family Fen-1087; genus JAXDBM01. The sequence goes on along the minus strand of CAYWTL010000029.1, from coordinate 24,207 downwards.
GATCATGATTTGTCCGGAATGGAAGGGACTGCCGGCGGTCCTGCCGCAACCGGATGTGCGCGTTTCACGAGGCATGGTTGATGACATCGCCGATCAGTCTGACTTCCTCCTGCCTCAGCTCCGGAAACATGGGAAGGGACAGCACCTCTTCGGCGCAGGCCTCCGCACAGGGCAGTCGAACACCGCCCGTGCAATCCGCAAAGACTTCCTGTCGGTGGAGGGGCACGGGGTAGTAGATGGCCGAAGCGACCCCGTTGTCCTGCAAAGAAGCCATGATCCGATCCCGGAACCTCGACCGAATGGTAAACTGATGGTAGACGTGACGGCAGCCGGGCCGTTCCCGCGGCAGAATGACGTCTGCTCTTTTGATGCCCGCCCGGTAGAGGTCCGCATGGCCGCGGCGCGCCTCGTTGAACGCGTCGATGCGCCTGAATTTGGTGCGGATGATCGCCGCCTGGATTTCGTCGAGGCGGCTGTTGTAGCCCAGCAGGTGATGGCGGTACCGCTGCCTGCTGCCGTGGTTGCGCAGCATTCGGATCTGTCCGATCGTCTCTTCGTCCCGGGTGATGATCATGCCGCCGTCTCCGTAGCCGGCGAGATTTTTGCTCGGGAAAAAACTGAAGCAACCGCAGTCTCCCATTGCGCCGGCTTTTTGGCCGCGATAGGCGGCGCCGAAGGCCTGCGCGCAGTCTTCGATGACTTTCAGGCGATGTCTTCGGGCCAGTTCGAGAATGGGCTCCATGTCGGCCGGATGGCCGAAAAGGTGAACCGGGATGACGGCCCTGGTTTTTTTTGTTATTTTCTGTTCGATTTTCTCCGGATCCAGGTTGAACGTGTCCGGTTCAATGTCGACGAAAACGGGGACCGCCTGGATAAGGGAAATCACCTCGGCAGTGGCGATAAACGTGAAAGGAGTGGTGATCACCTCGTCACCCGCGCCGATCCCGAAGGCCCGCAGGGCAAGCAGCAGGGCATCGGTTCCGCTGGCGACTCCGGCCGCGAAGGGAACACCGTGATAGGCGGCTACTTCACCCTCCAGGGCGGACACTTCCGGACCGAGAATGAACTGGCCCCGACTCAGCACGTTCTGCAGGGCACGGTCCATTTCGGTTTTCAGCTCCTGATACTGCCGCTGCAGGTCGACCATGGGGATCATGACACTTTTCCCTGAGACGCCTTGATTTCGTCTACGATGCGCAATGCGACTTCAAGCACCCGCCTGCCCTCGCAGGCGGGAACAGGGGTCGCCCCCCCCTGAACGACGGCATCGACAAAGGCCCGGATTTCCTGTTCCAGCGGGTCCTCCTGAAGGATTTCGATCTGATTTTGAACGATTTCAATCTGGCCTTCCGCTTTTTTCACCCTTTGGAGCGAAAGCAGGTCCCGCTTCGCAAAATCCACGGCATGGTAGCCTTCCAGACCGAAAAACCGGATCTTTTGCATGGTCTTGACGCTGATCCGGCTGGCGGTGACATTGGCCGCGCAGCCGTTCCGGAAACGCAGGCGGGCGTTGGCGATATCCACCTTGTCCGACAGGACGGCGGTTCCCACGGCATCGATGTCCGAAAGGGGGGAATCGACAAAATGCAGGATGATGTCCAAGTCATGAACCATGAGATCGAGGATCACATCCACATCGGTCCCACGTTCAAAAAAAGGATGAAGACGGTGTGATTCGATGAAAAGGGGCCGGCCGATCACCTTGTGCAGGGCGACCACCGCCGGATTGAACCGCTCGACGAAACCGATCTGAAAAACGAGGCCGTTTCTTTCGGCCAGGGCAATCAGTTCATCTGCCTGATCGAGGCTCTCCGCAATCGGCTTCTCCAGGAGGACGTGCACGCCTGCGCCGAGAAACGCCTCGGCGACGGCATGGTGGCACCGGGTGGGCACGGCAATACTCACCGCGTCCACGGCGCCGATCATTTCCCGGTAATCCGTCATGGCCCGGCATCCATGAAGCGCGGCGGCCCTTGCGGCACGCTCCTCCACGACATCGGCCGCCCCGACGATCTCACAATGATCCAGCTTGTCATACTTCTGAAGGTGGTATCGGCCGAGATGACCGATGCCCACCACGCCGATTCTGATTTTTCCCATTTTCAACCCGCCCGTGCGCTCGCACCGGCTCCCACCCGTCGGTTTGACTCGGCGGAGAAGCCGAATCCGCTTTCGGAATTCCGTGGATTCGATTTATCTGCAGATTCCGCGCTTCGACTGCTCGATAAATTCGACAAAGTGTCTCACCTCGGGACAGTCCTCCACTTCGTTTCGAACCCTTTCGATGGCCGTACGGAGCAGCAGAGACGAGCGGAAAATCAGGCGATAGGCGTCCTTCAGGGCCCGAATGGTGCTTTCCGTGAAGCCCCGTCGTTTCAGGCCGATGAGATTGAGCCCGTGGGGTTTGGCGCGGTTGCCCGACACCAGAAGGTAAGGGGCGACGTCCTTCGCGATCGCGGATGCTCCGCCGATGATGCAGTGGGCTCCGATCCGCGTGAACTGGTGGACACCGGTCAGGCCGCCGATGATTGCATAGTCCTCAACGTGAATGTGACCGGCGAGATTGGCCGCATTGACCATGATGACGTGATTCCCCAGTTTGCAGTTGTGCGCGATGTGGGAATAGGCCATGATCAGATTGTGGTCCCCCATGATCGTGACGCCGATATCCGACACCGTCGCCCGGTGGATGGTCACGAATTCCCGGATGGTGTTGTCGTTGCCGATCACGACGCGCGTGTTCTCGCCCCTGAACTTGAGGTCCTGCGGCTGAACGCCGATCGAGGCAAACTGGAAGATGCGGCATCTCGCGCCGATATCGGTATGAGCCTCGATGACGACATGAGAACCGATGACGGTATTCTCGCCGATGTGAACATCCGGTCCCACCACCGCGTAGGGACCGATCTCAACCCCCTCCGCCAGTTCGACATCCGGTGAGATAACCGCCGTCGGATGAATCTTCATATGTTTGCATCCCCTTCCATGCCGTTTGCGCGCCGTCCCGCTTCCAGTTGCTCCACGCGTTTCCGGAGGGCCGCCAGCGCCTGACGCATTTCCGGAAGCGCGGAAACGCAGGCCTCGGCACGCAGCCAGTCCCGGTGCGTCCTGTGGGGAGAGCCGGCGACCACACGGCCGGCCGGAACGTCTTTCGTGACGCCGGACTGCGCCGCGACCATCGCATGATCGCCGATCCGAATGTGCCCCACCAGACCGGCCTGCCCCCCCAGCAGGACGCTTTTGCCGACCCTCGTGCTGCCGGAAATGCCGACCTGGGCGACCACAATGGAATACTCGCCGATGACGACATTATGGGCGATCTGAACCAGGTTGTCGATCTTGACGCCTCGCTGAATCCACGTCCGGCCGATGGCAGCCCGGTCGATGGCCGAGTTGGCGCCGACCTCGACGTCGTCGTCGATCTGCACGATACCGATCTGGGGGATCTTCGCGTTTTCCCGGCCGGGTCGGGCAAAACCGAACCCGTCGCCGCCGACCACCACGCCGGCATGGAGGATCACGCGCCGGCCGATCAGGCACCGCCGGTAGACCGTCACATTGGGGTAGAGAACGGAATCCTCGGCAATGACGGCATCATGACCGACATAAACGCCCGGATAGAGGACGACACCCCGTTCCACCCTTGCCCGGTGGCCCACATAAACGCCGGGGTACAGGGTCGCCTCGCCGGAAACATCCGCGCTATTCTCCACAAACGCTTGCGGGCTGCGTCCCCTGAACGCCTCTTCCTCGGGGTGAAATATGGCCAGGGCCCTGCCGAAGGCCACATAGGGGTCCTCGACGATCAGCAGGTTTTTCCCGGGACACTCCATTCCGGAAGACACGAGAATCGCCGAAGCGGACGACGCTTCCATTTTTTTCAGATACTTCGGATTGGCAATAAAAGTCAGGTCCCCTTCTTCGGCATCCTCGATTCCACGGACGCTGCGAATGAGGACGTCGCCATCCCCGGCAACCCGGCCATTCAGAAGGACAGCGAGCTCGTTCAGTGTTTTTTGCACAGGCGATGCCCTTCGATGACTACTTCTTCGCCTTGTAGATCTTGTTGAACTCTTCCGTCGCCCTCTGGGTGATATCGAGCTTCTTGTCGTAAAAGATCAATGGTATGACGCTCACGTCGACAATCATGGCGTATTTTTCCCGTTCGCCGATATCCTGGATCACCTTGCCCATGACCGGCGCGAGCGGCTTGAACACTTCCTGCCGTTTTGTCTCCACCTCCTCATTGGCGTCTCTCACCATGAGCTGGTAGTCCCGCAATTTCTTCTGATAGTCCGCTTCCTTGGCCCGGAAGGCGTCTTCCTTCAGGACCTGCCTCTGCTTTTCGAGCTCATCCTTGATCTTCTGCAGCTCCTTTTCCCTCGCCTGTATGGAGGCTTTGTCCTTCTCGATCACTTTCGATAACTGACCGGCCGCGACCTTGCCGGCATCGGAATTGATGAGGGCCGCCTGGAAATGCACAAAGGCGACCTTTTCCGCTGCCGTCGCCGGGACGGCGGACATCGTCAGCGACAGGGCCAATGCCGCGCCCAGCATCACAAAACCATATCTTTTCATAATTCCCCCTTCCTGAACTTTCTGATACATCATGCAGTCCGAATCTTCGTCTTTCCGGCCGTGATTCCGTCTTCCCGTTCCGGCCCCGGTCCTTACTTATAATGCCATGCCCAGCGTGAATTCGAAGCGGCCGGCGGACTCGTTTTCCTTTCGGTCCAGCACGAACCCGTATTCCAGTCTCAGAGGCCCGATCGGCGAGTACCATCGAATGCCGACTCCCGCCGTTTGGCGCAAGTCGTCCAGGTGATATCCGCTCTCCCAGGCATTGGCGGTGTCATAGAACAGGACCCATTTCATTCCCGCGTCCCGGATCAGCGGCAAGATCAGTTCTCCGGTAAAGCCCATCCACGTCAACCCGCCGAGGATATCGTTCGTCACGGGGTCCCTCGTCCCGATGTCCCGCTGACCCCGCAGTGTGCTCATCCCGCCCACGATGAACCGCTCGTAAACCGGGACGTCCTTCTCGTCGTTGCTGGTCAAATACCCTCCCTTGCCGTAAAGGCCCAGCACGGTATCGAAAGGCATTGAAAAATACCAGCCGCTGTTGGCATTGACTTTCGTGAAAGTCGTATTGCCGCCCAGAATTCCGCCGGTATAGGTGACGGAAACCGTATTTTTTGAACCCCGAGAGGGGAACATGGCGTCATCCAGCGTGCTTCGGATCAGCGTGGCGGTCAGCCCGCTCGTGGTGGTCACACCCTCCTGTCTCTTGATGTACGTGGATGCATTCGGCTGGACCTCCGTCACGTCGTCATTCGAAAAGCGGTACCCCAGGTAACCGGTCACATAGTCCCACAGGCCGTAACCCAGGACGACGCCGGCGCCGTTGGAGTCGAGGGTGTAGGTATCGTAAGCGCGGCTGTAATTCCAGATGTCGAACTTGCTCCATAGAGGGATGTCGAAGAGCCAGGGTTCGATAAAAGAAAGGTCATAGTGCTGGGTGTTCCCCCCGATGCTCGCCTTCAGTGTCAGGATCTGGCCCCTGCCGAAAAGGTTCTGCTGGGAAATGGACGCCGTCACAACCGCGTTGTCGATGGCACTGTAACCGGCTCCGACGCTGAAAATTCCCGTCTGTTTTTCCTTGACGCGAATCATGACATCCGTCTGGTTTTCCGAGGCCCCCTTCTCCGTCTGGAAATCCACCTCTTCGAAATAGCGGAGTCCGCTGAGCGCGTTGTAGCTCCTCTTCAAGGCCCGCTTGCTGTACAGATCCCCCTCCACCACGGAAAGCTGCCGCCGGATCACCTTGTCCCGGGTCTTGGTGTTGCCGGTGATCAGGACCCGGTTGAAATAGACCTCCTTGCCCTTCTTGATCTGATAGCTCACGTCGACCGTCTGACTCTTCTCCTGCGGCGCGGTCTGGAAGAGGACATCCGCATAGGCATACCCCTCGTCATTGCACATCTGAACCAGAAAATCGATGTCCTTGATCATCGCTTCCCGGCTGAAATATTCCTGCTTCACGATGTTCAGGTTTTTCAGGAGCTCGTCATGCGGAACCTTCAGGGTGTCGCCGGTGATCTGGACGTTGCCGACCTTGAACTGCCTGCCTTCCGACACGGGGATCTTCAGATAGATTCCCTTCTTGTCATGGGTGATCTCCGGCTCGCCGACCTGGGCGTTGATAAAACCGTTGTTCAGGTAAAAAGCGTTCAGTTTCCCGATGTCCTGCTTCAACTGATCCTTCTTCAGAACGCCCGAATCGGTGAAGAAATGAAAAATGCCCCACTCCGCGGTTTTCATGATGTTGCGGAGCGTTTTGTCGCTGAACGTCCGGTTTCCCTGAAACTCGATTTTCTTCACGTAGGTCTTGTCATTTTCCACGATGTTGAACAGGACCACGACTTCCTTGTCGCCCTTTTTTTCCAGAACGGTCGTGATCTCCGCGTTGTAGTAGCCCTTGGCCTGATAAAGCTCCCGGATTTTCTCGATGTCCGAACCGACTTTCTCCGAATTCACGACCTGGCGGGATTTCGTCGTCAGCACGCCGTGAATGTCGCCGATATCGACCGCCTTGTTTCCCTGGACCCGCACCTCTGAAATGAGCGGCTTTTCCGTCACGGTGAAGGTGATGAGCTTGCCTTCGGGCGTATCCGCCATATCTGCCCTTGCGTCATCGAAATATCCCATTTTAAAGATCGAGCGGATGTCGGCGGTGACATCGGCCTCCGAATAAAGCCCTCCCTTCGCACTTTTCAGAACCTGACTGATCGCCGCCGCCTCGATCTTGACGTTCCCCTTGATTTCCACCCCGGCAATTCTCTGGTCCACGAAAGCCCGCACCAGGATCTCCCGTTTCAACTGCGCCAGGATCGCGTCCATGTTCTTCAGGCCCCGGCCCTGTGCAAAAATGCCGGGGATGGTCTGTCCTTTCCGGACATCCACCACTTTTGCGTCGATGCTGATCAACTCACCGAGCTCCGTAACGCTCCCCATCACGACTAGGTCGACAGCAAGCGCCCGTCCCGCGGAAATGGCCTGGGTTTCGTTCAGCTTCGCGCCCCCGGTTGCTTGATCAACCGCATTTCTGTCGATGACCCGAATGTTCTTCGACTTCATCAGCTCGGACGTCAGCCCCTTGTCCAGGGCTTCCCGAATCCGGTCCGCGTTGTCGCGGCTGTGGATTTCAAAGGGAAGGACGGCGATGTTTCTCACATCCTGGGCAACGGCTTCCGCGAGAAAAAGACAGGCCAGGGCAATCACAATGCAAATCCCGATGAGAGCGCGTTTCTTATTCATGGAAATCGATCCTCCCGTCCTTGAGCCCGATGCTTCGGGACATCTGCTTTGCCAACAGCGGGTTGTGGGTTACGACGATCAGCGTGATTTGTCTGTTCTGGTTTAGCTGAACCAGGATATTGCCGATTCTGGCGCCGGTTTCCGAATCCAGGTTGCCCGTCGGTTCATCGGCGAGGAGGACCTCCGGCTCCATGATCAGCGCACGGGCAACGGCAACGCGCTGCTGCTCCCCGCCGGAAAGTTCCCCCGGTTTGTGAGTCATCCTATCACGAAGACCCAGATCATTCAAGATGGCTTCTGCCCGCTTTCGAGCCTCCCCTTTTGCCATGCCGTGAATCAGGGCCGGCATCATCGTGTTTTCCAGACTGCTGAATTCTGGAAGCAGGTTGTGAAACTGAAATACAAAACCGATCTTTTCATTCCGGAAAGCCGCCAATGTCCGTTCCGGCCATTCAAAAACATTCTTCTCATCATACAGGAGCTTGCCGGATGTCGGGTGATCCAGCGTTCCCAGAATATGGATCAGCGTGCTCTTTCCCGACCCGGAAACACCGACCACCGCCAGGGATTCGCCTTTGCGGATCTCCAGATCCAGCCCTTTGAGCACTTCAATCCGGGTCCCGTCCTTGATGAATGTCTTGCTCAGCTGCTGCAGCCGGATCATGGCCTGCCGGCCTCCCGAACCGGATCCTCGAATGTCACGCACGCCGGCCGGGGCGCGCGGATGAAGCATCGCCAGGGATTCATGTCGTTTTTCACCAGTTGTCACTCATATCGCAAGGCCTCTGTCGGATCCAGTTTGGAGGCCCGCCAGGACGGATAGATCGTCGACAGAAAGCAGATCAGGATGGTGCCCGCGATGATAATCGCGACATCGCCGTAATTGACGCGCGAGGGGAGCTCGTTCAGATAGTACACGTCCCCCGGAAGGATCTTGATCCCGAGAAGCCGTTCGACAAACAGGGAAATTTTTGAAAGGTTCGTCGCAATCGCGAGCCCTCCGATACAACCCAGTACCGTTCCGATGGAGCCGATGGTGAGCCCCTGCAAAATGAAGATTTTCATGATGCTTCCGGAGGTGGCGCCCATGGATTTCAGGACGGCGATATCCTTGTTCTTTTCCATGACGACCATGATCAGGGCCGTGATGATGTTGAAGGCGGCCACCAGCACAATGAGACTCAGGATGATAAACATGACCCGCTTTTCAAGACGAAGGGCCGAGAAGAGGTTCTTGTTCATTTCCATCCAGTTCCGGGCCCAATAGGGAAAACCCAGCTTTCTTTCGATGGCCTTTCCTATGGCATCGGCCTTGTAGATGTCGTCCACTCGGACTTCGATGCCGGTCACCTCCTCGCCCATATTCAAAAATTCCTGGCAGTCTCTCAGGGAGATGTAGGCCAGCGTCGAATCGTACTCGTAGAACCCCGAATCGAAGATCCCGACCACCAGAAACTTTTTCATCCGGGGCATCATCCCCATGGGGGTCGATATGCCCATGGGCGAGACGATGCTGGCGGTTTCGAAAAGCGTGATGCCCAGATTTTTCGCCAGCTCCTTGCCCACAATCAGACCGGGAAGATCGATGAGATCCTTGTCGATCCCGGAAGCGGGACGTCCGTCCCTGGCCAGATAGTCCAGGCTGCCCTGCTGCATTTTGCCCAGATCGATCACCCTCGACGTGCGGTCCGTGGCCAGCCCCCGCAGCACGACCCCGCTGGCACTGTTGCTGCTCTTCAGCAGCGCCTGACTGTAAATGAACGGCGCGGCGGCGACCACCCCGGAGACCTGTTCGACTTCCTTCAACACCCGGTCCTGATTCTTCATGGTTCCCGAATATTCCATCAGAACAATGTGGGAATTGATCCCGAGGATCTTGTTGCGCAGATCGGTCTCAAAACCGTTCATCACGGCCAACACGATGATCAGCGCGGCAACGCCGAGGAAAATGCCGGCAATGGAAATGAAAGTAATAATGGAAACGAAGACCTGCTTTCGCTTGGCGCGCAGATAGCGCAGGCCGACGAAGAGTTCATAGGACATCAGGGCCCGCTCTCCTCCTTTGTCCTCAGGTGGGGGAAGAGAATCACATCCCGAATGGAGGCGCTGTCCGTGAAAAGCATGACCAAGCGGTCAATCCCGATCCCCTCGCCGGCGGCGGGAGGCATGGCGTATTCGAGGGCCCGAATGTAGTCTTCATCCATTTCATGAGCCTCTTCGTCCCCTGCCTCCCGGTCTTTGAGCTGCATCATGAACCGCTCACGCTGATCCACGGGATCGTTCAGCTCCGAAAAGGCGTTGGCGATTTCCTTCCCGCAGATGTAGAGCTCAAAGCGGTCGGTCAGGGAAGGGTCCGTCTCGTTTTTTCTGGAGAGGGGAGACACTTCAACCGGATAGTGGGTGATGAACGTGGGGGCAACGAGGCTGCCCTCGACCGCGGCATCAAACACCGCCATGATGATTTTCCCCAGCGGATCCGAGTCTTTGACCTCGATTCGCATCGATCCTGCCAAATTCGCGGCTTGCGCACGATCCTCCAGCACGGCGGAAGCGATGCCGCAGGTCTGCACGATGGCCTCCTTTACCGATATCCGCTTCCAGGGAGGCGTCAGATCAACCTGAACCCCCTGATAGACAAAGGACAGTCCCCCGAACAGGTCCCGGGCAACGTACACGAGCAGTTCTTCGGTCATCGTCATCAGATCCTGATAGGTGGCGTATGCCTGGTAGAACTCCATCATGGTGAATTCGGGATTGTGGAATGTTGAAATCCCCTCGTTGCGGAAGTTCCGGTTGAGTTCATAGACCCTTTCCAGCCCCCCGGTAACCAGCCTTTTCAGATACAGTTCCGGGGCGATCCGAAGGTAAAAATCCATCCCCAGCGCGTTGTGGTAGGTCTTGAAGGGACGCGCCACCGCCCCTCCCGCCCTGGGCTGCATCATGGGCGTTTCCACTTCCAGAAAATCGCGATCCTCCATGAAGCGGCGAATCAACTGGATGATCCGGCTTCTCCTTTGAAACACCTCCCGCACCTTTGGATTGACCATCAGATCGAGATGGCGCTGGCGGTAACGGGTTTCGATATCCGTCAGACCATGCCACTTTTCCGGAAGCATGCGAATGGCTTTGGACAGCAGGCGCAGCCGGCCCGCTTCGACAGTCAACTCCCCGGTTTTTGTCCTGAAAATCCGCCCCTCAATGTAGACGATGTCTCCCACATCCAGCTTTTTGAAAAGCTGATAAGAGGCTTCACCGAGCAGTTGCCTGTGAATGTAGCCCTGAATTCGGCCCTTTCGGTCCTGCAGGCTGATGAAAGAGGCTTTCCCGAAATTCCGTATGGCCATGATCCTTCCGGCAAGGCTGAACCGTTCTTCCACCTTCTCCAACTGATCGTGGTCCATTCCGGAAAAACGGGACAATAGATCCACCGTAGTGTCCTTCACGGTCACGTCATTCGGATAAAGATGAACCCCATCGGCTTTCAGGGCTTCGATCTTCTCTTTTCTTTTCTTCAGAAGCTCGCTCTCTTCCATAATCCGCCGTTTCCATGATTAGTATAAGGTCGATTTCACTATATTTATTTTCCTTATTAGTCAAGAAAGATTTCGAGAAATCAGCCCCGGCCGGGCCTTCCGGGCAATATCAAAATTCCATTGCCATTGACCGTTCAGTTGTGTATGCTTCCTGTCATCATCAGGCTGGAGAAGGGGGGAGAAAATGGTCAATAAAGCGCTACTGATCGGAAGGCTCGGAAAGGACCCGGAAGTCCGTTACACGCCGGACGGCATGATGGTCACCAATTTCAATCTGGCGACGGACGAGCAGTGGAAGGACAAAAATGGGCAGCGCGTCCAAAAAACGGAATGGCATCGCATCGTTACTTTCGGCAAGCTCGCGGAAATCTGTGGAAATTATCTTTCCAAGGGGAAGCTGGTCTTCGTGGAGGGACGCATCCAGACCAGATCCTGGGAGGACAAGGACGGGCTCAAGCGTTACACGACGGAGATTGTCGCCGCAAACATGCAGATGTTGGATTCCAAGGGACAGGGCAGGGCTCAGGAACCGGCCGGCGATGACCGCTTTTCATCCGATACTACAACGGGCGTCCTCCCGGAAGATGACGTTCCGTTCTGAGATGCCGCGGTCCCGCGCTATTTCTGACCGATTTTTTTATCCTCCGGCGTAACATCAATTTCATCGGGCTCTTTGGACGCCTTTTTGAAGTTTTTAATGCCCTTGCCGATGGCGCCGCCGATCTCCGGAAGCTTGCCTGCGCCGAAAATGATCAGAATGATCACAAGGATGATGATCAATTCAGGCATGCCGATTCCAAACATAGCGTATAACCTCTATCAAATAAAAACCTTATCTTCTTTCCCGTCACGTTTCGCCTTCATCCTAAAACAATAGCGGACCGCTGTCAATCAAATCTTGAATCTCTTTTCCTTCATCGGCCCTGCTTTCCGGGTTCTGCCGTCTGCGGCTTTTCCGATTCAACGGGCTGTCCGGCCGCCGTCGCAGGCAAAGCCGGCATCCCTGCCTGCAAGCCCCGTTCCGTCTGCACAGGGGACTGACCGGTCATGACCTGCGCGCCGTCCGTCTTCGCTTCCGGTTTCGCCTGGTCTACCGGTCCGGGTTGAACGGTTGTCTCGACGGGTCTGGCCACCTCACCCGTCGCGGCATCCGTCTTCTGCGGCACTGTTTTGTCTGAGCCAGTCCGCGGGATTTCCGGACCGCCTTCGTATAGAAGAAAAAGCGCCAGCATCGCGGCACCGGCGGCGATGATCAGCAGGAAAGTCCGGACCAGAATCCGTTTGTTCTTTCCTTTCGTCCGGTTATCTCCATGTTCCTTTCCCTGTTCTTGCTCGGCATGCAGCGCTTGGAGATATTGGCCATAGGCGTCATGGATAACTTTGCCGTCGATGCCGATGGCATCCGCATAACCCCGAATAAAGGTCTTTGCATATGCCGGAGACGGAAGCAGATGAAAATTCTGTGTTTCAATCGCCTCGAGATTCACCACCGTAATGCGCGTCTGTTCATAGATTTCCCTCAGCGTGATCCCCCGGGCTTCCCGCAGGGCTTTCAGATCCAGGCTTGCCCGCTTTGCGGCTTCACCAGCCGGCCGATCCGCATTCTCAAGGCTTTGATCCTTTGTCATTTACTCCGGCTCCCCTTCATGACGCTGGTGAAATCTAACACCAAAGAGCTCTTCAGGCAATAAAAAATCAGCCGGCGAAAAATCGGCTGAAATCGGAAGGGGTTTCAAATTGTTTTTGTTACATCATTTATGATAGACATGCGCTCGTCGGCCGCATTTCAATTTCACCGAGGAGGGACGATGGAGGACTACAGGACCTTTGCCGTCGACATCGCGAGGGAGTCCGGGATTCTCTTGAAAAAGAAACTGAACGGCATTCGCAAGATTGATTTCAAGGGCGAGATCGACATTGTCACCGATGCCGATCGCATGTCTGAAGACATGATCCTGTCCGCCATTCGCAACCGGTTTCCCGACCATGATGTCATGTCGGAAGAATCTGCCGCCACGGAAACCGGTTCGGCGTTCCGCTGGATCATCGACCCCCTCGACGGAACGACGAATTACGCCCACGGGTACCCTGTATTCTGTGTGTCCATCGCCCTCGAATGGAAGGGAGATGTTATTCTGGGCGTGGTGTACAACCCCATGCTGGATGAAATGTTTGTCGCCGAAAAGCGAAGGGGCGCCTATCTGAACGGTTCCCGGCTTTCCGTTTCCCGGACGTCGGTTCTTTCCCACGGTCTTCTGGCCACGGGATTTCCCTACGACATCCGTAATGACAGGAACAACAACATCAATTATTTTAACGAAATGGCCCGGAAAGTCCGGGCGATCCGCCGAGCCGGTTCCGCCGCGCTGGACCTGGCCTATGTGGCCGCCGGCCGTTTCGACGGCTTCTGGGAACTGAAATTGATGCCCTGGGACACCGCCGCGGGCTGCCTCCTGGTCCGTGAAGCCGGTGGCGGCGTCACCGACCTTTTCGGTGCGCCCCATGATCTCTCCTCACCGCACGTCCTTGCCTCCAACGGCACCCTGCATCAGGCCATGATGACGGTTTTCAAAAACGTGCCTGCAACTTGATCCCTGGAAAACAAATTTCCCCGAACGCACCTTCCCTTGACAACGAACATTTGGTGATTATATTACGGTCAAATGCTGATGTATCCAATAATATCAGCATGTTACTCTGGTTGTGTCTCCCGGGGAGGGAACATGACCATACAAATGAAACCAAAAATCAAAGGAGGTATGCATCATGTTTGGACCGGGAATTTGGAGGTTCGGAAGAATTTCAGATCCGCTGACGGACATGCAGCGCCTGCAAAGGGAAATGAATCGCCTTTTTTCAGGCGTGTCGGAACTGTATCCCCCCGACTTCCCTCCGGTGAACGTCTGGAGGGGCGAGGATGGCGCCATTGTGACGGCGGAAGCTCCGGGCATCGATCCGGACAAGGTGGAAATCGCCGTCGTGGGGGACAGTCTGACGCTTTCCGGCTTGCGTGAACCGGATGTCTTGAAGGAAGGCGAAAGCTACCATCGCCAGGAGCGCAATCAGGGGCGTTTCACCAGAACGCTGCAACTGCCCTTTCAGGTGGATTCCGGAAAAGTGGAGGCAAAGTACGAAAAGGGTGTGCTTCGCATCGTGCTTCCAAGGGCAGAGGCGGACAAGCCCAGAAAAATCAAAATCAAATCCGAATAAAGGAGGTTGATGATTCATGGCAACCGAGGAAAAAGATATTCAGAAAAAACCGGCCCAAAATCCGGTTGAAACGGAAAGAACCAGGAGCCGCAAGGTTTTCCTGCCCAAGGTGGACATCTACGAAACCAAAGATTCCATCGTGTTGATTGCCGACATGCCCGGTGTGGATGAAAATCGCGTGGACATGATGCTCGAGAAGAACATCCTGACCATCAGCGGTGCTGTGGATCCTGAAGCGTTTCCGGGATACGGAGCCGCATATGCCGAGTACGATGTCGGCGACTACCAGCGGGCATTCACCATCTCCGATGAGGTGGACCGTGACAGGATTGACGCCCGCATCCGAAACGGCGTCCTGCGGGTGACCCTTCACAAGGCCGAAGAGGTGAAAGCCCGGAAGATCGCCATCAAGGCGGAATAAAGGGAAAGGAGGATAAGATCATGGAAATCAAGAATCTTGTGCCTTCTCTCCGGAACAGAGGGAGCATGCCGTCCCGGCGTGAGGAGAGTCAACCGTTCTTTTCCCTGCAGCGGGAAATGAACCGGATCTTCGACGATTTCTTTCAGGGATGGGACGTAGCGCCGTTCGCCGGTGCGGCCGCACGCCTGGGTCAGTTCCATCCGTCGATCGACGTCCGCGAAAGCGAAAAGGAGATCCGCGTGAAGGCCGAGCTTCCCGGCATGGACGAAAAGGACATCGAAGTCCTGCTGGACAACGAAACCCTCACGATCAAAGGTGAAAAGAAAGAGGAAAAGGAAGACAAGGGGAAAAGTCATTATCACGTCGAATGCAGCTACGGCTCGTTCCAACGGGTGATCCCCCTTCCGGCCGGCATCGACCAGAAAAAGGTCCAGGCCCAGTTCAAGAACGGTGTCCTGAACATCTCGCTTCCCAAAACGGAGGAGGCTAAAGCCAAGGGGAAAAAGATCCCCATTCAGTCGGAATAAGCCTTCCGGCCTCTTCAGGTCCAAGCCCGGACCCGCTGCGCGTCCCCGATTCGTTTCGGGATGCGCAGCGGAAGGGCTTCAGCCCCCCATCCCCATCATGGCCACGGGCCGAGGAACCGCAACGAACGGAAGATCTCCCGAAAAACTGTCTTCCGGAATTCCTTTCAACAAGAAGCAACCCTCACCAGCACGCTCCTCGTTCGCGGCCCGTCGAACTCGCAGAAAAAGAGGGACTGCCAGGCCCCGAGGACAAGATTCCCGGCCTCGACCAGAACCGTTTCGGAAGCCCCCACCAGGGAGGATTTCACATGGGCGGCGGAATTGCCTTCAACATGTCGGTAACGGTCCTGCCAGGGAATAGCTTTGTCAAGCGCCATGAGCACGTCCCGGGGGACGTCGGGATCGGCGTTTTCGTTGATGGTGACGGCGGCCGTCGTATGGGGAACAAAAACATGGCAGATGCCGTCCCGAACCCCGCTCTCCCGGACCGCCGCTCTGACCTGCTCCGTGATGTCGATCATCTCCGATCTCGCGCCGGTCCGGACGGTCAGTTTTCGGATCATATGTCCCTCCCCCGTTCAATCGATTTGCAAAGATGAGCGCGCCTCGTAGAAGCGCCTGCCGATCTCAAGGCCCCGGTCGATGAAGTCCGGACCGTATTTCCTGCCGGTTTCCGTCCGGAAGGTGTCCCGCACCCGCCGGATCCCCTCCAGCCCAGGGAGAAAGTGCCTGAAGACCACGGACAAGGGCACATTGCGGGAAGCGAGCATGGCCCAAAGCGTTTCCGTGAAGTTGTCCGGCCCCCAGCGGAACTTGTCGGCGTCATAGAGGGTGTCGGACAGGAGCTGGTCGGCCGGATTCACAAGCGGCTCCTGGGGCTGAAAGGCCTCGTGGTTCGAGATGGCCCGAGCGATGGCGGAGGATTCCTCGGCGCTCAGGGCGAAATGGCTCAGGATCCCGGCGGCCTCCTCGGCGCCCCTTTTGGCGTGATTCTTTTCCCGCCGCCGGATATCGTGAAGCAACCCGGCCAGGTGCACCAGCAGCACCAGCCGCCCGGAATCAGGCATCAGGGGATACCGCTTCAATTCGATCAGCATGATGGCGCCGGCGTCCATGGCCACCTTTCGAATGTGGGTCAACCCGTGTCCGTAGCAGTCGCCGTAACCGGAAACGATTGCCAGGCAGTCCCGGACCATCGGCGAGCGCTCGTACATGCGCGCCGACTCCGAAACCGCATCGTGATGATGCCGGTAGAATTCCGGATTTCCCACTTCAGCCGCGATTTTCTCCGTCAGATGTTTTGCCCGAAGATAGGCCGAATCCTCCAAGAGAAACTTCCCCCTGAAATTTATGCTTTGATCACTTTCTCTATGAACGGGAATTTCCTGTCAAGCGCTTTTCGATCAACGAGTCTCTTCGTCCTGCTTATTCGACGACTGGCGCAACGCATGCCGGGACTGTCAGCGGCGCTGGATTGCGGTGATGCCTCCCGTTGAAATTGCATGCAGAGGAGACGTGGAAACCGCCGCGATCGAGGATGTGGCATTCTGCGGCCGCGGATGCCCCTGCAGGTTGGGTCGAAAACTTGACAATCCCTGTCCTTCCAGATAAAGATCAAGAGGTTCTCGTGAAAATTCCATTCCCGCAGCATTTGAACCAAACAGGAGAAACACGGGGAGTGAAATCATGTTTGCAGTCATCTGGAAATACATTCTCGTAACCCGGCCCTGGTCGTTCACGATGTCCCTCATCTCGGTCACGGTGGGAACGCTCCTTGCCGCCGAGGAGGGCCCCATCAGCGGGTCATGGTTCACCGTCACCGCCGTCGGCATCATGCTCTTTCATGCGGCCGCCAACGTGATCAACGACTATTTCGACACGCTGTACCGGATCGATCAGCCCGATTCGCCCACTGTGAAATACCGGCCCCAGCCTATCCTCTCGGGCATGCTGACGCCGCGACAGGTCCTGTGGGAGGCGGTCATTCTATTTTCCCTGACCTTTGCCATCGGCATCGCAACCGCCCTCATTCGGTCCTACCACGTCCTCTGGATCGGGATCATCGGGATGCTGACCAGCATCTTTTACACGGCCGGTCCGGTGAAGTTCAAGTACCGAGCCCTCGGGGAGTTCGCCGTGTTCATGATGTGGGGGCCGCTGATGGTCGAAGGGGCCTACGCGGTCCAGCGTCAGGCCCTTTCCGTCAAGGCGCTGTACATGTCCATTCCCTTCGGCATCCTCGTGGCCCTTGTGATCTTCGCCAACAACATGCGCGACATCGATTACGATTCCCGGCAGAAAGTGAAAACGCTGAGCATCCTCCTGGGAAGCCGCAGGAGCTATGTCCTTTTCGCCGGCATGATCACGGCCGCCTACGCCTATGTCGTGGGGATGATGGCCCTGGGCATCATGAGCCTGTGGGGGTTTCTGATTTTCCTCTCGCTTCCGAAGGCCGTCAGCCTCCTCAGGACCTTCCGGCGGAAGATCCCCGATATGGCCGACGCCCTGACCGCCCAGTTCGACATGGTCTTCGGGGTTCTCCTCATCGCCGCCATTTTCATGGAATTCCTGGTGCTCCCGTGATCGCCGGGGCGATCCTGCTGGCCTTCTGCTGCTGGGCGTTTACCTTCGGGGTGGCCTGGGGAAATTTCTGGGTCAAGATCGGCCTGTCCGTCACCGTCATCTGCCTCTATTCGCTGCGGTGGCAGAGGCCCTCCATCCGCTTTCATCTCCGTTCCGTCGTCATCGGGGTGATTTCCGCGGTGGTCCTGTACGGAATCTTCTACCTGGGAAACGCCTGGGCGCCCTATTTCGTTCCCGGTGCGGGCAAACAGGTAGGCGGAATCTACGAACTGGGCACGGGCACCAGCCGGTTCCTGATCTTTCTGCTCTTGTGCTTCGTCACGGGCCCCGGCGAGGAGATCTTCTGGCGGGGCTTCCTTCAGGAAAACCTCATGAAGCGGTTCGGCAATGCCGGGGGATTCGCCCTGGGGACGCTCGTCTACGCCGGCGTCCACGTCTTCTCGATGAACTTTGTCCTCATCATGGCCGCACTGTTGGCCGGGGCCTTCTGGGGAGCGATATATCTCTGGAAGAGAGACCTCGGGCTGGTCATCGTATCCCACTCGCTCTGGAGCGCCTTTATTTTCGCCGTCTTTCCCATCCACTGAATTTCACAGCGGCGCCCAGTCATTTCTGCCAGAGCTTCAGGTATCTCCCATACCCCTCTTTCTCCAGGTCTTCCTTGGGGATGAATCGCAGCGCGGACGAGTTCATGCAGTAGCGCCGCCCCGTCGGCGCGGGGCCGTCCGGGAAGACATGCCCGAGGTGGGAATCGGCGTGGCGGCTCCTAACCTCGGTGCGGCTCATCATCAGGCTTCGATCATCCTTCTCAACGACATTCCCGGGATCGAGGGGTCGGGTGAAGCTGGGCCAGCCCGTGCCGGAATCGAACTTGTCGAGGGAGCTGAAAAGCGGCTCCCCGGAGACGACATCGACGTAGATTCCCTCCCGCTTGTTCTTCTCATACTCGTTGCGGAACGGCGGCTCGGTGCCGTTTTTCTGCGTCACCTCGTACTGCAGGGGGGTCAGCTTCTTCCTCAACTCGGCGTCATCGGGCTTTCGATAGGCGCTTTCGCCTCCGAGGGCGTGTTCGCCGTCTCCCTTCCCCCAAACCTTCTCGAGGAACCGGTCGCGTCCGGACCCCTGACGGTAAGCCTTGTAGCGCAACGGATTCTTCGCGCCGTAGTCCTGGTGATAATCCTCCGCCGGGAAGAACCGGTCGAACCGGATGATCTCCGTCACGACGGGCTTGCCGAACCGGCCGGATTTCGCCAGTGCCTCCCGCGACTTCTCCGCGACGCGCCGTTGCTCCTCGTCGTGGTAGAAAACAGCACTCCGGTAATGCCGTCCCCGGTCCGCAAACTGACCCCCGTCATCCGTCGGGTCGATGTGCCGCCAGAACCGGTCAAGGATCTGCTCGTAGCCGACCCGGTCCGGGTCGTAGAAAACCTGCACGGCCTCGACATGCCCGGTCCTCATGTAGTTTTCGTAGGTCGGACGGTCCCCGCTCCCGCCGGTGTAACCGGATATCACGTCCAGAACGCCCGGCATTTTCCTGAAATCGCTCTCCACGCACCAGAAACAGCCGCCGGCAAAGGTGGCCGTTCGCATCTTCGCATTCGTCTCCATCGCCTTTTGCTTCACCTCCCGCTGCTCACCGCCACCCGCCCCGCAACCCAGGACCAGAAGCGCCGTCAATATGTTCAGCATCATTCTTTTCATCAGGATCCCCGTTCAAATCTGGATTAAATGTCCGCAGTCTCAATTTAGCGACGATCGGTGAATTGTCAAATGACAACTATTGATACCGGCCATGCCGAGCGTTTAGTGCCTGAAAATAAGCCTTTCAAATCATCCAATTAATGTGTATGATTTGGTCGATATATACACATTGGAGGCGGGAAATGAGAACGAACGTTGTTGTAAATGACGATCTGATGGAAACCGCTCTGAAGATATCCGGTTTCAGAACAAAAAGGGAAGCCATCGAAGAAGGATTGAAGCTGTTGGTGCAGGTAAAACGCCAAAAAGAAATTAAGCGTTTTCGGGGAAAGCTAAAATGGTCCGGCAGCTTGGAAGAGATGAGGCTAGATAAATGATTCTCGTTGATTCATCCGTTTGGATCGACTACTTCAACGGAAACAAGACGCCTCAAACGGACTGGCTGGATTTTTCACTTGGAAACACACCCATCTTGATAGGCGATCTGATTCTTGCTGAAGTTCTTCATGGATTTCAAAGTGATAAAGAATTCAAGACAGCAAGGGATCTTCTCTTGAATATCCAATTTGAGCCAATGGGAGGGCAGACAATCGCCTTGCAGAGTGCTATAAACTATAGATTTCTGAGGAGGAAAGGTGTGACCGTCAGGAAGACCATCGACGTCATTATTGGAACTTTCTGCATCCACCGCCAGCTTTCACTGTTGCATGACGACAGGGATTTCGACCCGATGGTTCAGTTTTTAGGTTTAGAGACAGTCGACACATAAACAAACCATTTGCCGGACCCTCATTCTTCGCGTCGATGACCGCACGGCGCAGCGGGATGCCGGTTATGGAAATATGTCGCTCTTCTTCATCCCGAACCAGGGCCAGTTGGATGAGCGGGTGGCCTATGCCATCCAGGGCAAGAACAAGTCGGTTTACTTCACCCCGGAAGGATTGACCTTTGTCCTTGCGGAGCGGGTGAAAGGATCGCCGGCAGGAGAAAAGCGCATCCTGCAAGAGTTCGGGCCCGCGGAAACGGATCTGCCAACCCAGGGCAGACGCTGGGTGGTCAAGCTCGACTTTGTCGACGCTCGCCGGGACGTCCGTCCGGAATCCCCCGCGCAGGCCGAAACGGTGATCTCCTACTTCAAGGGCCGTCCCGAGGAATGGAAGACCGGTTTACGGACCAGTTCCAGAATCATCTACCGCGACCTCTGGCCGGGGATCGACCTGATCTACTACGGCACGGTCAATCGCCTGAAGTACGACTTCATCGTCCACCCCGGGGCGAATCCCTCTCGGATCAAGTTATCCTACCGTGGGGCGGATCGTGTGGAGGTGACCCGTGAGGGGCGGCTGGAGGTGACTACGCCGCTGGGCGTGTTTCAGGACGAAATCCCGAAGGCCTGGCAGGAGACGGAGGGAAAACGGGATGATGTCTCCGTGGGCCATGCGCTGGAGGCCCACCAAACCCGGATAGCCGGCCTGTCCGTGAACGCGAACGACGCCATGGCACAGCCGGGGAGTTATCCGCAACACCCGGGCCATGTTTACGGATTCACGGTGGGCGACTACGACCGGTCCCGGACCCTGGTCCTCGACCCGTAGATGCTGATCTACTGCGGCTATATCGGCGGATCGGGAAATGATATCGGCAACGGGATAGCCATCGACCACGCGCGCAATGCCTATGTTACGGGACACACCAATTCCACCCAGGCAACTTTTCCGGAAAACGTCGGCCCGGACTTGCTCAATAGCGGCAGTTACGACGCCTTCGTGGCCAAGATAGCCAATATACAAGACCAAAAGAACGTCGGTCTCCCCTGGCTGCCGTTGCTTCTGGGAAATTAGCGTATCTCATGACTCATCTGTTTTGATCTTAGCTGGGAGGAAGCATGGAATTTCATCAAACTTTTAAGCGGATTATGTCAATCTTATCGATATTTTATTTATTGCTGCCCACCAACGCGATTGCTGATGGTCCGTGGAAAGGCGATAATTTTGACAGTTATCCCATAGGAGCGTGGGTGCCTCCCACCAACGGATGGCAGTCATTGAACAACAAAATGTGGTCGATTACCTACGGAATGCTTATCGGAAAAGTTTTGTGGTTCACGCCAAATGAATCGGATTTGTTGGTCCATCCCAGCGACACCTCTGATTATGAAATTTCGGTTCAGATCCAGCACTCAGATAAAATCCCGGGCAATTTAGTTAACGCTGGACTGATTGGTCGTGGTCGTAATAGTTCTAATTATTATAGTGCTTATATTTACACTACTGATACTCATACCACCAGATTGGCGCTGGCGAAAACCTGGGGGGGAGGTTGGCTCTACCATCATAAAATTCTGATAGAAACCGATTGCTTTACGAGTGATATTGATCCGAACCTCTATTATACTTTATCCATGGAGATTAAAGGTAGTGATATCACGGTCACCCTATCCGTTCCTTTTCCGTCAATTCCCATCTTCTCCGTCTCGTATAGAGATGACGGGGTGACAAATGGCGCGGTGCTGTATGGCGATTATGTTGGGGTCTATTCTGTTGGGACAGTTGATTTCCATCCCCACTTTGATAATTTCACCTATCGCAACCTGATAAAGAGACCACAACCCTGGCTGCCGTTGCTGCTGGGAGATTAAAACTAATTTCCAGATTCCGGGAATCAACCCTTGAAAACGGGATCATCAAAGAAAAAACGTTGGTTTTCATGAATAGCACTGCTTTTAGGAAAATGGCAGGGTGCTGGAAAATTCGTTTTGTTTTGCATTCAACCGTTTTCCGGGAGCCTGTTTCGCGAGGCGTCCGGATGAAATTGGGAGGTGATCGCCATGAAGAATTGGATACTGGGAGTGGTTGTGATCGCGGCCGTTTGTATCCTGTTTGCGGCCCTGCCCGGTCCCGCCTGCGCCGCGGGTTTGACCATCGGCAACGGCGGGTGGGTCAGAGTTTATTTAGGAGGTACGATCTCCATGGGGTGTCAGAGCGTCGTTATCCAAGACGGAGGCACCATGGAGCTTGGTTATTACAGTACAGGGTCCGGGACATTGACGAAATGCGGGAAGGTCCAGGTGGATCCGGGTGGAAATTTGTATCAGAGCAATGGCAAAATCGTCCATAATTGCGCCGTGGCTCCGGAAATCATGCTCCTGCTCCTGGAGTAGCGGGGTGGCAATAGGGACCTTTCAAGCGCTTATGCAAAGGAGGGCGAAGCAATGAAGACAAAGATCATAATTGGGACGTTGGTTCTTATCCTAATGGCTTTCGCGGGGAACACCTTTGGATGGACGGAGAATGATTTCCAAACCTACTTTGGCGCCGGTGCAGGGCAAAACAGCACCGGCAATAACAACACCTTTATCGGGGTTCAGACCGGCTATGACCTCAATACCGGCAGTCAGAACACATTCCTCGGGTATTTTGCCGGCCATTTCAACATGAGCGGCAGCAACAATAACTTCATCGGGTATAATGCCGGCTACGCCAATCATGCCGGAAGCTACAACAACTTTTTCGGTGTCGAAGCCGGCTTCTATAACGATGCCGGCCTTGCCAACACTTTCATCGGGTATCGAGCCGGCTACGAGAACGAAGACAGCGACTACAACAGTTTCATCGGACATAATGCCGGCAGAAACAATAACGGAGGCAGTTACAACAATTTCATCGGGAATTACGCCGGCTACAACAACACCACCGGTCAATACAACAACATCATCGGGTATTGGGCGGGTTATGACGCCGGTACCGGCCACCACAACAATATCATCGGATATTACGCCGGGGTCAAAAACACCGGCGGCTATAACGTTTTCATCGGCAGTTGGGCCGGGAACGACAACACCACCGGCACTGGAAATGTGTTCCTTGGTCATCGTGCAGGGGCGCATGAGATGGGCTCCAACAAACTCTACATAACCAACTCGGATACCTCCACCCCTCTAATTTACGGGGACTTCAGCACCGGAACCGTTGTGATCCATGGGAAAATCACGCTCCAGTCCAGCCGGGAGGTCAAGGACGAGATAGTGTCTTTGACCACTCAGGAGGCGATGGATGCGATAGAAGGGCTTCATCCGGTGAAGTTTGTCTACAAGGCGGACCCGACGGAGAGGCATATGGGATTCATCGCCGAGAATCTGCCGGAAACGGTTGCGACGAAAGACCGGAAGGGTGTCAACCCGATGGACATCGTCACGGTCCTCACCAAGGTCGTGCAGGAACAGCAGAGGCAGATTCAGGAACAATGGAAGACGACTGAACAGCAGCAAGGATTGATTCAGAGACTGACTCAGGAGCAAGAGAACATGGTTCGGCAGCAGCGGGATATTGTCTCCGCGCATGAAGGGAAGATCGCCCGGCTGGAGCAACTGCTCGCGACCCAAGGGAATTGAAGAAAGGCCGAAGATTCAATCTCATCCGGGATCAATTCAACAGCAGGAGCAAGACTCCGGGGGAAATTCCCTTACCCGTAACAGGGACCCTAAAGCGAATACGCAGGTCCAGGCCCGCCGGCATGGTGGTCTGGCCGTCATCATTGAGTCCCCATCCTTTCACGGAGCCGTTGGACCTCAGGGCAAGGCTGTGCGATGATCCGGCCGCTACGGCTACCACGGGAGTGAGGGACAGGGCGGCGGGAACAGTGGTCTGGCCGCTGGCGTTACTCCCCCAAGCCTTCACTTTGCCGTCAGACCTCAGAGCCAGACTGTGCAGGTCACCCGCAGCCACCGCGACGACATCGTAGATATCCGCGGGAACCGGTGACAGACCGGCCCCATCATACCCCCAGGTCACCACCGTGCCGTCAGACTTCAGGGCCAGACTGTGCCAGTAACCCGCCGCCACAGCCACCACGCTGTTGAGGCCGGGGGGAACGTCGCACTGGTTAAACGAGTTATTCCCCCAGGCCCTCACGGTTC
>CAYWTL010000028.1:0-28993 GCA_964460245.1 uncultured Syntrophaceae bacterium | reverse complement strand
ACTTTCTGGAGAGCATTCCCGGCATAAAAGTCCTGCTGATCTTCACCTACCGGCCCGAGTATGTGCATACCTGGGGCCGGAAATCCTTCCACAACCAGTTGACTTTGAACCGGCTGTCAAACCGGGAAAGCCTGGCAATGGCGAAATCCCTGCTTGGAACCGAGCAAGTGGACAGCGAAATAGAGGAAATGATCCTCTCCCGGACGGAAGGGATTCCCTTCTTCATCGAGGAACACATTAAGGCGCTGAAAGACCTGAAGATCATCGAAAGGCAGAACGGCTCCTACAAGCTCACCAAAGGCATCCAAACCATCACGATCCCCTCGACCATTCAGGATGTCATCATGGCCCGTGTGGATGCTTTGCCGGAAGGAGCAAAAGAGATTCTTCGCACCGGCTCGGTCATCGAAAGAGAGTTCAGTCATGAACTGCTTAAAAAAGTAACCGATCTGTCCGAACAGGAACTCCTTGCCAATCTTTCCATTCTCAAGGAATCCGAGTTGCTCTATGAAAGAGGAATCTATCCGGACTCAACCTATATCTTTAAGCACGCCCTCACAAGAGAGGTGGTCTACGATTCCATCCTTACCAGGAAGAAAAAGCAGATCCATGAAAAGATCGCCGGCACCATGGAAGAACTCTACAAAGAAGATATCTGCTACCATTATGGTGTTCTGGCCAATCACTGCCTAGCCGCTGAGAATTATGAGAATGGGGCAGAATATGCAAGGCTCGAAGCAAAACGATATCAGAAGGCGGGTTCATTCAGCGATGCCATTGAATACGCAAAGAAAAGCATAGCGTGCCTGGAACAACTTCCACAGACGGAGATCAATCAGGAAAAAGTCATTGATGCCCGAATAACGCTGTCGAATTATTATTTGAGTCTGAATCTTAATTTACTTAACAAAGAAACCGTGGAGCCGATTCTTGATCTGGCTTTGGCGTTAAATTATCGAAAAAGGCTTCCTGCGATATACACAGCAATGGGCGCTTATTATCTTATGGTTGAAGAGGATTTCCCAAAAGGTCTTGAATATCTTGATAAGGCAGCAAGCATTGCAAAAGAGGTTGCCGACCATCTTTCATTGTTTAATGCTCTATATTTGTCGAGCTCCATTTTCTTCATTTGCAAATTTAAAGAAGCTCACAAACGTCTTAAACAATGTCTCGATTTCGGTCTGCTGGCACAGAATCTGATGGGGATAGTAGTTTCAAAAACAAGTATTTCTGGATGCTATATGTTTGAGGGAAAGAGCAATCCTGCTAATGAATTTGCTCGGGATGCAATGAAGATGAGCAAGGAAACAGGTGATGGCTTTATCAAAGGGATGGCTTACTCTACTTATGGTACAGCTTGCTATCATAAGGGATTATTTAATGAGGCCAAAACCTATCTTTTGGAATGGACATCCTCCTATGACAAAGCGACGCCCATGGTTTTCGTTGCATTTGCCTATATGTCCATCGGGGCTATTCATATAGATTTGAGAAAGTATGATGATGTGGTGAATTATTATCAAAAAATAATTCAGATCATGGAAAATAACAGTTACATGCCATCCTTCATTAAATATTTTCGTTCATGTCTGATGCAAG
The DNA here is from genome assembly GCA_964460245.1 of uncultured Syntrophaceae bacterium. Taxonomy (GTDB): domain Bacteria; phylum Desulfobacterota; class Syntrophia; order Syntrophales; family Fen-1087; genus JAXDBM01. The sequence continues at coordinate 27,394 of CAYWTL010000028.1, read as the reverse complement.
CCAAAGTGTTGAGGCATGATCAGGACATCGAATTAAGTGAAATATTCACTTGCTATCAAAATCAAAAAGTCCTGTGGTGTAAAGGTTGTACAGCCAGAAACATAGGAGATGTCCTGCTGCACATGGATAATGATCATCTTACTGATGCAGGGGGCTGGTTTCAGAAGGCCATCGAGGAAGATTCAAGGAATGGAATGAGGTGGCAGTTGGCAACGGATCATGCCTATTATGCCGACTGGTTCAAGAAGAAAGGCGATACATATGGAGCCAAGGAGCAACTGACCAAGTCCATCGACATTTTCCGGGAATGCGGGGCCGACGGTTGGGTGAGCCGGACTGAAAAAACCCTGGCCGAAATTTCCTGAATTTTCATGACCTGTATTTGACCTGACAGAAGTTTTCAGAGCCGGTTCGTCACATGCCACAGGGAGTTCTTATTTGACGAGAAACTGCAGAAGATCCAGAAGTACCGCCCTTCCGGCATCACCGAGAAGACTCTCTCCCAGCGGAACCGGATTGAGGGGGAGAAGCGACAGGTCACGGTGATGTGCTGCGACATGAAGGCAAGGGCATGCCTGTCAGTGTGCATGCAATAATCGGATCACATTCACAGATTGACTTACATTTTATGACTTGGTATACATTTTAAAAAAGTAGTACAGGGAGGACTTCATGGATAAAGCGGTCGTTACGACCAAAGGCCAGATCGTGATCCCGGCCGGTTTGCGCCGCAAGTACGGCATCAGGAAAGGTACCGTCATCAACCTGTTTGATCGAAACGGTGAGATCGTCATCAAGCCGGTTACGGATGAATACATCCGGAGCATGGCCGGCATGACCGGAACGAAAGGGCGGCTCCTGCAGGCATTGAAGGAAGAAAAGGCAAAGGAGCGGTCGTTGTGAAGCCCCTGTTGCGCGTTCTGGATGCCTACTGCGTCATTGCATATCTGGAGGGCGAGGACGGCAAGGACAGGATGATTGAGGTCATTCAGGCGGCGAGAAACACGGGCCGGGACCTGCTTCTCTCTGTTGTGAACTGGGGCGAGGTCTATTACATCGCCCTTCGGGAAACCGGCCGCAAGCAGGCCGAAAAGGTTTCACACGTGATCTCCACGCTCCCCATTCAAATCATCCCCGCCGACCTGGAACTTGCCAAGCAGGCAGCGGAATTCAAGGCGAAATGCAGGATGTCCTACGCGGATTGCTTTGCCGCCGCCCTTGCCAGACTGCGCAATGCGGAACTGGTCACGGGAGATCAAGACTTCCGGCAGGTCGAGAATGAAGTCAAGGTGTTGTGGCTCCATGACTGAAAAGTTTTGCCGGAACGTCCTCTCCTTCCGGGGGATCCGGCGCGGGGAAAGGCAGCTATGATATTTGAGGGGAAGATCATTCCAGGCTACCGCCATCAGCCGGGTTTCCACTGTGCGTCCAGCGCCATCCGGAACATCCTCGCGTTCCGGGGGATCCGGCTCAGCGAGCCCGCCGTCATCGGCCTGGGGCGGGGGCCGGGGCTCTGCTACCTGGTCATCGACGGGCGCCCGTCTCACCTGGTCCACGTCCGCCACCTCACCCTCGAGGAAAACTTCTTCCGGACGGTGGGCCTGAAATTCCGGTGGCGGGAGACGGCCGACGCCGGCCTGGCGACGCGTGAAGCAAAGGCCTCAGTGGACCGGGGCCTGCCCGTCCTCATCCAGACCGACATCAAGTATCTCCCCTACTTCAACACCGATCAGCACTTCACCGGACACGCCGTGGTCATCTGCGGTTACGACGACGACAAAGGCGAGTTTTACGTCTCCGATACGCTCCACCCGAAGACGCTCGCCGTGGCGTTCCCGGACATGGAGCGCGCGCGGAGCGCCGTCTTTCCGCCCTTCGTCCTGGACAACAAGTCCTTCGTCCTCGAGGACCTCTCGGGGTTCCGCGTCGACGAGGCCGTGGCGCGGGGCGCCATGCGCGGTTGGGCCGAAGAGAACCTGAACGGCATCCCGGGGCTTCCTCTCCCCTACGGCATTCCCGCGCTGGAAGCGCTCATCGGGGACTTGTCCAACTGGAGGGAGGCCGCGGACTGGCAGTGGTCGGCGCGCTTCACCTACCAGATCATCGAGCGGCGGGGGACGGGGGGCGCCGGCTTCCGCACCCTCTACCGGCAGTTCCTCGAGGAGGAGGAAGGACTGTACCCGTCGCTTCAGAAACTGGGCCTGTCGCGGGACATGGCCGTCATCGAGGGCCTCTACCACGACATGGCCGCGGCCTTTCGGCAGGTCAGCGAAGGGGATTCGCCGGATTTCTCCCCCGTGGCGCCGGTCCTGGAGAAGCTCCGGGAGCGGGAAGCGGCCTTCTATCGGAAAGTCCTGCAGGAAGTCTGAAGGCACGCCACGCCCGGCTCATCGATTGCGCGATGAGGAAGGGGAAGGCGGCGATCAAGATTTTGCGGGTCTTTGTCCGGCGGACTCGAAAATCAGGGGCCGTCGAAAAACCGGCCGATGATCCGCGAGACCTCGTCCATGCACCGGGCCTTCGAAGACGGGTCCGCCCCCGGTCCCAGCCGGAAGAAATAATCCTGAACCCCGCCGCCGAAGACCTCCCCCAGCAGGGCAACGGTCTGCCGCCTGCGTGTCTCCACTTTCCCCCGGCCGGCATAGTCATCGCCCTCCTGCTCATTTGCGCCGAAGTCGTCGACGAGAAGGACATGCAGGGGAAGGGACGGCCGCAGGCGGTCACGGATCGCCTCCCAGAAGCGCCGGTCCGCCTTGTGCGCGCCCAGATCGGCGGAGTTGGCGACGAGGACCGGGCCGGGTATTACTCCCGCCGCGGGCTCCGTCACGGGCATTGCCGGGATCTGCCAGTCCCGAAGAAACCCGACGATGGCGCCGGTCGCCTCGGCGTAGTGATCCGTGGCGACGACGAGAAAGGCGGCTGCCTTTTCACTCAATGCCCGCAGAAGCGGCCGCCAGGCCTCGTCCATTCGGGAGTGCTCCAGATAGCGGTCGACGAAACGGGAGGCTGCCCGCTGAATCCGGTCCCGCCGGGCGGACCGGTCGCTCTCCGGAAACAGCCGCTCCACTTCCCGGCGGAGGATCTCCCGGTAGCCGACGGCCGTCGTGCTCCCCTCCTCCCATGTGGGATTGACGACCCGCTCCCAGAAGAGTCCGGTCGTTCGAATCCCCAGCTCATGAAGGCCGCTGATCTTCAGCTCTTCCAGAAGCGGGTCCGTCCGCGCGAAGGCCGGCGCCTCCAGGCTCAGCGTGCCCGAGTAATCGAAAACGACCATCCTGTCGAAAGCGTGGCACATCTTCATCCCCAACCGCCGCAAGCGGCGCTCCGTTTCCGTTCAGGAGCGGGAGCGCGCGGCCAGTGCCGATTCGATGATCCCACTGAGTTCCTGCGCGGCCCGGTATGGGTTCGGAGCGGCGCAGACGGCCGAGACCACGGCAACGCCGTCGGCGCCGGCCAGGACGGCATCCGCCGCATTGTCGCTGTTCAGGCCGCCGATCCCGACCAGGGGATGGCGCAGCCGCGCACGGATCTTCGCCAGCCCGTCCAGCCCCCAGCTCCCCTTCGTGTCGGTCTTCGTGGGCGTCTCGAATACGGGGCTGACACCGAGATAGGCGACATCGAGATCCTGGGCCTTTTCCACATCCTCCCAGGTTTCAACGGACAGGCCGATGATCGCCCCCGGCCCCATCAGCCTGCGGGCCAGGGTATAGGGCATGTCGTCTTGGCCGACGTGCACGCCGTCGGCGCCGGCGGCCAGGGCCACGTCGACGCGGTCGTTGATGATGAGCGGCACCCGGAACGGCGTGAGCAGGGTCTTGATGCGCACGGCCTCCTCGATAAACAGCCGGGTGGAGATGTCCTTCTCCCGAAGCTGGACGCAGGCCGTGCCGCCCCGGACGGCCTGCAGTACGACATCCTCCAGCGGCCTGCCGCCGCAGAGGCCCCGGTCGGTGACGAGATACAGGCCCCTCATGACCGCCCCTCCGCCTTCAGCCGTTGGACAATGTCCGCTTCCGTCAGCCGGTACAGGGCGTCGAGGAAGGCGACCTGCAGGCTGCCGGGCCCCGCGGCCTGCGCGGCGGCGATCTCCCCGGCGATCCCCATGACCGCCATGGCCTGCCCTGCGGCGAGGGCCGGGGCATTCTGCACGGCGGCGAAGGCCCCGCAGAGGGCCGACGCGGTGCAGCCCAGCCCGGTCACGCGGGGCATCAGCGGGTGACCGTTCCGGATCCGCGCCTCGTCCTGCCCGGAGACGATGTAGTCCGTCTCGCCGCTGACGCAGACGACGCTCCCGCTCCGTTTGCTGAGTGCGCGGGCGGCCGCCAGGGCGTCACCGGAGGCGGCCGTGCTGTCCACCCCCTTCGTCCCACCGCTCCGGTCCAGAAGGGCCATGATCTCCGAGGCATTTCCCCGAATGATCGCCGGAGTCGACTCCTCGATGAGCCCGAGGGCCGTTTCCGTCCGGTAGCGCGTCGCCCCGGCCCCGACGGGATCGAGGACGACGGGAATACCCCGCTTCCCCGCCCGTGCGGCCGTCTTGCGCATGGCCTTGACCCACTTTTTGCTCAGCGTGCCGATGTTGATCACCAGAGCGGAGGCAATCCCGACCATCTCCTCCACTTCTTCCTCCGCGTGGGCCATGACGGGGGATGCCCCGATGGCCAGGAGGGCGTTGGCGGTGCTGTTCATGACCACGTAATTGGTGATGTTGTGGATGACCGGCGATTCCCGGCGAATCTGCTCCACGGACGACCAGATGCCGGCAGCGTTAATCTCCATAATCGCGAACTCCTTTCCCGCTTGACAGGGCGAAAGCGCGTTTCTATAGTTTTCAAAAAAAGAGGGGATGATACCATGACGAAACAGGCCATTGAAACCGCGAAGGCGCCGCGGGCCATCGGGACCTATTCACAGGCTGTGCGCGCCGGGAGCACCGTTTACCTGTCCGGGCAGATCGGCCTGGAGCCGGAAAGCATGCGAATGGCGGAAGGCATCGAGGCCCAGACCCGCCGGGTCTTCGACAACCTGCGGGCCGTGGCGGAGGCCGCCGGCGGAAGCCTCGACGGCACGGTCAAGCTGACCGTCTACCTCACCGATCTCGCCCATTTCCCCAAGATCAACGAGATCATGGCGGAGTACTTCCGCAAACCCTACCCGGCCCGGGCCGCGGTCGGCGTGGCCGCCCTTCCCCGCGGCGCCATGGTCGAAATCGAAGGGGTGATGGCCCTACCCTGAAAGCATCACCCGGTAGACCTGTCGCTCCGCCTCCGCGCACCGGCGGAGGATCCCGGCGATGGGCGGCAGGTCGATCCCGTCCGTCCGGCTTCGAATCGCCCGCGCGCAGAGGAGGGCGAACTGCCGCCAGAGGTCGCCGGCTTCCGTCATTCGGCCGGAGGCCTCGCGGAGCGCCGGATTCCCCAGCAGGTCAGCAGCCTCCTGCAGGAACGCGGCGTACATGAACCGGAACCCGCCGCCGCCGGTGCCGATCTCCTCCTGCATTCGGACGATGTGCCCCAGGATCAGCCGGACGATCCGGGGGTCCTCCCGCCCCATCTTTTCGATCCGGCCGGCCATGAGGCGAACACCCCGAAGACCGAAGGGAACCGGCGCGTGAAGCATCATGTTTGCCGTCTTCCGAATGGCCTTCCGGGCCGCCGCCGGGAGGTCGATCCCGCCGGGGATGAGGACCGGATAATAGAGGAAGCCCTTCGGCGCCAGCATCCCCCGGGCGAAGCGTGCGTTCTGCAGGTCCTCCGGCCTGATCTTCACGAGATGGTCGACCACCGGGTCGCTGACGACAAATTCATCCCCCTCCATCCCGCAGACAATGAGGTTGTGGGCGTTGAACTGGAAGCGCATCTCCGGCGGGAAATAGGGAAGCCAGTAAACGGAAGTCTGCAGGCCGACCGCCTGCCCGTCCGCGACGAAACGTTCCAGATCGAAGAGCGCCTCACCCCGGTCTCGATACTTCTTCGTCCGGAAGCGCACGCCCAGCCGGCGCTGTATCCCGCCGATGATCGATCTGGGCGGCATCCGGTAGGACAGCAGCGGCATTCCATTGATCTTGATGAAGGAAAGATAGGCAAAGGTCAGCCCCCCCGCCACGCCGAAGACCATGGGCTCCGACAGATCCATCCCGTGGTGGCCGAGCAGGGAGGTCACGACGCCGCTCTCGCAGTGCGCGAAATGCCTGTGCTCGAAACTGCGCCCGTCCTTCAAGGCTCCTCCTCCCCGAAGCGCTTCAGCGCGCGGACCGGGACCCGGAAAAGGTCCGCATACCGCTGCAGCATCCCGTCGTTCAGCTTTTGAAAGACCTCCGGCTTGAGATGCCGCCTCACCTGCCACCGGAAGAGGCCCATGGCCTGGGCCAGGGTGATCGGATCCATATAGCGCCGGTGCATGAAATACGCGATGGGGGAAACCCTGTTTTCGAGCGCCTGCGCCCGGGCCTCCTCCGCCTTGCGGCGGTAGTCGTCCAGGGCGTCGAGGAGAACGATCTCCTCCACCTCCCAGCCGGTGGTGGCGCAGGTCCGGTAGCGCCCCTCCTCGTCCAGGGCGTAGAGCGCCTTCTTGAATCCGCCCAGGGTTTTGATGTTGTCCTGGGGCGTCTCGCGAATCTTCATGTCCGTCCCCTTCGCGCCGCGATCAGGTTCATGACGTTCCGCTTGTGGTTGTAAAAAATCAGGAGCGCCGATGCGACGGCGCCGGCAATTGCGGTGTTGCTCTGATTGTAGACGCTTATGATGCCGATGGCAAGCGCCAGAATCATGAAGAGCGATGCAACGAAGGGGATCCGGACGATGCCGTAGACGGCCACCCAGAGCAGGGCGGCCAGCCCCGTCGCAAGCGGCGCGATGAACAGGGCAAAGCCCATGAAGCTGGCGACGCCCTTCCCTCCCCGGAAGCCGTGGAAGCAGGGGAACCGGTTCCCGGCGACGAGGCCGAGGCCGATCCAGGGGACGCCATCAGGCGGCAGCAGGTGCACGGCCAGCGCCGCCAGCGCCGCCCCCCGCCCCAGGTCAAGCAGGAGCACCAGCGCCGCCCAGAGCGGGCCCGCCTGGCGGTAGACGTTGGTGGTACCGGCATTCCCGCTGTAGCGGTCCCGCGGGTCTCCCCTCCCGATCGCGCGGAGGATGAGGATGGCGAAGTTGACGGACGCCGCGACGTAGCTCAGCAGAAACAGGACCGCGAAAGCCGCCATCGCTCATTCCTCCCGGCGCTTCCGGTGGGATGGCGGACCGCCCCCGGCCGTGATTGTCATTGTCCGGATTTCGCGCTTCTCAGGCATGCTCGCCCCGCCAGCGCTCCATCATCGCGCGGACCTCGTCCATCAGTGGGGAAACGGAAAAGCGGCCGTTTTCGTAGTCCGGTTCGACGCTGCCGATCAGCGCCACCTCGACGGCGTTGGGGACGCAGGTGTTGAAGAGAAACTGGTCCGGCGGGAAGAGCCGGTCCGTGTTCCGGATGCCCACCACTTGAATCGGCGCCCGGCAGCGCCTGGCGATGGTGAACACCCCCTTGCTGAAGGGGCCGATCCGGCCATCACGGCTTCGATGGGCCTCGGGAAAGACGAAGAGGTTCCCGCCCGACGCGAGGTAATCCATCATCCGCTCGACCCGCTCGATCATGATCGGCGTGAAATCGCCGCTCGCCGTGGAGGGCAGGTACCCGGACGTCCTCAGGATCCAGCCGAAGACGGGATAGCGGAAGAAATCGCTCTTCACGATCGTCTTCTGCCGGGCGAAGAGGGACACGAAGAGAATGGGGTCCAGGAAGGAGAGGTGGTTGCACACGACGACGGCGCCGCGGATGGCGGAGACCTCCGGCGAAACGCGCCACTTCAGCCCGGGCGTGACGAGCCGCAGCAGGAAAAAGAAGCTTCGGTGAAAAAGGAAATTGAGAAGCTGAAAGGCTTCCTCGCGGTTCCGCGAAAAGAAATAGGCGTACAGGTAAAAGGGGGGAAATGCCGCGAGCCAGCCGAAAATGTAGTAGGACCACAGCAGGAGCGTCACGGCCAGATCGACGGCGGGCTTGACGGGTTTCAGGAAGGCGCCCATCGCGGACCTATTCGAACTTCCGGATGATGAGCCCGGTGTTCACGCCGCCGAAGGCGAAATTCTGGATCGCCGCGACCCGGACCTCCCGCTCCTCTGGCTTCCGGACGTGGCGGATCATGCCGCACCGCTCGTCCACCTCGTCCAGGTTCAGCGTGGGCGCGACGAACCCCTCCGCCATCATGTACAGGACGAGGATCGTCTCGATCACGCCGCAGGATGCCATGGTGTGCCCCATGTAGCTTTTCAGGGCCGTGACGCGGGGCCGGTCGCCGTAAACCCCGTGAATGGCCTGGGCCTCGATGACATCACCCATCTTGGTGGCCGTGGCGTGGGCGCTGACCAGGTCGACGGCGTCCGCCGGGATCGCGGCGTCCTGAAGCGAGATCCGGATGGTCTGCGTGATCCCGTTCAGGTTGGGCAGGATCAGGTCGCCGCCGTTGTTGTTGCAGGCGAAACCCACCACCTCGGCGAGGATGGGCGCGCCCCGCCGCCGGGCAAACTCGTACTCTTCCAGCAGGACCGCGCCGGCGCCCTCCCCGACGACCAGCCCGTCCCGGTTGACGTCGAAGGGGCGCGGCGTCAGGCGGGGCGTTTCGTTGAAGCCCGTCGAACAGGCCAGCAGGTTGTCGAAGACGGCCACCGTCGTCGTGTCGTACTCGTCCGCCCCGCCGCACAGCATGGCCTCCTGCATCCCGTACTTGACCGCCTCGTAGCCGTAGCCGATGGACTGGCTGCTCGTCGTGCAGGCGGTGGAGGAGGAGATCACGCGCCCGGTGATGCCGAACATGCGGGTGATGTTGACGGCCGTCGTGTGCACCATGGACTTGAGATAGTCCACGGCCCCGATGGCGGCGTACTCCGAGCGGTCGCCCCCGAAAAACGTCCGGTAGATGCCCCGCTGCACCGTCGGGCTGCCGTGGACCGAGCCGAAGGCGACGCCCAGCCGCCCCGAGGCCATGAAGGCGCCGTCGAGCCCTGCCGCCTCGAAGACCTCCTTCGCCACCTGGCAGGCGTAATAGGCGACCGGCCCCATGGTCTTGCGGTAGAGGCGTTTGAAGTCGTAGGCCACGGGGTAATCGACCGTTCCGAAGACCCGGGAATGGATGTAGCGGGACAGGAGGTCGTCCTCCCGAAGCGGCTTCACGCCCGAGACTCCCTGGAGCAGGCTCCGCACGATGTCCGCCCGGCCGTGGCCGATGGGCGTGATCGCGGAACAGGCGGTAATGACGACGCGCCTCGGCATGTCATCCTTCCGCAAGGACGTTTCTGCTTTTCGCCAGCGCCTCCACGTAACCGCAGATCTGGCGTATGGTCCGAATGTCCATGGCCTGCTTCTTCTCCCCCTGCGTCAGCTCCGAGCCCAGATACGACTCGATGGCCACCAGCAGCTCGATGGCGTCGATGCTGTCGAAATTGTGCCGCTCCCTCAGGTCGTCGTCCGGGCCGGGCTGTTCGATCTCGAATTCCTCCTGAAAGATCCGGAGAATCTCATGGGCGATATCCGTTCTCGTCATGCCCGGATCACCGCCGTTCGTCTTCTTCCTCCCATGAATCCTCCTCAAGCTTTCCGCGTTTCCCGCGGTTCTACCCTTCGGCGCTCCGCAATGTCAAGGGGCAATCTCCAGCCGCGTTCCCCTCTCGCCCCGTCCGCCCCTCTTCGGCTGGAACTGCCGCTTCGCGGCCAGGAACGTGGGCAGGTGCGCAAGGAGCCGCCAGAAGCTCCAGCGGTGCTCCCAGAAGCGGCGGGCCATCTTTCTTCGCCACCGTCGGTCGGTGTAGAAGCGCCGGACGTGCCGGTTGTACAGCTCGTCGAGCCGCTCTTTGGAGGCGATCCCCTTCGGGACGAAGACGAAGTTGAGGCAGTTCATGAGTCGCCAGTCGTTGTCGAACGCGCCTTCACGGCGAATGTCCGGCCACAGGGGCGCGCCCGGGAAGGGGGTGAACTTGGCCATGTTCATGTCATCCAGACCGAGGGACAGAACGAAGTCGCTGGTGAGGCGGATGGACTCCTCCGTCTCGCCCGGAAGGCCCATCATGAAAAGGCCCTTGGCACGAAGCCCCGCCGCCTGGATCCGGGCCACCGTCTCCTTCACCGCCGCGAGATCCACGCCCGACTTGTGGCGCTCCAGCATGGCCGGATCGGCCGATTCGATGCCCAGGGACACCATCAGGCACCCGGCCCCCCGAAGCCGGCGCAGCAGGTCGTTGTCGGTGTGCCCCACCCGCACGGCGCAGTTGAACCGCAGCCCCAGCGGCTTTTCCGCAAGCAGCCCGCAGAGCTTCTCGATGCGGCCGCGGTGCGCCGTGAACAGGTCGTCGTAGATGTTGATGTGGCGAACGCCGAACCGCTCCCGCAGGTGCTTCATGTGTTCGTAGACGTACTCCGGGGAGTGGTACCGGTAGCTCCGGCGGAAGACGGAGCGGTCGCAGTAGGAGCACTGGTAGGGGCATCCCCGGCTCGTGACCATCGTGGCGCCCGGCCGGTGAATGGAGCTGAACAGGGGCAGCTCGTAGCCGTGAGGGAACCCCCGCAGACCCGCGTAGTCCGGAAAGGGGAGATCGTCGAGATCGGCGATCGGCGCGCGGTCCCGGTTCACGGCGACCCGACCGCCGTCGCGCCGGATGAGGCCGTCGATCGCCGCGGGATCCCGGCCGGCGGCCAGTTCGGCAAGCGTGACCTCCCCTTCCCCCGGGCAGATGAAATCGATGTCCTCGAAATCCTCCATCAGCGCGGCGCCCAGGGCGGAGACATGCACGCCGCCGAAGACGGTCTTCACGCCGGGACGGGCCCGCTTGACGGCAGCGGCGAGATCGTAGCCGTCGAGGAAGCTCGAAGTCGTGGCGGAGAAGCCGACCAGGTCGGGGTCATGGCCCAGAACGATCCCGGCGTTGGCCCTCACTCCGGCGACGGCGTGGGGGCCCATGCAGTCATGGACGAAGACCCGGTGCCCCCGGGCCTTCAGGTAGGCGGACAGGGACAGCAGGCCGAGGGGCGCCATTCGGTTGGCCGTCGTCGTGAAGTCCTTTTTCCCGGGGACCCAGTTCGATCCGGCGGGGTGCACGAGCATGATGCGCATGGGTCATGATCCTTCGTCTTGAAACGGCCGCAGCGGTGAAGAGGGCGGATTTTCCGCGGGCCGGATGGCGCTGCGACGGCCAAATCCTCTCAATCGCCGGAATTCGGGGCGAGCACCCAGGCGGGCGGCTTCAACCGTCCGGCCGTCACGTCCTTCATGGCCACGCCGAGGAGCGTCTCGCGGGGAGCGCCGTCGAGGTCGTAGATCCACAGGTCGAAGATCAGCGCCCGTTCGCACGCCCCGGCAGGAAGGATTCTGGCGAAGCAGGTCTCCCCCGCCGCGACAGGCCGGAAGACGAACCGTTCCGCAAAGCCGACCGGAAAGGCGACGACGCCCGCGTAGCGCTGACCCCAGGCGCAGGCGCAATGGAGGGCCGCGTCCATGGGAAAGGGCGATCCGAGAACGCCCGCCGCCCCGGCAACGGATCCCGACGAAACCCGCGCAATGGCGCCCGCCCTCGAGAGGACCAGGGTCCCGTCCAGGACATTGCGGTAGGCGGGCCCGAAGGGGACCAGTTCCCGGTACAGCCGTCCGGGGGCAATACGAAAGTTTTTCCCCTCGAGCCGCGACGCCTGCGCGAACGTCAGGACCGGGATGTCGGGGGCCTCCCCCCGGAACCGGACGGCCGCGTGCTCCTTCGCGCGGTGAATGCGGCCGCTTCGGGAGATGCTCTCCGTCAGCAGGCGACAGACCCGGTCCCCGTTTCCGCGACGCTCGATCTCGCAGAGGGCCTCGATCCGGCGCTCCCCGGGAGCGATGGGAAGAAACCGGGGAAAGGACGCCTCCGCCATCGCGCGGACCGGGCGCTCCGGCGCATCCTCCCGCGCGGCGCGGGCCAGGGCGTTCAGGGCCTCCGCCGCCGGCAAAACGGCCTGCTCCTCGATCCGGTGATCCAGAAGGTAGGGCGCGACGCCGATGCGAAGTGGCAGCCGGATGCGCCCCTTCACGACGGGAACGTCTTCCATAAGTGCACGGTTTTCGGGTCGACGGCAACGGGCTTCCCCGCCGCGCTGAGGGCGCAGTGCCGCGTGAAACCGAGGCAGATCAGCAGGCCGCTTTCGGCATGGGTGATCGCGTAGTCGAACCGAAGGCGGACGCGCTCCAGTTCTGCCGGCCGCGTGTGCACCCAGATGGGGTCGTCGTAGTGGAGGGGCATGTAGAAGCTGACGCCGAGGTCGATGATGGGATAGACGTAGCCGCTTTCCTCGATCTCCCGGTAGGGGTAGGCGGCATCCCGCATCAGCGATGCCCGCCCGAACTCGAAGTAGCGGAAGTAGCTGGCGTGGTAGACCACAGCGGACCGGTCCGTGTCGGCATAGAGGATCCGGTTTCCGCAGCGGTGCCACACGTGGCCGGTGGTCCGGTCCCTCACGTATCGCTCGCTGTCGCCATACGGCTCCGGTTTGAACGGTTTGGGCTGCAAGGCTATACCCCCCTGAAGATGATGCAGCAGTTCGTGCCGCCGAATCCGAAGGCGTTCGTCAGGGCGATTTCGTGGCGCTGCCGGCGGGCCGCGTTGGGCACCACGTCCACGTCGCCCAGGTGCGGGTCGGGAATGTGGTTGATCGTCGGCAGGATCACCCCCCGCTGCATCCCCTCGATGGTCAGGGCGTCTTCGATCGCCGCGGCGGCGCCGATGGTGTGCCCGATCTGCGACTTGTTCGACGAGACGGGGATGTCCGCCAGCCGCTTTCCGAAAACCGCGCGCAGGCAGGCGATCTCCGTCGCGTCCCCCCGCGGGGTGGAGGTCCCGTGGGCGTTGACGTACTGGATGTCGTCGCGCGAAAGCCCGGCGTCCTCGATGGCGTCTCGGATCGCGCGGACGATGGTCTCCTTGTTGGGATTGGTGAAATGGTAGGCGTCCGACGTCCAGCCGACGCCCAGCACTTCCGCCCGGGGCTTCAGACCGCGGGGAGCGAGCATCTCCTCGGCGGCCAGCACCAGGACGCCGGCGCCCTCCGCCAGGACGAAGCCCTTCCGGTCCGCGCTGAACGGGCGGGACGCCTGCGCCGGGTCGGCATAGGCCCGGTCCCCGGGCCTGACCTTCAGGGTCGCGTTCATGTTGGCGAATCCGTGGATCAGCTCCGGAATGATGCAAGTGTCGACGCCGCCGGCGAGAACGAAATCGCAGTCCCCGTCGCGGATCATGCGGGCGCCGATCCCGACGGCGTGGTTCCCCGAAGCGCAGGCCCCCTGAGGCGAGAAGATGGGTCCGGTGAAGCGGAACAGGATGCCGGCCTTCCCGGAGGGCAGATTGGCGCACAGGTTCGGAAGCAGATAGGGGCTGACCCGCAGCGGCCCCCGGTTCCGAAGGTTTTCCGCGGCGATGCGGAAAGCGTCCGTTCCGTTCAGGGCGGAGCCGATCAGGCAGGCCGTGCGGGGACCCGTTTCCCGGTCGATCTGAAGTCCGGCATGCTCCATGGCCTCCTGGACGACCGCCATGGTGAGCAGGACGAAGGCGGCATTCCAGTTGTAGATCTCCCGGGCATCCGCGAAGTCGAGGCTGCGGGGGTCCCAGTCGGGGATCTCCCCCACGACGTTGCAGGGGGAATCGACCTCGCAGCGGGTCACCTTGCGGAATCCCGCCTCGCCCCGCACCGCCCGCTCCCAGGTCTTTCCGAAGGTCCGGCCGAGCGGTGTGGCCGCGCCGTATCCGACCACGAACACGCGTCTGTTTCCGGGCGCCCTCATCTTCCGCTCACAAGATTCATTGCACCTTCCTGAAAACGATGCAGGCATTGCATCCGCCGAAGCCGAAGGCGTTTTTCAGCAGGAACTCCTGGGCAAGCGCCCGGGCGCCCTCGGGTACGCAGTCCATCCCGATCTCCGGATCCGGGGTATAATTGATGGTGGGCAGGGCCACGCCCCGGCTCATCCCTTCCAGCGCCAGCACGATCTCGACGGCGCTCGATGCCCCCATGGCATGGCCGATCTGCGATTTGTTGGCCGACACCGGCGGGACCGGCCGGCCGGAAAAGACGTCCTTCAGGGCATCCGCCTCGACGCGGTCGCCGATCCGGGTCGAGGTGCCATGGGCATTGACGGCGTCCACGTCCTCGGGCCGAATGCCCGCACGGTCGATGCTCTCCTGCATACATCGCCGGACCGTCGCCGGGTTGGGGGCGACAAAATGATGGGCGTCCGCCGTCATGCTCCAGCCGGCCATCTCCGCTCGGTAGCCGAGCCCGTGCGCCTTCGCGAAGGCCTCGGTCGCGATCACGATGCAGGCGGCCCCTTCTGAAACCACGAAACCCCTTCTTCCGATCGAAAAGGGACGGCTGGCCTTCCCCGGCGAGGGTTCCGGCCGTCCCTCGCGCGGACGGTAGGCGCCGTTCATCGTGGCAAAGCCGGCTACGATGGGCTCCACCAGCGGAAAATCGACGGCCCCGCAGATGGCCACGTCGGCCATTCCCTGGGCAAGGAACATGGCGCCCGCGATCAGGGAGGAGCTGCCGGTGGCGCAGGCCGTGACGGGCGAAACGATGGGGCCCGTCGCCCGGGTCAGCATGGAGATCTTGCCCCCCGCCATGTTGATGCAGGAATTCGGGTTGGTGAACGGATGGGGGAGCTTCCCGGTGGCGGCGAGCAGCCGGTCGGCGGCGATCACGGCGTCCAGGCCGCCGATGGCGGAGCCGAAGGTGACGGCGACCCGCGGCGCGATCTCCGGCGTGATCTCCAGGCCGCTCTTCCGCAGGGCGCGGTGAACCACCAGCAGGGCGTGTCGGAAGATCGGCGAGGGCCACTGGGCGAGCGCCCGGTTTGACAGAAAGGGGTAGGGATGCGCGTCGAACGCCTCCACCTGCCCGGCAATCCGCACGGGGAAACCCTCGCGCAGCGGGAACCGGGTCAGTTTGCCGATCCCGCTTTCCCCCCCGGCCGCCCGCTGCCACTGGCGGTCCATGTCCGTCCCCAGCGGCGACACGGCGTCATAGCCCAGAATGACCGGTTTGCTCGAATCCATGCCTACCAGGGGATAAAGCGGTAAAGTTTGGCGAACATCTCATACACCTCGATCCAGTTCCGAAGGTCCTGAGCGCTGCGCAGGTGGGCCCGCTTGTTCACCATCACCCAGCTCATGTGCGCGGCGCCGTCCTTGCAGATCGAGCAGTCCCGGGTCGCCGACGTGCAGCAGCGGTGCATGGTTTGAAGGTCCGCGGCCCAGCGGATGAACCGGATCAGCCTTTTCGGCTGCGGCTTGCGGAGATCCATCGGCTCCGTCACGGAGGGGCACTCGTCCCAGCCGAAGGGGCGGCCCAGCATTCGTCCGGTGGTGATGATCTCGTGGTAATACCGGCTGGAAATGACCGTGTCCGGATACCGGTCCAGCATGCCGTCCATTTCGGCGCGGATGTCCTCCAGCCGCTCCAGCGTCCAGGAAAAGCCCTCCACGCCCTCGTCATTGGACAGAAGCTGGAGGTGGACCTTCAGCCCCGCATCGGCGATCCTTTGAATGATGGCCTCGATCCGGCCGACCTGCCTGGGCGTGATGGTGTAGAGGTAGTAGGTGCAGGGGTCCCCGGCATAGTTCCGGCTGGAGACGGCGAAGGTGTTCCGGCCGCGGAGAACCTTCTCGTCCTCCTCGTCGCCCCAGAGGGAGATGCCCACCATCATGTCGGGGAAGCGTTCCCGCGGGATCTTGATCAGCCCGTTGGTGGCGCAGTACGACGGCAGCCGGTCATAAAAAGCCGCCACCCGGTCCAGGTGCAGGGTCGGCTCCCCGCCGATGAGAATGGCCAAGTTCACGCCCCGCGCCTTTTCGGCGTCCACGAAGGCCTCCCATTTATGAATGTCCTTCTCTTCGGGCGCCGCCTGGTGCTCGCCGGAGGAGAAAAAGAAGCATCCCCGGCACCGCAGGTTGCACTGGTTGGTCACGTCGTAAATGGAGCTGCGGATATTGAGGCGGGAGATCCTTTTGTACCGTTCGTACCATTCCCCGTCGAGCAACGAACTCACCGTATTCATGACTGCATTCCTGCGTTCCTGTAAGTTATTGTGAGCCGGACGGCCGTTTCGATCCATCCCGGCCGGCGCTTTCCCCGGCCAGCCCCTCCGGGTCGATCACCCGGCTGCAGAGGTTCTCCCCTTTCCCGTACCCCGTCACCCAGACGGCCAGATAGGTGTCCACGTAGTCCAGCCAGGACCGGAAGGTCTCGGGATCCGCGGCATGGCGATAGAGCCGCGCCGTCACGATGGCGCTTCCGGCCGCATAATGCCGGCAATCCGCGCAGTCCGTGTCGGGAACGCAGCAGGCCGCGCTTCGGTCCCAGGAGAGGTCGGCGCGGTACTGCCGGAAAGAGCGCCCGAGCCCGATGTCCGTCGAAGGGTTCATGCGGGGATAGGAGCACCGGTAAAGATCGTGCAATCCGAGGCGATGCGTGTGGGCGGCGACATTGCCGTGCGAAAACAGGACATGGTCCGGGAAGGCGGCCGTCATTTCCGTCATGACGGCCCGCGTCCGCGCCAGCGACTCCCCGTCATGCCGCAGGGGCCCGTTATAGCCGACCGGGGCGGAGAACACGTTGAACGTGGTCCGGCAGTCCCGACCCGCAAGCGTTTCAACGACCCCGCGCGCCTCTTCGATGTTGCTTTTCGTGAAGGTGTAGACAAAGACCGCCCGGGGGTCCGACCGGTAGTTTTCAATCTGGCGGAGCAGAAGGTTCCTCGCCCCGCGGATGCGGAGGCTGGTTTCATCGCTGCCCCAGACGGAGATGTGGATTTTGTAACCCACGGAATCGGAAATGCGCCGGAAGCCGTTCGTGGCGATGCAGCCCAGCGGCATCTCCTCGAAACAGACCTCCAGGAGGTCGGGGACCAGGGACGGTTCGGCGCCGGCCAGCACCACATAGGTGATGCCGCGCTCCTTCTCGTCCCGCATCAACTTGCGCCACAGCTCCGGATCGCCGTTCTCCCGGGCGAACTGCTTTGCCCCCTCGTAGTAGTAGCAGCCCTCGCACCGGATGTTGCACCGGTTGGTCATGTCGTAGGTGGATTCGCGCAGGAAGAAGTAGCGCCGGACCTTCTCCCAGCGCTCACGGATTTCCGCGTCGGCGAGGAGGTCGGAAAACTTCCATTTTCCCCCTCCCGCGCGCTCCGGCGCGGTCTTTGCCTTCGGGACATTCATCGGGCGCTCATTTCCTGCCGATGATGTAATCGGCAATGAGCCGGATGTTGCGCAGCTTCGGATAGTCGTCCTCATCGATCGTGACGTTGTACTCGTCCTGGAGAACCAGGGCGATCGTGGCCAGGTCCATGCTGTCGATGCCGAGTTCGTCCACCAGGTCCAGCTCCGGATCAAAGGTGTCGACGGTCACCTCCTCCAGTCTCAGCTCCGTTATGATAATCTCCGCGATACGGCGAATCAACGCCCCTCGATTCATGGGTACCGACATCTATTTCTTGCCTCCTGAACTGCTAAAGGAAATCACGCACGGCCGGCCGCAGCCGGCTCCACCGAAACCAGGCCGGTGCAGGCAACCTCGCCTTCGACCAGGGCCCGGAAAAGATAACCGGGTTCCCTCTCCGCTTTCTCGCGACAGATCTCGACGGACAGCCGCTCATCCGGCCGGACCGGCCTTCGAAAGCGGACCCGCCGAATGCCGGAGATTCTCACCGGCCGGTCCTGTCCAAGCCCGGCGCGGCGGACCATTTCGAACACCATGGACAGGACGGCGACGCCCGGCAAGACCGGCCTTTCGGGAAAATGACCGTCGAACCATGGCGAATCCGGGGCAACCCGGATCTCCGCGACGAGCCCCTCCGGGGACGCGCCGCCTTGAACTACCAGCTCATGCCAAGGTTCGATCATGTTGTTTTTATTCCGTTTTTACCAAATGCGGCAAATATCGAAGGGTTGTGTATAGCATTGATCGACGGGACAATCAAAACCTTTTTTCCGCGGTTTTTCACTGTCTTCGTCGCCGGGAGCGGAATGTCTGCGGCAGGCGTTCCGGCCGCCCTCAGCCGGCGGCTTCCATCACCGGCCTGCCGATCAGCGCATCGAGCGAAACGACCCGAAGGTCCTTCGCCGCCAGGCCGTCCAAAACCGACTCGATCTCCCGCAGCCACCGCGCCACGCCGTTTTCCCCGCCGGGCCGGACGTCGTGGAGCAAAATGATGTCGCCGGGCCGGACGCGCCGAAGGATCTTTCCGGCCAGCCCGTCGATGCGCCGGTTCCCCCGGTCGAAGGCCCGGCAGCTGAAGGTCACGCAGAACATCCCCAGGGCGCCGAGGACGGACGGCAGTTTCGGGTTCGTCAGACCGACCGGGGGCCTGAACGCGAGCGGGCGGATGCCGAATTCCTTCAGGGCGTCCTGCGCGGCGGCGATTTCCCGGCAGAGCCTGCGGTAGGGAGACAACATCAGCAGCGGATCGTGGCTGTACGAATGGTTGCCGATTAAATGTCCGCCGCCGAGGATTTGTCGGACCAGTTCCGGATGGCGGACCGCATTGCGCCCGGAGACGAAAAAGGCCGCGGGCGCCCGGCGCTTCGCAAGAGCCGCCAGGAGGGGGGGCGTCGTCAGCGGGTCCGGCCCGTCGTCGAAGGTCAGGGCGACGGCGCGGAGGGCCGTTTGGCCGCGGCTGATCACGGGCAGGAAAAAGCGGGATCGCGGGGAGAGAGAGGCAGCCGCGCATGCCAGCACGAAGAAGGCGAGGGGGGCGGCCGCCCAGGGGGTCTGGAAGGGAAACAGCGCGGCGGACGACAGAATGGCCGCGTAGCCCGTGAAATGGGCGGGCGACGAAGTTCTCGAACGATCTCGACCAGACATGGCAAAACCGGCTACCTTTCCGTCAGGCCGCGTGCTCCCGCGGAGAGGCGGGATGGCAGCCCGGACATTACAGGACGACTTCCTCCCTGAACCTTTCCCAGCCGATCATCTGCCGGACGGTGTGGAACGACCCCAGCACCGTCCCGAAAATTCCCGAAGCCAGAGCGTTCTGGCCGGCCAGGTACAGACCCGCGACGGAAGTGCGGTTCAGCATGGCCGCGCCGACCAGTTGCCGGGTCGAGCGCAGCACGCCGTAGGCCGATCCGCCGGGCGTCCCGACCCAATCCCGAAGCGTCAGGTTCGTGGACGCGTCGAGCAGCTTCAGGCCCCGGTGCGGGCCGAAGATCCTTTCCGCCTCCCGGATCAGCCCTTCCGCCTTCCGCTCCTTTGCCTCTCGATAGTCCGCCCCGCGCCGGCCGGTCCGCGTGTGCTCCCATCGCTCCCACTCCTCGGCGCGGCTGTACGTCATCACGGAAACCAGGTTCAGCCCCGGCCGGACGGTCTTCCGTCGCTGATAAAAGAATCCCCCGGGCGCGGCGCCCTCCTCCGCGAAAATCCGATAGACGTTGTACGGCAACTCCGGGTGGGCATCGGCATCCACGGCGAAACAGGCGCTGAAAATGCCCGGCGTGTCCTCCAGCCGGAAGAGGCGCCTGCGGTAGACGGGCTTCACGGCCTCGGCGGGGAGCATGCCGAGCAGCATTCGGGGATGAATGGCGCCCACAACCCGCCCCGCCGGCAGCGTCCGCCCCGATCCCAGGGCGGCCCCGTGAACGGCCCCGTCGCGGACGAGGATCCGTTCCACCGGGTCTCCGGCGACGATGGCGCCGCCCAAGGCGGTCACTCGGTCCGCGAAGGCGTCCGCCATTGCCGCCCCGCTGCAGACCGGCCGCCAGGAAGAGAGCAGGTAGGAGGCCAGCGCCATGTGATGATAGTATACGGGGCATTCGTCCGGCGGAATGCCGATCCAGGAGGACATGACGCCCAGCGCCCGGCGGAACGGGCGGGAGCACCCGAGCCTCGTCATCAGGCCGCCCAGCGGCTCCATGTACGCCATCAGCGACTCGAAATCCTGGGGCTGCGGGAGGAGCGTCTCCAGGTCGTTCATTCGGGCCGCGATGTCCCGCAGATTTTGAATGACGGCGTCGATCCGGGACCCCTCGCCGGGAAAGGACCGGCGCAGGCTCTCCGCAAAGGGGCCGATCCCTTCGGGGAGATCGAAGGTAAAATCGTCGAAGAGGTAACGGTCGATCACGCCGGCCGACCCCATGCGCTCCAGGGGGATGCACCCGGTGACGCCGAGATAGTCGAACATCCGCCGCAGCGGCTGCCCCTCGGCCAGTGCCCCGATGTAGTGAACGCCGACGGGGCAGTCGATCCCGTCCCGCCGGTAGCTGCGCATCAGCCCGCCGGGCAGCGGATTTTTTTCAACAACGGTCACGCGGCAGCCGAGCTTCAGGAGGATGATCGCCGCCGTCAGCCCGCCGATGCCGGAGCCGATGACGAGCACATCCTTCGGTTGGTCCCGGCTCGGAATCACGGCAGAACCCCCACGGCGGTGACGAAGGCTCCCAGGCCCACCAGCAGGATGCCCTTTCCATGAAGCGGCACGACGGATGCGTGGCCGGGCAGCATCGGGACGTTCCCCTCCTTCACGAAACGCGCGGCGCAGCAGGCGGCGACGGCGGAAGCGGCGGCATACTCGCCGGTCCAGCGCCGGTAATCGACGACGCTCCCGGTGAATCCCGTGAGCGATAGAAATCCGTCGAGCTGGCGGCGGCCGCTTTCCCGCTGAGCTAGTGGAATTCCGGCGAAGACGGCCCCATACTGAGCTTCGATAGCAGTTTTCCCGCCCAGGCGGTCCACCATGGCGTGAACGGCGGGCAGGCCCCCGCGCGCGTACCGCAGAAAGGCGGGTAAAAGCCGCGGTCCCCGGCCGTCCGGTTCCCGGACCAGACAGAACGCGGCACCGCCGTCGGACGGCGAATCGCTCAGGGCTGCGGAGGGATCGAACCGTCTCGACAGCACCGGATGATCTTCGTCCGCTGCGATCAGCAGACTGCTGGCACCGGCATCGGTCGCCAGCAGGACGGCGCTCATCAGGGCCTGTTCAAAGGAATAGTCGCCCCCCGTCATGGTGACGTTGGGCCCCCGGGCGTCGAACCGGATCGCCACCTGGCCGGCGGCGGCATTGTGCACGGAGCCCACGAAATCGGTCGGGCTGGTGAATTGTTCGTTCGAATCGAACAGCTTCACCAGGAAATCGTGCATCTCGGAAAGCGGTCCCCAGCCGGTGCCGAAAAAGACGGAGACGGGCACACCCGGTGCGGCCGCATCCCCGTGGGCCGCGAAAGCGAGGGACTGGACGGCGCGGGACAGCCGCTTGAGGCGGCGTAAATCCCGCGGGGGAAGATGCGCCGCCATGGCTTCGGGCGGCGTGAGGCCCCGGACGGGTTTCCCCGCTCGAAGGCACTCCAGTGTGGAAGAGGCATCCCCGGCGCCAGTCAGGCATGCGCTTCCCAGGATTGTGAAAAAATCTTCGCGCCGCCGGACCTCCCGCAGGGGCGGCGATTTTCCGGGTCGTCCCGTCACCAGCGCGGCATTGTTCCCCCCGAATCCGAAGGCGTTGGACAGAACCGTGTCCACCTTCACCACGAGGGGCGCCGTGACGGGATGCAGGTTCAGTTCCGGATCCGGAACCCGGCAGCCGCTGCTGGCCGGAACCAGGCCGGCGCCGATGCTCATGACCGAGACCGCGGCGCCGAGGGCCCCGGCGGCGCCGAGGGCATGGCCGGTCGCGCCCTTCGTCGAAGACAGGCGCGGCATCCTTTCGCCGAACAGGTCTCGAAGCGCCCGGGCTTCCGCCAGATCGTTGTCGATCGTTCCGGTCCCGTGAAGGTGAACATAATCGATTCCGGACGGGGCGACGCCGGCGTCGGACAGGGCGTCCCGCATGGCGCGGCAGGCGACCGAACCGTCGGGCCGGGGGGCGGCCGGGTGATAGGCGTCGCAGCTCAGGCCGGCGCCGAGGAGCTCGGCCAGGGCATGATCCGGGGGCTCTTCGCACGCGACGAGGAGCAGCAGGGCCGCTGCCTCCGCAACCGTCATCCCGCGGCGGCTTCGATCGAGCGGGCGGGCGCCGTCCGGGTCGACGAGCTGCAGGGCGTTGAAACCGTGATAGGTCATGCGGCAGAGGGCGTCTACACCTCCGGCAAGGGCGCAGGCGGACCGTCCGCTGCGTAGCATCTCCAGCGCGAGCTTCAGGGCGACCGTCCCGGAGGAACAGGCCGTCGACACCGTCAGCACCGTGCCCATGCAGCCGATCTCGCCGGCGACGTATTCGGCCACGGACCCGTTTGCGTGATGCCGGTACCGCAGCGGATCGCGGACCCCGTCTTTCAACAGAACCTCCGTAACCGGCATACCGCCGGTGACGGCGCCCAAGATGATCGTGTCGGGCCGCTCCCGCGCCCCGTGCAGGGCTTCGGCTGCCGCTTGACCCGCCAGGGCATGGGTCCGCGGCAGTCCGTCCTCGAGGGGGAAATCCCGGACTTCACCGACCGGCAGAGGCGTCCGATGGGGCGTGGGAAAGAGGCTCAGGGGGGCAATGCCCGTTCGACCCTGTTCCAGGGCCGTTCGGTTCCGGGCGAATCCGGCGCCCAGCGGGCTGATCAGGCCGACGCCGACGATAAAGACGCGCACACCCATCAACGAGACATGTCGGTGCGGTTTTCATGGATGTACCCGGCCAGCGTCCGGACCGAGGCAAAGACCTTCATGCCGAGTTCCTTGTTGTCGATTTTCACGCCATAGTCCTTTTCGATCATCATGACCAACTCCAGAACATCGATGGAATCCAGCCCGGTCTGGCCGCCGACCAGCGGAGCGTCCGTGTCGATGTCTTCCGGTTTCATGTCCAGAAGCGAAAGGGTGTCGATAATCTTGGTTTTGAGTTCCTGGATCAGTTTCTCCATCTCGTTTTCCCCGATTGCGATATTTTTCGGAATTGCCGTGTACCGGTATTTCGCGATTCGCGACGGCTTCTGACGGAAAGCTAGCACGGCTGAAGGCGGATGTCAATTTGAACGGTCCGGCGAGTGATGGTCCGGGGGCGACGATGGACAACCCTTCGGCTCGGGGCCGGGGAGAGCCCCCTTCCCGGAGGCCTGCCGTCCGGGATCCGGGCGCGTCCAGTCCGGCGGGGACGTAAACAGTCTTTCAAAAACGGCCCGTGTGGCCCGCTTCGCCAGGGCAAGGACATAGGGCTTGCCGGCCAGAAAGACACCGGCCATGAACACCAGGTGGGACAGGCCGTAGGTGACCGGGCCGCCAACGACCAGGATCAGCGGCTGACCGGTATGAAACGAAAGCCACCCGAAAACCGCCACGGCCGGCCAGCCGATGACATAGCTGAACAGGATCAGGAAAATGCCGAAGACAACCGCCCCCGTCGGTTTTCCCTTGAACAGGTCCGGATCCACGGGTTCTTCCCGGGCGCTCCGAATGAAGGGCCGGTCGGCCAGACGCGCTAGGATTTGGCGAAAAATCTTCAACGGGATCCCCGATTCGACGGCATTGCAGAAAAAAGCGGCCGCTAACGCTCCTCCTTGCGCGTGACGTCCCTTTTGATGAGATTGACCGCATCCATCAAGGCGGAAAAAACGTTCTCCCGGAAGTCGCCGGCAACGACCACGTACATGACATCGTCCCCCGTCCCGAGCTTTCCTTCCCGGACCTCGACCAGGACCTCCACGATGCCCGATCGACCCTTGAGTTCCGCGACAATCTCCCGCAACCGCTTCCGGTCTGCCCGGACGGTGAGCTCCGTGACGGCCCGGCCGTCCCGCGACGTGGAACGGACGACGCCGTTGTGGCAGAGGATCATCCCCACGCGACGATAATCCGGGTGCGCCTTGACTTGTTCAATCATCTTCGTCAGACTCATTGGCATCTCCTTTTTATTTCCTTCGAAATTCGCCATTGAAAACAAAGCCGCTTGACCGGACGCCTCAATCCGTGCGAAAAAAAGCCATGCGCAGAAGATACAGACCGGCCAGATTGGAGAAAATGGGCGACATCCTACAGAAGGTTCTGAGGAAGCACCGGATGATTCCCGTACAAACGGAGGATCAGGGGCTGCGGAAGGCCTGGTTGGACGCCGTCGGCCCGAAAATCGCCGCTTACACGAGACCCGACGCACTCCGGAGAAACGTCCTCTTCGTCAAGGTCGCAAATTCCGTTTGGATGCAGCAGCTCCACTTCCTCAAGCAGGACATCCTCGCAAAAATCAACCGGGCGAATGCGCAGAACCCGATCCGCAACATTTTCTTCTCGCTCGACGAGACGGCTGCCCCGGCGACGGAAATCCCGAGCCCGCAATCCTCGGCACCGGATACATCCGCGCTGGGGTCCCACGACAGAGACGTCATCGAAAAAAGCGTCGTCTCCATTGCCGACACGGAACTGAGGGACATTCTGAAAAGGGTCATGACCAGGGAAATCGCCCGGCGGCGCCGCATCGAAAGTGAGGCCAGAAAGCCGCGGGGGCGCGATACCCGATAGCTCCCTTCGCGGGGATCAAGCCCGCTCGGCAAGATCGCGGAAGACCTCCCGCATCGCCGGGGAATATTCCCCCGTCCGCTCGTAGATCACGAGCGGCGGCAGCAACTTCACCGCTTCCCGCCCCCCCTTTCGCCCCTCGGCCAGCACGAATTCGCCTTCCGACGCCGCCAGTGAAAAAACGACTGCCACCCTTTTCGGCTCCAGGCGGAAGGCTCGCATCCGCTCGAACAGCTCGGCCGTGCGCACGGCGGGATAGATGGCAAAGACGCGCCCCTTCGCCTTGAGTGCCCAAGCGGCCGCCTTCAGAAAATCCTCGATCCCTCCCGCGATCTCGTGCCGCGCCATGGCTTTCTGATCATCCGGGTTCACCCTTCCGGACCTGATTTTCCGGTATGGAGGGTTGAAAACGACGGCGTCGAAGGACTGCGCCGCGACAAGGCTGTTGATTTCCCGAATATCGCCATGAATCATCCGGACCCGGTCCGCAAGACCGTTCAGGGCGGCATTGCGGCGGGCCGTTTCATGCAGATCCCTCTGAATCTCCACGCCGACGACCCCTTCACAGCGCCACCTGCGTGCCAGGATCAGGGATATGATACCGCTCCCGGCGCCCAGTTCGAGAAGTCGGTCATTTTTCCTCAGACGGACAAAATGGGCCAGGAGCAGGGCATCGATGGAAAAGCGGTACCCCTTTTCCTTCTGGATGATGTTCAGCTTTCCGTCCAGGATGGAATCGACGGTCTCAGCCGGTCCCTTCATAGCAGCATGCAAACGGATCGCCCCTCGTGGGCATAAATCCGCCGTTCGGGGTGAAGAAGGATTGCCGAGGGGCGCCGGCAGAGAAGAACCGGCTTCCGCATCCGGATCCCGATGCCGCGGTCCTCCCCTGCCGCAACCCGCACAGAATTGCTATCACAGCCGGTGGACAAACAGGCCGCTGCGCAGCTTCGGTTCGAACCAAGTGGATTTGGGCGGCATGACGCAGCCGGCATCGGCAACGCGCATCATCTCCTCCAGCGTCGTCGGATAGAGGGCAAAAGCCACTCGAAAGGCCCCGGAGTCCACCAGCCTTTCCAGTTCGGCCATTCCCCGGATCCCCCCCACAAAATCGAGCCGGCGGTCCGTCCGCGAATCCTGTATGCCCAGCACGGGCCGGAGCAGGTCTTCCTGCAGGATCGTCACGTCCAGGTTCCGGACCGGATCGCGGTCGGGGGTCTTTTTCTTCAGCGCAAGCCGGAACCACCGGCCGTCCAGGTACATGCCGAAATCGTGCAGCCGGGCCGGCTTCTTCCCGGCGTAATCCGGGTCGATCCGGAACTTCGTCCCGATTTTTTCCAGGAACGCAGCCTCGGTCAAGCCGTGGAGATCGCACACCACCCGGTTGTAATCCAGAATGCGAAGCTGGTCATGGGGAAACAGGACGGCAAGGATCCAGTGACAGGCATCATCCCCCCGGACCGCAATCCCCTGCTCCCGCCTCATCCGGCTCACGGCCGCGGCCGCGGCGGCCCGGTGGTGCCCGTCGGCGATGTACAGCATGCCGACCTTTAGAAAGGCGTCTCTCAATCCGGCGATGTCCGCGTCACCGCCGACGACCCAGGCGGTATGCACAATGCCGTCGTCGGAGGTGAAGTCATATTCCGGCTTCCCCGCGACGATCCTCGCGACGATCGCGTCGATTGCTTCCTGCGCCCGATACGTCACAAAGACCGGCCCCGTCTGTGCGCCGGCGATTTCCACGTGTCGGGTTCGTTCAAGTTCCTTGTCCGCCCGCGTCAATTCGTGCTTCTTGATCCGGCCGGACTCGTATTCGTCCGCACTGATTCCGGCGACGATGCCGTACTGGCTGTGGTCGCCCATCCGCTGACGGTAGACATAATAACAGGGCGTCGCGTCCTGAATCAGCGTACCGTCCGCGATCATCCGGTCCAGATTCTCCCTTGCCCGCCGGTACACCTGGTCGTTCGCCTTCTCATCAGCAAACGACGCTGCGAGATCGATCTCCGACTTCTCCACATGGAGAAAACTGAGGGGATTGCCGGCTGCCAACCGCGCAGCCTCCTCCCGGCTGACCACATCGTAGGGGGGGGACGCGACCGCCCGGGCAAACTGCGCCCGCGGCCTCAGCAGCCTCAGGGGAACCACGTTCGACATTCCATTCTCCTGGTTCGAAATTCACTTGCGAATTTCCTAACATACCGCCATAGTCAACGCAACGGAAAAGCGGGGCTTCGCCGCATCCACTCGCCGGGAAGGAACAACCGATGAAAACAAAAAGTATTTTTATCCATGGCCTGGAAAGCACGAGCCGCGGCACGAAGGGGGCATTTTTCAGAAAAAACTACCCGGACATGATCTTGGAAGATTATGCCGGACCGCTGGAGCAGCGGATGGAAAAGCTCAACGAAACGCTCCGCCATGAAACCGGCCTGATCCTGGTCGGGTCCAGCTTCGGCGGACTGATGGCGGCGATCTACGCCTGCGAGCACGAGCAGCGCGTGAAGCGGCTGATCCTGCTGGCACCGGCGCTGAACCTGCCCGAGTTCGAGCCCTGTCTGGACCGCCCTCGCCCCCTGCAGATTCCCGTCATCCTCCGTCACGGGCGGCATGATGAAGTGGTGCCCCCGAAAGCCGTGCAGACGATTGCCGCCGCAGTTTTTTCAAACCTGGATTACCGCCTCGTAGAGGACGACCATTCCCTGCACCGGACCTTTGACGGCATGAACTGGAATGATCTCCTTCGCGTCTGAAGGCGGTGTCATCCAAAACGGCGATTGACAGAAAAAATTACGAATGCTATAGGATAGCTGAATTTTTCTCAATTCAGTCTCTTCTTGCGAAAGAACTTTCTTTCGGAACCATCAACGGCTTTACGGGCTCACGAGGTTTGCCATGGACGAGAATCAGCAGGGAAAAACCGAGGGCATGTCGT
>CAYWTL010000027.1:0-29310 GCA_964460245.1 uncultured Syntrophaceae bacterium | reverse complement strand
GCACGCCGCCAGCGTTTGTTCTGAGCCAGGATCAAACTCTCCAGTTTTAATCCTATTGGAGATTGCTCTCCATCTTTTTTTTCAATCAAAAAAAGGACCCACAAATCGATTATCCCACTATTCAATTTTGAAAGAGCCAGTTAGAAACGAGCTTTACTATATAAATAAGTCTTTAAATCTTGTCAAGAACTTTTTTGAAAATATTTCCAAACCAACGAAAAACAATCATGAAGAACAGGTGACGGAAAGGGTTTGAATCGAGTCAACAGAAAGATTGCGGCCCTGATAGTCGAATCGTTTCTCAATGAAATTTACCCATACGCCACAATGCACATCGAGTCAAGCACTATTTTGAAGTGATTTGACGAATGACGGCGTGTTTCTTTTTCCCTTTGCGAAGATGAATTTCGCCCCGTTCGTTGAGATCCTTCAGGCTGATCCGCTCATCGATCGTTTTCACTTGCCGGTTGTTGACATAGATGCCCCCCTGGTTGATCAGGCGCCTTGCCTCCGACGATGAACCGGTCAGACCGACTTCGCAGCATGCAGCCATGATCCTCAGCCCCTGCTCCAGTTCCTGCCTGGATTTTGTCAGGGTCAGGATGGCCGACACGTCCTCTTCTACCGGATTTCTGGGAATCGTACTGGAGGGAAACAGTTCCGGCGGGACCGGTCTCGCGTGGAAAGCCGAGACGGAAGCCCGCCATGCGGCAACGGCAGACGGCCGGTCATGGGTGATTACCGTCGCCTCGTAGGCCAATACCGATTTGGCCAGGTTCAGTTCCGCATCGACCAGCACCCGCACCTGCCTTACCTCCTCCATGGGCAGAAAGGTGAAAAGCGCCAGAAATCGCTCAACGTCGGCATCGTCCACATTCACCCAGTACTGATAATAATCGTAGGGAGAGGTGAGGGTCGGGTCCAGCCAAACGGTGCCCTTCTCGGTTTTCCCCATTTTGTGTCCCTGCGAGGTAACCAGCAGCGGGAACGTGATGCCGTGAGCCATTCTGCCTTCAACCCTGCGGATGAGATCGATTCCGGCCAGCATGTTGCCCCACTGATCGTTCCCGCCCATTTGCATGACGCAGTTCTGATTCTTGAACAGATGGAGAAAGTCGTAAGCCTGCAGGAGCATATAATTGAACTCAATGAAGTTCAGGCCCTTTTCGAGGCGCAGCTTATAACTTTCAGCCGCAAGCATTTTGTTCACGCTGAAATGCCTGCCGATATCCCTGAGAAATTCGATATAGTTGAGGCCGGTCAGCCAATCCGCATTATTCAACAGCAACGCTTTACCGTTTCCAAAATCCAGATATTTGGCAAGCTGCTTCCGGAGGCACAGGGCATTGAAGTCAATCTGCTCACGGGTCAGAACCTGCCGCATTTCCGTCTTTCCGCTGGGGTCCCCGATCAACCCCGTACCGCCTCCGACCAGGGCTATGGGCCGGTGTCCCTGTCTTTGCATGTGGGCCAGGGCCATAATGGGAACAAGACTGCCGATATGCAGGCTCGTCGCCGTGGGGTCGAAACCGATGTAACAGGTGATGTGACCCGCTTGAAGCAGTTCCCGAACCAGCGCTTCATCGGTCACCTGCTCGATAAATCCCCTTTCGAAAAAAATATCGTAGACGCTTATCAAACCATCCCCCTGTACCCTACGCGTGCATGCGAACATTCACTCGCTCGATTCCCAGAGCCTTGCCGCTTGCATGATCCACCTCAAGGACGACACCCTGCAGCCGAACATCTCCCTTGGCGACATCGAATTTATTGGGCATGTTCTTCAGAAAACGCTCCAGCACGACATCCTTCCGGGTGCCGATGATCGAATCGAAAGGCCCGGTCATTCCGAGATCCGTAATGTATGCGGTTCCATTGGGCAGGATCCTTTCATCCGCCGTCTGGACATGGGTATGCGTGCCCAGAACGGCACTCACGCGACCATCCAGAAACCAGCCAAGAGCCTGCTTTTCCGAAGTCGCTTCCGCATGGATGTCGACCACAATGGTTGACGTCCTTTTTTTGAGTTTTTCAATCTCCTTTTCCGCTATGCGAAAAGGGCAGTCCAGGGCATGCATAAACACCCTGCCGGCCAGGTTGATGACCCCGATGGGGGAACCCGTTGGGCTGGGCACGATGACACTCCCGAATCCGGGAACGCCTTCGGGATAATTTGCCGGCCTGAGCAGCGTTTCATAATCCTCGACAAATTCGAGCACCTCTTTTTTGTCCCAAAAATGATTGCCGGACGTGAGCACATCGACGTGGCTTCGGAACAGTTCCTCGACAACGTCCCGGGTCACGCCGAATCCGGCCGCCGCGTTTTCGCAATTGGCGACGACCAGATCGATCCGGTCTTCCTCAATGATCGCGGGTAGGAGCTCCCGGACGGCCACCCTTCCCGGTTTTCCCACGATGTCTCCGATGAAAAGGATTCTCGCTGCCGTCATCGTCTATCTCGCATAGTCGGACACGCGCGTTTCACGGATTACGGTCACCTTGATCTGCCCCGGATAGGTCAGGTCTTTCTCGATTTTCTTAACGATATCCCTGCAGAGCATCACCGCGTCATTCTCGGATATTTTCTCGTTCTCTACCAGGATTCGAATCTCTCGGCCGGCCTGGATGGCATAGCATTTATCCACACCGCTGAAGGAAGTGGCGATGGCTTCCAGTTCTTCAAGACGCTTCACGTAGGTTTCCAGCATTTCCCGGCGCGCCCCCGGCCTTGCCGCCGAAAGCGTATCGGCTGCCTGAACCAGAACACCCAGCAGGGTGTTCGTCCGGCCATCGTCATGATGCGTTGCAATGGCCTGAACAATCCGGGGAGACTCTCCAAACCGCCTGGCATAATCGGCGCCGATGGCGGCATGCGTCCCTTCCACTTCATGGTCGATGGCCTTGCCGATGTCATGCAGCAAACCCGCCCTTTTCGCCTCTTTGACGTTCATTTTCAGTTCCGCAGCCATCATACCCGTGATGTGGGCCACTTCCACGGAATGCTGAAGGACATTCTGGGAAAAACTTTTCCGGAACTTGAGACTTCCCAGCAGGTTGATGATCTCGGGATGAATATCGTGAACCCCGACATCGAAGGACGTTCTCTCCCCGGTTTCCCGGATGATGGTATCCACCTCCGTTCTGACCTTCTTGACAATTTCCTCGATCCGCCCGGGGTGAATTCTACCGTCGCTGATCAGCCTTTCCAGGGAAATCCTTGCCACCTCACGCCTGACCGGATCGAAACTGGAAAGAACGACCGCCTCGGGCGTATCATCCACGATGAGGTCGATACCGGTCGCCGCCTCAATGGCCCGAATATTCCGACCCTCGCGACCGATGATCCTCCCTTTCATCTCGTCACTGGGCAGATTGACCACCGAAACCGTGTTTTCCGCTACAAAATCACCCGCATATCTCTGTATGGAATAAGCGACAATTTCCCTTGCCTGCTTTTCCGCTATTCGTTTTGCATCCTCCTCGATTTTGCGAATGAGGGCCGCTGCATCGCGTTTGGCTTCCGTTTCCATGGACTGCATGAGATAGTTTTTTGCTTCTTCCGAGGAAATGCCCGCGATCATTTCCAGTTTCTGCTTCTGTTCCTCGATCATTCGGTTCAGTCTTTCCTGTTTCTCATTGAAAGCTGATTCCCTGCTGATCAGCGATTTGTCACGGCTTTCGACACTGGCTTCCTTGAGGGACAAC
Organism: uncultured Syntrophaceae bacterium; assembly: GCA_964460245.1. GTDB lineage: Bacteria > Desulfobacterota > Syntrophia > Syntrophales > Fen-1087 > JAXDBM01. The sequence continues at coordinate 25,605 of CAYWTL010000027.1, read as the reverse complement.
TGATCGATCCGCTTGTCCAGATTCTCTTCCTTTGCACGGATTTTCTTTTCCAGATTCTCCAGTTCACCTTTCCGTTCCCGAGCCTCTTTCTCGAATTCACTCTTGACTTTGAGCAGATTTTCCTTCGCCTGAATGATTGCTTCTTTTTTTATTGTTTCCGCTTCTTTTTTCGCCTCATCGACAATCCTCGCCGCCAGCATTTCGGAAGACGCCTGATGATTTCTAAAAAGCCTCTGCCGGAGGAAAAAGCCCACGAGGGCGCCCAGCAGGGCACACCCGACAATCGCAATGATCATCCAAATTTCATATATCAATTGAAGTCACCTCCTTGTTATATATACGGCCATGTTTCTCCACATAGACCGGCTCTTCCAAAGTTCCTGACCAATGTAAAGGAGACAATCGGTTCCTGACAACGGTTGATGAGGGGGGATTGAACTAAAGATGGTGAAAACGGCAATGCCCTGTCAAAGCGGGTGTGAAGATTTCCCTTCACGATAAAGAAACCCCCGCCTATGCCGTGTTAACCACCTTTTTGAACCTACTGAAAAAGTGGGCGCCTAATATTGCCGCTTCAGGCTTTCTGTCTCCGGCTGTCACGGAACAACGACAGAAAGCTCACCGTCAGCAAGGAAAGGCCCCCGGTTCCAAGGTGTTGGCTCAAAAAACGAATGTCAATCACGCACATCGCAGGGGATAAATTTGTCAAATTTATTGCCGGATCTCGTTGATGAGATGTATCAGCTTTTCAGACCTGCTTTCCATCTGATTACAGATATCTTCTTTAATTCCCTTGATTTTATGATACTCATCGGCAATGTTCAAAGCCGCCAAAATGGCTATGTGCAAGGTATTGATGGTCTTGCCTGAAACCTGTATCTCTCTCACCCTCTCATTGACATAATTGACGACCGTCTCGACATGTTCATCCCCGGAATCGCTCAGTACCGCAATATCCTCCCCCAGTACCCTGATTTGATATTGCTTTTTCAACGTCTGCCCTCAAAGCCTATTTCGGGACGCTGATATCCTGAAGCAAGTCAAGGAGCGAATCCACCTTTGTGCGTACAGAATCCCTCTCTTCCTTCAATCCCCTGATTTGATTGTGTGCCTCATTCAACTCCGTTGCTTTATTCTTTAAAAGTGTTTCTACCTCCAGGTTTCGTTTTTTAAGCACCGAATATTCTTCGATCAAGTTTTTCAGTTTGACTTCCAGTTCCTTAAACTTTATCAACTCCACGCATTCTCCTTGTATTTTTGAATCTTCAAAAGAATAGGAATCGTTTTTTGCCACCGGGCAAATCACCTAACATCTTTAGCATCAATATCGCAAGTTTTCTCTCAAAAGTCAAGGTCATATTTGAATCACCGGCGTCTGCGGGCCTGCAGAATGCAAAAAGGCATGCAACGCACCGAGTATTTCCGCACGATCCTTTGCAAGGCCTGCGCAATGCCGGAATTTGGCTCCGCCCCGCAAACCTTTCGTATACCAGAGAAGGTGTTTTCGAAAATATCTGACGCCTGCGGATTCACCCATCGCGCCAACCACCATCTCCAGATGGTCACGGATCACTTTTTCCCTTTCCGCGGGCGTGGGCGACGAAATATCGGAATCTCCCCGGCAGCTTGAAACGATATCCTTGAAAAGCCACGGGTTGCCGAGACATCCTCTGCCCACCATGATGCCGTCACATGAGGTGCTGTTTAGCATTCTCATGGCATCGGCAGCCGTTCGAATATCGCCATTTCCGATAACCGGGATTTTAACTTTCTTTTTTACGTTTCCGATGAGTTTCCAGTCCGAAACGCCGCTGAATCCCTGATCTGCGGTGCGGGGGTGCAGGATCACCGCGTCCACGCCGCAATCCTCAGCAATGCGTGCAATATCGAGGCAATTGATTTCCCGGTGGCGCCAACCGGAACGGATTTTGACGGTGAGCGGCAGATGTGTCGCCTTCCGGACGGATGTGAGAATCGCGCCGATCCGCCCTGTTTCCCTCAGGAGCGCCGCGCCGGCGCCGGTTTTGACCACTTTTTTCACGGGACAGCCCATGTTAATGTCCAGGAGGTCGAATCCCTGGTCCGTTATGAATTTGGCTGCTTCGGCAAGGACCGCAGCATCTGCCCCGAAGATCTGCACCCCAAGAGGTCTGTCCTTTGGCGAGGAATCGAGGTAATGACGGGTTTTGCCGGCTCCTCGACTCAGGCCCATGGCGCTGACCATTTCCGTGAAAGCAAGCCCAACGCCATATTCCCGGTTGAGGAGCCGGAACGAAAGATCGGTGATTCCTGCCATGGGCGCTAGAAAGACGTTGTTTTTCAGCGACAAAGAGCCGATTTTCATGTGCGGAGACTCAAACGGCCGACTGTTCCTGATGGCATCTTGCCCGATCGAGGTCCTCGGGGGTGTTGATGCCCATGACCTCGATCGCATCCCGGACAATGAAAGAGCGAACCGGCAGGCCCTTTTTTCGGGCGATTTCAACGATGTCGGTCAGATAATATTCACCCTGGGCATTGTCATTGCGAATTTCCGAGACGGCTTCGAACAGGAATCGACCATCTGTGCAGTAAATGCCCGTGTTGATTTCGCGAATTTTTTTCTCATCCGGAGAAGCGTCCCGCGCTTCGACAATCTTCAGAACTTCGCCGTTTTCCGCCTTCACGATTCTTCCATAACTTCCCGGGTCATCCAGCACAATGGACATCACCGTCACAGCCGTTTTCTCTTCAAAATGCCTCGCGATCAGCCGCTTCACCGTGGAGACCTTCAGGCAGGGCACGTCCCCACACAGAATCAGGACCGCCCCCCTGTACCCTTCAAGGTGGCCTTTTGCCTGAAGAACCGCATGGCCCGTCCCCAACTGCTCACCCTGTTCGACAAAAGTGACAGCCTCACGCCTGAACCGCTCCCGGATAAGTTCCGCCTGATGGCCGATAACGACGACGGTTTTTTCCGATCCGACGGCGCGGGCAATATCCAGTGAATACGCAAGCAGCGGCCTGCCGTTGAGGAGGTGGAGCACCTTCACCAGATCCGATTTCATCCTGGTTCCCTTGCCGGCAGCCAGGATCACCGCGCCGATTTTTCTGTTTCTTTTCATAACATTCAGCTTTTCACCCGTTTTCCCGAATTCTGTCCAGACCGGCCGGAAAGATCACCAGGACCTCCCGGATGGACTTCATATCCACATCTTCAATGACAAACAGCAGGTCACCGCTCCGAAAGATCTCTTTTCTTTTCGGAATCCGCCCCATCCGATGCAGCAGGAATCCGCCCAGGGTATCGAAGTTGCCCCTCGGCATTTCCACCGGGATCAGCGCCTTCATCCGTTCGATGCTGATCCGGGCATTGAAAAGATATTTCCCGGCCCCGATTCGCTTGTGCAGAATCGCGCCGCTGTCGTACTCGTCGCGGATCTCGCCGACGATGGGCTCGAGGATGTCGTCAATCGTGACGATGCCGACGGCGCCACCGTATTCATCCACGACAACGGCCATCTTCTCTCTCGTGTTCTGCAATTCGATCAGCAGGTCCTTGGCCGGCTTGTTTTCCGGGACGTAGAGGGCGGCCGGACGCAGCAACGATCCGATGCTTTTCCGATCCCCCGCTGAGTTTTTCGGATCTTCCTGAAGGGACGCCAGCAGGTCGAAATAGTGAAGGATCCCGATCACGTTCAGAATGTTATCCTGATAGATAGGCACCCTCAGACATTTCTTTTCCGCAACGACGGAGGCGGCTTCCCGGATTGTCGCCGTCACGGGCAACGCCACCGTCATGGAGAGCGGCACCATGATCCGGTCGACAGACACCTCCGAAAAATCAAAGATGTGCCGGACCATGTCCTTTTCGTCACTCAGCATGTCGCTGCCCTCGCCGTGACTTTTCAGGATCTGTTTCAGGCCGTCCCGGGTAATGTAGGAAGCGCCCTTCAGGCCCTGATCCCCCCTGGAAATACGGACCGTTCCCCGGGAAATCCTGGAAATCAGAAAAACCACCGGAAACAGGACCCGGGAAGCTGCCCGGATGAACCAGGCCAGTTTCGGCGCGATGGAATCCGCATGCAGTTGGAAGATGCTCTTTGGGATGATTTCACCCAGGATCATCACGGTGGGGACCATCACGACGACGGCAATTGCCGCGCCCTGAGCCGGACCGAACGCCGAAATGAAAAAAGCGGTGGCCAGGGTCGTCCCGGTCACGACGCACAGGTTGGTGCCCGTCAGCGTCGTGGCGAGGAACCAGTCCGGCTTCTCCATCAGCTTCAGCGCCTGCCGGTCCTTCTCGGAACCGCCCTGCGCCCGCTGTCGAATGATATTGATGTCCGCGGCCACGAGAGCCAGTTCTCCCCCGGAAAACAGCCCTTCGAGAAACAGGCAAAGCAGGATCGGGAAAAGCGTGAGCAGATTATCCACGACCGGATTCCTTTTTTATTCTGACCCGTAGAACCCGCGCCCGGCCCATTTTTTCCACACGGAAGACGAATTCGCCGTAGACAACCGACTCCCCGCGTAAAGGCAATCGTCCGAACAGATGAAAGACGAAACCGCCGAACGTGTCAAAATCGTTGTCGGGCGCCGGCAGGGACACCAGTTCGATCAAATCGTCCATGGGCATTTTCCCGGATGCCAACCAGGTATTGTCGTCGATCTTCTGCCAGAGCGCTTTCTTTGTTCGGTACTGATCGTAAACATTCTCGAAGAGGCCTTCGAGAATATCCTCCAATGTCACCAGGCCCGATACGCCGCCGTATTCGTCCACGACAATCGCCATCTGGGCATGCCTGTCCTGAAAGTCCCGCAGCATACTCCCGGCGGTTTTCTCCTCGGGCACGAAATAGGGCCTCCGCAGCATCTTCTCGAGGGAAGCGGGCTTTCGTTCCGCGGTGATGTCTTCCAGCAGATCCCGAGCATACAGAATGCCCACGATATCGTCCCGGTCCGTGCCGTAGACCGGGATCCGTTCATGACGGACCCGGATGATCTCTTTCTCCATATCTCTCCGGCTCATGGAAAGGGGCAGGCAGAACATGTCGACCCGGGGAATCATCAACTCGGCGACCGTGGTATCCCCCAGTTCAAAGACCCTGTGGATGAGATCACGCTGAGCCGGTTCCAGCGCGCCTTCCTGTTCCCCGGCATCGATCAGGGTCTTGAACTGCTCTTCCGTCAGAGCGGCCCGCCGGATCTTCAGATGTTCGGGGAACAGGGAAACGATCCATCCGGAAATCCGGTCGAGGATCCAGACAACGGGTCGGCAGAGCCGGGCGAACGCCAGCAGAAAGGGGGAAAGGAAGGCGGCGAACCGCATGGGGTGTGTTACGGCAAGGGTTTTGGGGACGGCTTCGCCGAATACGAGCAGTAGCGGTGTCGTCAGCGCAATCGCTGCCCACTGGCCGTTCGTGCCGAGAAAAAAGATGAAAAGCGATGCCGCCACGACGGCTATCGTGATGTTGACCGCTTCATTCCCGACGAGGATCGTGATGAGGAGCCTTCGCGGGTATTCCAGAAGGGCCTGAACCTGGGGTAGAAAGGGGTACCGTTCCTCCCGCATCTTGTGTAGGTGCAGGGGCGTAAGCGAAAAGAAAGCCGCCTCGGAACTGGAAAAGAATCCGGACAGCATAAACAGAAAAACAAGCAGAATGAGCTTGACGGTTATCAGGTCGTTCAGCACAAAGGGCAACCCTTCTGAAAATTCAATTCAACCTATCAGACTTCACGGTGAAATGACAAATCATTTCAAGCCGCGGGATCGTTCCTTGTCCTCGCTTTCCACCCGGATGTCCCCGTGGGGCGCATCGCTGGCCATTTCGGAACGGCGATGCATCCGGCGGATCACGAATGCGTAAATCAAACCGTTGCCGGCCAGGACCACCATGCCGGAAAGGATCTCAAGGGCTCGGGACGTGATGTCGGGATAGACCAGCGGTACGATGTAATGCTCGACGAATCCGCCCTCATACCCCGCATGTCCGGCTGAAACGCGGAGCAGGTTTTCCAGGGGCGTCAGCGGACAGGTCCAGCCTGCAAGATTGACCAGCGCCGCCCAGAAGAGCACCGGCAGGTGAATCCAAGCCATCCATCTTTTGTGGAGGATAAGCAAACCGCCGAACAGGGCAAAAAGGATGAACGCCCCATGCAACAGGAGCACCAGGTCCGCCAACCATCTCGCAAACACGATCGGCAATCCTCCTTGCGATCCGGCCTGGATGCCCGGTCTTGCCGGTCACCGGCATGGATCGTTTTTATCAATATCGTCTTGATATCAGGAATTTTCTAACGAATACGATCCGGCACGTCAAGCTTTTGTTCCCGCGCCGGATGGTTTTGATTGCAGAATGCGGCATCTTGCATTAGGATCGCCCCATGAGAAAATCTGCGATCCGGAACATTGCCATCATCTCCCACGTCGATCACGGCAAGACGACCCTGGTCGATGCCATGCTCAGGCAGACCGGCACTTTCCGGGACCATCAGGACGTGGGGGAGCGCGTGATGGATTCCATGGACCTGGAAAAAGAGCGCGGGATCACCATCATGGCGAAGAACACCGCCATCCGGTACCGCGATGTGAAGATCAACATCGTCGACACGCCCGGTCACGCCGATTTCGGCGGAGAAGTGGAACGGGGCCTCTCTATGGTGGACGGCGCGATCCTGCTGGTCGATGCCAGTGAAGGGCCGCTTCCCCAAACGCGCTTCGTCGTGAGGAAGGCGCTGGCCGCAAAGCTCCCCGTCATCCTGGTCATCAACAAGATCGACCGCGGCGATGCCCGTCTGGACGAAGTCCTCAGCGAGGTTTACGACCTGTTTATCGACCTCGATGCCGACGAAGGACAGATTGAGTTCCCCGTGCTCTACACCAATGCCAAAACCGGCATCGCCCACCGTAAGCCGGGAGACGGATCCACCGATCTCACGCCCCTTTTCGAGACGATCCTGGAGCGAATCCCCGGTCCCGTGGGAGACGACGGGGCAGCGCCGCAGTTCCTGGTGACCAATCTCGACTATGACCCCTATGTGGGACAACTTGCCATCGGCCGCCTGATGAACGGCGTCCTGGAAATGAACCGGGGATACACCCTCTGCGGCGAGGCAGCGGCGAAATCGGAAATCCGCTTCTCGGCGCTCTACACCTTTCAGGGACTGCAGCGGAAAGCCGTGGATCATGCCGAAGCCGGGGACATTGTCGCCTTTGCCGGCGTGGAGGCGGTGAACATCGGTGATACGGTCGCATCCCTCGAGGAACCCCGACCGCTGCCGCGGATCCGTGTGGATGAGCCGACCGTTTCCATGATCTTTTACGTGAACAACGGACCCTTTGCTGGGAAAGAAGGAAAGTACCTCACCTCCCGCCATTTGCGGGACCGCCTTGAAAAAGAGGCGCTGAGAAACGTGGCCCTCCGCTTCGAACCCCTGGAACGGAAGGACGCCTTTGAAATCCGCGGCCGGGGAGAACTGCAGATGGCGGTTCTGATCGAGACGATGCGCAGGGAAGGCTACGAATGCATGGTGTCCCGCCCCCAGGTGATCACCCGAAAGGAAAGCGGAAAAGTCCTGGAGCCGTTCGAGAGTCTGCTCCTGGACGTCCCTGAGGAATTCGTCGGGATTCTGACCGAAAAACTGGCCGGCCGCAGGGGGCGGATGACCAACCTCGCAAACCGCGGAAGCGGCCGGGTCAGCCTGGAGTTCATGATCCCTGCCCGCGGTCTGATCGGTTTTCGCAGCCATTTCATGACGGATACGAAGGGCGCCGGCGTGATGAATACGCTTTTCGAGGGATATGAACCCTGGGCCGGTCCCATTGCCCAGCGGGTCAGCGGGGCCCTCGTCGCGGACCGGGCCGGCCGGGTCACCACCTACGCCAGCCTGGCCATGGCGGACCGGGGGGAAATGTTCGTCGCCGTGGGGACGGACGTCTACGGCGGGATGATCGTCGGAGAGCGGAACCGAACAGGCGACCTCAACGTCAACATCGTCAAGGAAAAGAAGCTCACCAACATCCGGAGTTCCACCGCCGAGGCGACGGTGACCCTGCGTCCGCCGCGGCTCCTGTCGCTGGATCAGTCCATCGAATTCATCGCCGAAGACGATCTGGTGGAAATCACGCCGCTGAACATCCGCCTGCGCAAGCAGAACCTGGCAGCCCACACCCGGCCCGATAAACGCTGACTGTGAATCAAAAACGCGTCACCCCGGTTCCGACGGCGAACGGATTATCCATCGAAAGGCAGGTGCACGATTCTGCAAACCCCTGATGGACATCCGACGAAGATTCGCAGATTGCCGGGTTTTTCAGACTCCGGAAAGATATGCCAAACTTTGCGGCCGGCCTTTTTGATCAAGCCGGGGCGGCCCATGCCTTTTCCATGGCCCGAATCGAATCATACAGCCCCTGGTTGACCGGTGTCGGAACGCCGTACCGTTTTCCCAGCGAGAGGATCCGTCCGGCCAGCATGTCCACCTCCGTTTTCCTGCCGGCCTCCACATCCTGAAGCATGGATGTCTTCCCCTTCGGGCCGAGGGTTGACAGAACCTTATAAAATTCCGTGATGTCCCGCTCCGAAAGATCGACGCCGGCCCTCCCCGCGATCTCAATCACCTCCCGCATGGCCGATTCCATGAGGTTGCGGGCCTCCGAAGAGGTCTGAAAAACGCCGTAAGGTGCACGCAGCACGGCCGAGGCCTGATTGATTCCGACGTTGACCAAAAACTTCCACCAGAGGGTGCGGATCATGTCGGGCGGGGTTTCACAGACGATTCCCGACCGGTCAAACAACGCTCGGACGCGGGCGACCCGCTCCGTGATGACCGGGTTTTGCGCCTCCCCGAAATAGATTTTTCCCAGCGTCGTAAAGGTGACCCGGTTGCCCTCCCGAAGCGCGTCGATTCCCATGTTGAGGGCATAGAGAACCTTTTCCATTCCGCAGTCGGCGCCGATCCGCTCCTCGCTGTCGATCCCGTTCATGACGGAGAGGATGATCGTTTTCGGGCCGATCCGGCTTTTCATTTCCCCAATCGCCGCGTCCAGGTGGTGATGCTTCACGGCGACCATCACGAGATCGGCGGGCGGCGACGGGTCCCCCGGCGGAAGAACGGGGATGGCGTACGGCCGGCCGTTGACAATCACGCCCTCTGCGCGGAGCCGCTCCAGGCGCTCGCCGGAGGCGATGAAGGAAACGCAATCCCGGTCCATGTCGTAAAGAAGGCTCGCATAGACGGATCCCAGCGCTCCCGCCCCGATGATGGATACCCTTGAAATCGGCAGTGACATGTCTTCATCCTTTCGAGAAATTGAAACGCCCTGTTTGTCTGCAGCCTGCTCAGCCCGCCAATCAGGCTCAACGGCTCCGGGCCGGCGACATCAACAGATCGGCCGCCTCGGCCATGCTTTTGGCATCCTTGAGTTTCGCCAGTGTTTCGGGTGATTCCTGGAAATTCTCCAGTGCGTTGAAAAACCTGTCCAGGACATCGCCGCTGTATGTTGGAATGAGAAAGAGATGGGTGTGCGGAATCCTCCGGCCCCGGGCATAGAGAAAAACGAAATCCGGGTTGAACCGGTCCATCATCCGTCCGGCGACATTCTGGGCCATCTTGAAAAGGCTGGTGTTTTCCTCGTCTGTCAGCTCATGCCACCAGGGAACATGACGTTTGGAGATGACGAGACTGTGTCCCTTCGTATAGGGATGGATGTCCAGGATGCAAAGAGAAAGCTCGTCTTCCTCAATCTTGTATGCAGGCGCCCGTCCCGCCACGATTTCACAAAAGACACACACGCTCTCCCCATCGCGGTCCATCCTCATCACCCCCTCCGTCTGACGTCTACCTTTTTTACCAGGTATGTTTCAGTCATGGCAACACATTTCACAGTGCGGACAGCAGCTTCAGTGCCTGAACGGCATAAAACGTATCCTCCAGCGTCGCGATGCCGCCATGCATGACCCTGGAAAATCCGCCCGTCCGGTTCTGGCAACTTCTGATGAAATCTCTGCACTGGTCCAGGTAACGGATCCGGTAGCCGGTTAGAAAAGCGGCCACGGCACCGGCGTGGATATACTCCAGATAGGACAGGGACGTGTCGGGAATGTCCGTAAAGCCGCAGGCGGGTGTTTCGCACTGCCGGATGAAATCGAGCACGGAAATTTTCTGTACGGGATAGTTCAGCCATGTGAGCATCCGCAGCGCTCGGGACGTTTCACCCAGCGTGGATTGTCTGAAGCCGAAACCCCTGTCCTCATTGTAAAAGCTCAGGACAAAATCCTGAAGATTTTTTTCGGTAAGCGGATCGCGATTTTTGCTGAATCTCACGTATAGATCGACCAGAAAGGCCATCCTTTTGTAAACCGACGTGATTTCCGCAGGCAGCTTTTCCGCGTCCAATCGGTCCTGCTGAATGTGTTTCTGAATGTAGGGCCACGGATCGTGGCGAGATTCACCCCCGGCAAGCCGCAGGCTCTTCAGGGCATAATAAGCCATGAAGACGCTGTCATAGGAACCGTCATCGTTCTGCATGCCCTGCAGATAGGAGACGGTTTTCCCGTCCCGAAAAGAAACGTCGAGCAGGTTCAGCACCGACAGGGCGCTGCAGGTGTCCAGACCGTTCGGTTCCTTCAGTTTGTAGAAGCAGAATCCACCCTCACGACACCTTCGCTCCATGACATACCGAAGCACCCGGTCTTTCAACCCATTCAAAGCCAATGCCCGCTCCTCGAGTCGCCAAAGCGGCCGCCGGCCGCATTTTCCATCAAACGCCGAAGCCCGGCGGATTCCCCTTGCGAGTGACATCCGCTCAGCACACGTCATCCCCTCAGCGGATTTTCAAAGATGGCGGCCTTGCCCAGTTCAGCCTCGATTTCCAGCAGCCGGTTGTACTTGGCAATCCTTTCACTGCGGCAGGCGGAGCCGGTCTTGATCTGTCCGCCGCCCATTGCGACCGTGAAATCCGCAATGAACGTATCCTCGGTTTCGCCCGAGCGATGCGAGACGACGAATCCCCAGCCCGCCTTGCGGCATAGCGAGATGGCTTCCATGGTCTCCGTCACGGTGCCGATCTGGTTGAGTTTGATCAGGACGGCGTTGGCTGTTTTTTCCTGTATCCCGCGGGTGATGTATTTCGCGTTGGTGACGAAGATGTCGTCCCCCACGATCTGGATTCTGTCTCCCTGGCCGGCGGTCTGCAAGCGGAAACCCTCCCAGTCGTTTTCGGCCAGTCCGTCTTCGATGGAGACGATGGGATATTGCTCGATCCAGCGCTGATAAAGTGCGATCATCTCCTCGCTGGTCTTTTTCCCCTGTCCCGATTTGGAAAGATGATAAGCCCCTTTCTTGAAAAAAGAGCTGGCCGCAGGGTCCAGTGCAATCGCGACATCTTTTCCGGGCTTCAGACCGGCCGCTTCAATGGCTTCAATGATCACCTCGCAGGCCTGATCATTGCTCTTGAGGTCGGGGGCGAATCCCCCTTCGTCACCGACATTGGTGGAATAGCCTTCCTTGCTCAAAATTCCTTTCAGGGCATGAAAGGTCTCTGCACCGTAGCGCAGGGCTTCGGCAAAGTTCGGCGCGCCGATGGGCATGATCATGAATTCCTGAAAATCGACGTTGTTGTCGGCATGCTTGCCTCCATTCAGGATGTTCATCATCGGGATGGGAATGCGGAGCGCCCCGAACCCACCCATGTACGCATAAAGCGGAAGGCCTGCCGCCACCGCCGCCGCGCGTGCAACCGCCATGGAAACGCTGACGATGGCGTTGGCGCCCAGCCTCTGCTTGTTCGGTGTCCCGTCCAGCAGGATCATGAGGCGGTCGATCTCTGCCTGTCGCACCGGATCCATGTCGATCAGGATGGGGGAAATCACTTCATTGACGTTGGCGACCGCCTTCAGCACCCCCTTGCCGCCGTAGCGCGTCCTTCCGCCGTCCCGCAGCTCCACGGCTTCATTCTCGCCGGTCGATGCGCCCGAAGGGCATGAAGCAGACGCGGTAATGCCGTTGTCCAGGGTGACGATTGCCTTGACGGTAGGATTCCCCCGGGAATCCAGGATTTCCATGGCGCGGACTTCTTTGATTTTCCTCTTCATCATACACCTCAATCATTATGAATTTTGTTGTTCATTCCGTCAGATGCACCGATTTTTTCTGCAGATTGGAAATCAGATGCCGGATTTCGTCGGTGCGGTCTTCCGTTCCGGACAGAAGCGCTTCAATCGTGGCCAGCTCCTCCCGCACATAAGCGATCGCCTGTTTTCTCATGGCCTCGATCGCCGTATTGATTCGCTTCTCCCATTGGGCGGCCAGACGGGAAAGGTTCATCCCGACTTCCCGCGGAATTCCGCGTTTGAAATGCCGCTCGAAGACCTTTCTGAACAGGGCCATGGGAATGAGAAACCAGATCAAATCAAGATGAATGTCAAAGGACTTCGTGGCGATGATGTCCGGGCGGTCCGGCTCCACGATGTCGATCTTCCAGTCCACATCGGCCATTTGCACCCCCAGTACCTTCCGAATGTTCTCCTCGAGAAACTTGCGGAAGGCCTCCAGTGACCTGGTGAGGCTGGCATGGGCCTTGTTCAGGGTTCCGAAGAAATGGGCCTGTTCGGACCGGGAGATCCGCTGCATTTCCTCCGTCATGGTTTCCGACATCCATGTCTCGTATCGGCGTGAAAGTTTCCAGAGGTTCCCCTTCCAGGCCGGCAGGTCCTTTTCCAGGTTTGCGGCGATCTTCTTTGTGAGGGATGCATGAAACTGATCCAAATAGGACTGGAGCAGCGGCCGGGTCTGCGACTGGATCTCCCGCGCGATCATCCCCAGCTCCTCCCGCATCAGGTCTTCATTGACCTTTTCGCTGAGAATCTGCGCCCGCAGCCCTTCGCGGTCCGCATCCGCCTGCAGGGAGGCGTTCAGGGCGATATCCAGATAGCCGAGACACCCCTTGACCAGGGCTTGGGACTTGTGCTGAAGGATGCGCCTGAATTCAAAGTCGCGATTGACGGTCAGTTTGCGGAGGATCTGATCCTCCACGAGCTGCCGGTACCGTTCGGTTCCGCTGCGCGTCGAGTAGAGATAGACGGGCAGATCGCGGTTCATTTCGCGCTGAAGGGTCTGTTTGAAAAACTCCGTGACCTCCTGCTGCTGATCCGCCGACAGCAGGTCCGCCTTGGTCAGCAGGAGAATGATGTTCGGGGTGTGCCGCGTCAGTTCGCGGATCAGCTCCAGGTCATGCTCGGAGAGGGGCCGATCGGAACTGACCGCCAACAGGGCCGCTCCGACCTCGGGAAGCCAGTTTTCGGAAGTGGATTTGTGATACTTGAAGACGCTGCCCAGCCCGGGTGTGTCGACCAGCCGCAGGCTGGCGTATGCCGCGAGCGAGGGCAGTTCAATATCCACGAGGTTGACATTCTTCCGGTTTCCCGGATTTTTCGCCTCCGAAGTGAAATCGGCGATCTCGTCCAGAGAAACCGGCGTCACGGAACCGTCGAAATGCCGGACCACGGCGCGCTCCCGGTCGCCGTATTGAAGCCGCGTGATGGCGGTCGTGACGGGAATTGCGCCGACGGGGAGAACGTCCCTGCCGATGAGGCTGTTGATGAACGAACTTTTCCCCGCCTTGAACTGGCCCAGAATGGCCACATCGATCGGCGGGTTCTGGGCAAGCAGGCTCTCGCTGACCTCCAGTTGGCGGTTCAGGGAGACAAGCTGATAACGGCTGCCCACATCGCGGATGGTCTGCAGCAGGTCGCGGATTCGGGACAGGGTGGATCCGGTTGCGGTTGAGTCCATAAAAAAACCCCTCCAGGTTGACTGCCCGCAGGGGTTTTTCGTCGGCCATGCCACTCCCGCGGGAAATTTGCATTCAACGCAGGAGTTATCAGCCTTTCTGGCGGTTCATCGGTGAACTCCATCACCGCGTGGATTTAAATCACGATTCTCAAATTCTGTCAAACAGATATTCACCGAGCCGGCCTGGAACCTGCATGACCCGCTTTTGCCGTGAAATCGGTTGCGTTCGGATTTATTTGACGGGACCCTTTTTTTTCGATATTGAAGATGGCCTATTTCCTGCCCTTTCTCCTCGCCGGGGAACTCGAATCAATGAAACGGAGGAGCGCCACCATGAACATCCTATTGATCGGCAACGGAGCCCGGGAGCACGCCATCGCGGAGGCGATCGCCCGGTCGAAGCATCGCCCCCTCCTTTACTCCTTCATGAAATCCAACAATCCGGGCATCGCCTCGCTTTCCGAAAAGATCCTCATGGGGAGTTATGGCGACCCGGCATCCATCGTCTCCTTTGCCGAGGCGCAGCGGATCGAATTTGCCGTCATCGGCCCGGAGGATCCCCTGAAAAACGGCATCGTGGACGCCTTGCGGAAGGCGGGGATTCCCTCCGTGGGTCCGACAAAAAGCCTCGCGCGGCTTGAGACGTCCAAATCCTTCACCCGCGACCTGGTCGAAAAGTACGGCATCCCCGGAAATCCGAGATTCAGGAATTTTCCATCGCCCGAGGGGATCGAGGCCTTGCTCGAAGAGCTGGACGGTATCGTGGTCAAGCCGGACGGCCTCACCGGCGGCAAGGGCGTCATGGTGCAGGGAGATCATTTCCAGACCCGGCATGAGGCACTTGCCTATTGCCGGGATATCCTGAGGGAGCATGCCAGCGTGACGGTCGAGGAGAAGCTGGAAGGCGAGGAGTTCTCCCTGCAGTGCCTCTGTGACGGCAAGACCGTCATCGCCACCCCGCCCGTCCAGGATCACAAGCGGCGGTTCGCCGGCGACCGGGGTCCGAACACGGGCGGCATGGGCTCCTACTCCTGCGAAGACCACAGCCTGCCCTTCCTGAAGCGGGAGGAGGTCGCCGAGGGCCTGGCGATTACGCAAAAAGTGGCCGAGGCGATTTACCGGGAAACCGGGGAGTACTACAAGGGCGTCATGTACGGCGGTTTCATCGTCACGAAAAAGGGCGTCCGGCTTCTGGAGTACAACGCCCGCTTCGGCGACCCCGAGGCGATGAACATCCTGCCGCTGCTCAAGACGGATTTTGTGGACGTCTGCCGCGCCGTCATTGACAGCACGCTGGACCGCCTGACCGTCGAATTCGAGAAGCGGGCGACGGTCTGCAAGTATGTCGTCCCCCGGGGGTACGGGCTTCCCAAGGACCATCCGGACGCCCGATCCGTCGCCGCGAAGATCGAGGTCGGGGACGTGGGCCCGGCGCGGCTTTATTATTCGTCCGTCGACAAAAGACCGGACGGCCTTTACATGACCGCGTCGCGCGCGGTCGGCGTCGTGGGGATCGCCAGCAGTCTGGCGGATGCCGAGCGGATCGCGGAGAAGGCGGTCGGCGCCATGCAGGGCCCCGTCGATCATCGTCCGGACATCGGCACAGCGCCCCTGGTCGAACAGCGGATCCGGCACATGCAGACAATTCGGGGTGAACTGTAAATCAGACGCGAAACAACACTGAGGTGAATCGCATGAAATTGAACAGGATTACGCGGGCGCTGATCAGCGTCACGGACAAGGCGGGCATCGTCGCGCTTGCCAGGGGGCTGGCGGACTTCAACGTCGAGATCCTCTCGACCGGGGGAACGGCGGCCCAGATCCGGAACAGCGGCATTCAGGTGACCGATGTCTCGGACTACACGGGTTTTCCGGAAATGATGGACGGAAGGCTGAAAACCCTGCATCCGAAAATTCACGGCGGCCTGCTGGCCCTGCGGGACAACGGGGAGCACATGAAAGCCCTTTCGGAGCACGGCATCGGACGCATCGACATGGTGGTGGTCAACCTCTACCAGTTCGAAAAAACAGTGGAAAAAGAAGGCTCCACCCTGGAGACGGCGATCGAGAACATCGACATCGGGGGGCCGACCATGCTTCGGGCGGCGGCCAAGAACTATCCCTTCGTCACCGTCGTGACCGATCCGGCGGACTACGATGCCATCCTGAAGGAGATGAGTGAAACCGGCGGGAGCATTTCAGAAGGCACCAATTTCCGCCTTGCCGTGAAGACTTTTCAACTGACCGCCCGGTACGACGGGGCAATCTCCAACTACCTGGGCAAACTTAACGCCGACGGCAGCGCGAAGCATCTTTTTCCGGACACCTACACCGTTCAGTTCAGCCTCGCCCAGGATCTTCGCTACGGGGAAAACCCGCACCAGATGGCCGCTTTCTACCGGGAAAACAACCCGCTCCTGTCCGCCGTATCCAATGCCCGCCAGCTCCAGGGGAAGGAACTCTCCTACAACAACATCATGGATTCCGACGCGGCCTGGCAGGCCGTCTCCGATCTCGAAAAGCCGGCCGCCGTCATCATGAAACACGCGAATCCCTGCGGTGCGGCTACGTCGGACAACGATCTGGCGTCCGCCTACCGAAAGGCCATGGAAACGGACCCCGTGTCGGCCTTCGGGGGAATTGTCGCGCTGAATCGGCCCGTCGACAGGAAAACGGCGGAAGAGATGGCCAAGACCTTTCTGGAAGTCATCATCGCCCCGGCCTTCGACGACGAGGCAAAAGCGGTTCTGGGCGCGAAAAAGAATGTCCGGGTGCTGGAGATCCCGGCCGCACCCGCAAAAGGGAACGCCGGCTACGATTTTCGTCGGGTCGTCGGCGGGCTGCTGGTCCAGGACCGGGACCGGGGTGAATTCGACATCCGCAAGGCAAAGGTGGTCACCAGAAGAAAACCGACGGAGGCGGAATACGACGCCCTCGATTTTGCCTGGCGGATCGTCAAGCATGTCAAGTCGAACGCGATCGTCTATGCGACGAAAGACCAGCTTGTGGGCGTCGGGGCCGGACAGATGAGCCGCGTCGACTCGGTGAAAATCGCGAAGATGAAAGCCCAGTTGCCCACGCAGGGAACCGTCCTGGCGTCCGACGCTTTTTTCCCCTTCCGGGACGGCGTGGACATGGCCGCCGCAGCGGGCGTGACCGCCATCATCCAGCCCGGGGGATCAGTCCGGGATGAGGAGGCGATCCAGGCCGCCGACGAACACGGCATGGCGATGATTTTCACGGG
The DNA here is from genome assembly GCA_964460245.1 of uncultured Syntrophaceae bacterium. Taxonomy (GTDB): domain Bacteria; phylum Desulfobacterota; class Syntrophia; order Syntrophales; family Fen-1087; genus JAXDBM01. The sequence continues at coordinate 8,585 of CAYWTL010000027.1, read as the reverse complement.
GGTCCGGCACTTTAAACACTGACGGCCGGTATCCGCATCCGTCCATCATTCACGGCTGGGACGGCTCGCCCGCTTCCGGAATCGGGTCCGGTTTCGGGGATGCCGGGGGTCTGCTTCGGCAATTGCCGGACTCCCACGACTGGCTGAAGTCGCCGACGGGCCTGACAAAGGTATATCGGAATGGGGTTGACACAAGCTCGCAGGCCGTCATGCCGACGCTGCCGCTGGTAACGGCGAAAGGCAATGCGACGATGAAGACCGCCGTGCCGAGCACCGTGGCAGCCAGAGCCGCGGGTCTTGCAATCAGCACATCCATGGTCATAGTCATACCGTCGCCATACCCGAAGGCGGGCGCCGAAAAAAGGACGAGTGCAACTGCAATCAGCATCGTTGCGGCGGTTCTTTTCATGGCCTGATCTCCTTTGCAGTGAATCGATCAACAAATACCTGTCGGCGGAATGCCTGACCGGAAGGCAGGGGGGGCAGGAAAACCACCGGTGTGGACGGCATTCCACGATCCATTTGCCAGACGCCTCATTGTAACCAAAGACAAGCAATCAAACAACAAAAAAACAGACAGGAAAGATTTATCGGGACGGATCCATCCGGCATTTCGCTTTTCCCGTGACCCGGTCATTCAATATTCCGGCGTGCATCATTCGTCGGCCTTCCCACATCCTGAATCTCAAACAGTTTTCTCGGACTTTTCGTCAGGATCTCGTTGTCGCGCTTTCCGATGCGGATCATATCCTCCAGTTTGACCACTCCCAGGGCCTCATCCAGCATGTGCAGGTCAAGAGCAATCACATAATCTTCCCCGACCGGCGAATGGTCGTATTCGGAGGGAATGGGCGGTTCGTTCAGTTCCAGGCCGATTCCGTGACCGATCAGCCGGGACCTCTTTCCGCTACCGAAACTCTGGAACTGGCTTCCCCGCCCCAGCGCCTGCGCCTTGTCCACAGCCATCCGGTAGATATCGCTGCACTTTATGCCAGGCCGGATCTCCGCAATGAGATGGTCGGCAACGGCCTGCAGATCGGCGTACATCGCGCGGATGGGTTCTCCGGCCCGTCCGAGGACGTAAGTCCTCGTCTGATCCGCATGATATCCCTCCACCAGCGTGGGGATGTCGACGATGACCGTATCGCCCGGTTCAATTTTTCTCCTGGAAGGGCCTGCCGGAACGGCGGGGCTCATACCGGTCCCGGTGATCGTGTAAACTACGCCGCTGTTGCGAAGCAGGTTGGGGCCGGAGGCGATCGGCCCGCGGCTCATGAAGAAATCCGGCTGCCGGATGAAAAAAATCCCCTCGTGACCGGCCAGGCGATGGGCGTTTTCGACCGCCGCGGCCAGTTCCAGCTCGGTGACACCGGCCTTCAAGATATTGAGGACGGCCTCGTGTCCCCGGTGGACAGCCTCGCAGGCCTTCCGGATCCGGCCGATCTCCGAAGCATCCTTCTTTTTGCGCTGGTCCAGAACCAGTGGTGAGACATTGACGAAGTCGGTGTTGGGAAAGGCATTGCGAAAGTGTTCGAATTGCTCGACCGTCAACACATCCAGTTCTGCGCCGATCCTCCGAAGACTCCGGCTGTCACCTGAGAATATCTTCCTGCCGATCTGATCCAGGCGCCGCTCTTCTTCCATTTTCCCCTTTTCAATGAAGACGTCCCGAACGGAAAAGTCAAAGCCGCTCCGGACGAACAGGCGGAAGTCCTCCGGCCATACTGCCAGCCAGGAAGGCTGGGCCGTGCCTGTGTAGTAGAAGATATTCCGCGAATAGGAAAGCAGCGCGCCGTCCAGACGCTGTTCTCGGATCCTGTTCTGCAAAACTTCCATGCGCTTCCGCATCTTCATGATCACATCCCCCACGTTTCCGGGAAGCTTAAATCGGAATTGCCCCGTCGCCCTGCGGTCGGAATTCGGATCACCGAAACGGTTTATAAAACAGGCCCGTCCTGCCCGGGGATCTCCAGATCCAGCATCGCCGCGCTGAGCGATTTCCCATGGATGTCGATGGCCAGCGTGCGCGTCACACCGCCGCCCAGCGCCCTGCGCATGACAAAGTTCAGTGCGCCGATATTGGGAAGTTCATAGCGGACAACATCCCCCCGGACGATTTCACGGAACCGCTCCCGGACGCGCTCAACCGTCACATGCTTCTCCAGAAACGGATATTGGTCCGGATCAAAAGCGATTACGGAGATGTTGACGGTGTCGCCCTTGTCTCCCGAGCGGGAATGAGCGATTTCTCGCAGCTTCATTCAAGTCACCTCGCAGCGGATGCGGTGGTTTACCAGAGAGCGCGGGACAAGCGTGGAGGCGATTGCGATCACTTCCCGGGCGGATTTCCAGACGCCCGCCCCTCCCGCGGGGCCATTGGTGTAGAGGGTTTCGACCTCGTTGCCGATGCGGACGGCCTCGCCCTTGCTTTTCGTCCGGCCCGCGATCCGCACCCGCACTTCGTAGGGATTGTGCCCGGCGGACAAGCTGCCTTTGTGGAGGGAATCGAGGCCGATCAGGTCATACCGGATTTCGTCAAACGCCACTCCCGTCCGCTTCAGCCTTGCGGAAACGATATCCAGTGCCAGCCTTCCGCGGGCAACGGCCCCGGTTCCGCCGTAACTGATCTGACCTTCGCCGATGTAGCCGTCCCGATAGCCGATGGACACCTTGAGCGTGCCGGTCCTTGCCCTTCCCTTCCCGCCCGTAACCTGCACCCGGTTTATACCGGTCTCGATCATCCGTACTTCCGTATAATCCGCCACGACATCCGGAGTCATGTAAGCGGATGGATCGTGGGTCTCGTAGAGAAGCTGTTCCTTGCAGGTGGCCAGGGTGACCTTTCCGCCCGATCCGGGAACCTGGGTGACAACGAACGTTCCATCCTCCCGAATCTCGGCGATGGGGAAGCCCAGCGCGGCAAGATCGGGTACGTCCTTGCTACCGGGATCGGCGAAGTAACCGCCGGTGACCTGCCCAGCGCATTCCAGCAGATGACCCATGGCGGTTGCCTGCCCCAGGAGATTCCAGTCGTTCATATCCCAGCCGAACTCATGGACAGCCGGTGCGACGAAGAGCGACGGATCAGCGACACGGCCGGTGATGATCACGTCGGCGCCCTGCATCAGCGCGTCCACCACACATTGCGCTCCCAGGTAGGCATTGGCCGAAATCATCCGATCCGCAAGCGCGGAGGATTCCTCACCGGTCTCATCAAGGGTGAACGAGCTCCTTTTGATGATCTCCAGCACATCATCACCCGTCACGGCCGCAATCTTCAAGCCTTTGATGCCCAGCCGGCGAGCGACATCGCTGACCTTTGCCGCTCCGGCCAACGGATTTGCCGCGCCCATGTTGGTGATGATCCGGACCCCGTTCCTTCTGCAGACGGGCAGGCACGCCTCCATCCGCGCTTCCAGAAGGGCGTCATAGCCCGCCCCGGGGTCTTTCATTCTTGCCTGCTGCGCGATGGCAATCGTCCTTTCCGCCAGACACTCGAAAACAAGATACTGAATATCGCCCCGCTCCGCCAACTCGACGGCGGGTTCGATCCGGTCGCCCGCATAGCCCGCTCCCGAGCCGATCCTGACATTCTTCATGACGCAACCCCATCCTTAAGGATGATTCATGATACTGCAAGAAAGCCGGACGAAGCAAGGGAAACAGACAAGAAACATCCTGTTTCATGGACATTATCGTTCCCGGATCATGATTCCCGAAGGCCCAATTTTCGATTGACTGGGAAAAACCTTTGTCGTTATATTCGATTTAGCGAAAATAAATCTAATCCATTCTTTATCTTCCGGCCGATGCTGCATTCCCGACGAGGGAATCGCTCAACATAGGCAGCGCCCTTTTATCGATCAAAGATCGACAAATGCGGATCTGCGTCATTCCGTGATTGCGCATATCGATTTGCCAGGGGAATCCGATCCGGGGTTCCCCGTAAGGCTCGAAAAGCTCTGTAAACAAATTTGAGATTCCGTTCATTTGGGAGTTGCCATCATGACGGCGCCCTTTTGGAGGCGCCCGGCTCACAAAGGAGGTGAATTCCATGAAAAAAAGGATGGCGGGAATGATTTGGATCGCGGCCGTCTGCGGCCTGTTTTCGGCCCTGCCGGTTCCCGCCTGGACGGCAGGCCTGACTATCGGCGACGGTGCGTTTGTCTATGCCACATGGGGGGCTTCGATCTCGCTGGGGTGCCAGAGCGTGGTCATAGAAGACGGTGGAAGATTGTATCTTGATATCCCGTTTACGTATACTGCACCAGGGGCACTTTACAGATGCGGGAAGGTCCAGGTGGATCCGGGGGGATACTTGTCTCGGGGGGACGGTAAAATCGTCCACTGCGCGGTAGATCCGCAGATCATGCTCCTGCTCCTGGAGTAGCAGTGCAGGGATGGGATGAGGATTTCGTCCAGAATGCTTTTTACGATGAAGGGGGGTTCAGCGATGAAGATGAATATGGGGCGCCTTGCGGGTGCGTTGATCATGCTCTTTGTTCTTGGATGGAATGGCCCGGTCCAGGCCGGGGACGTCACGGTCAAACTTCCTGATACGGATTCCAATTTCAATGTGTTTAAAGACAACACAGACTTCAAGATTTTGCGGGTTCAAGGCAACGGTTATGTCGGCATCGGTATCGGATGGGATGACCCGGAAAGACATCTCCATGTCAGGGGCTACAACAATATAGCCGCGTTCGAGTCGCTCGTCGCCAATTCCGTAGCCCTGCTGGATCTGACAGCACCTAATGTGTCCGTTGGCAACCTGTCACGCCTGTGCTGGCGATCCGACAACAACGCGGGGACTTCCAAGCAGTTTGGAGCTATTGACCTCGTTTATAATAACAAAAACAGCGGCAGTGAAGGCGCTCGCATGGCTTTCTCGACCATGAAAGCGGGTGCCATGACCGAAGGGATGAGAATCAAGGGGAATACCGTCGGCATCGGCACCACCGATTCACTCTCATTTCCAAACGAGCTTTATAGTTTGGATGTCAGAAAGAACAGCAATACCTACTATGTTGCCTTCTTCGCGAACGAGAACACCGGGGATACCGCCGGTGTTCTCCGGCTGCGTGTCGGAAGGGGCTATCCGCTTATAACAAATAAATTCATCGAGTTTGAATATGGCAACGGTGAAGATGTCGGCTCCATCACGGGGAACTCGGCCGGCGGAGTCACCTACAACACTTCCGGCGCGGACTTTGCCGAATACCTGCCGCTCAGGGAACCGGGCGAGCAGGTCGAGGCAGGGGACATTGTCGGCCTTTTTGGCGGGACCATATCCAGGACAACCCTCGGGACCGACCGTGTGCGGGTGATCTCCTCGGCCCCCGCCCTGCTCGGCAACACGCCTCCCAAGGATCAGATTGATCATTTCCGCAAAGTGGCCCTCATCGGCCAGGTCCCGGTCAAGGTCCGGGGTGCTGTGCAGGCGGGCGACTATGTGGTGCCCTCGGGTTTGAATGACGGGATCGGCCTGGCCGTGGCCCCGGAGAAGCTGCGCCCCGCCCAGTATGGCCAGATCGTCGGCGTAGCCTCGGGCTCCTCCACGGAAGAATCCGTGAAGCTGGTCGTCATCGAGGTGGGGCTGCACACGGCCGCCAAACAGCTCGCTGATCTGCATGTGGAAAAGGACCGGCAGATTTCGGAACTGAACCAGGCGACTCAAGCCCTGCAGGGCCGTCTGGAGACGCTGGAAAAGGCGTTCAGCAGGATCAACCCCGAGCCTAACCTGGCCTCGCTCCGGAGGGAATAACGCTGAGGCATGGGACTACCGGCGAATGTCTACAAGGCCTGGCTCTCCACCTCCAATGAGAATGCAAGAGATCGATTGGGCTCGGCCAGAGGGTGGGTTCGCACGGACGGAAAGCCGTTCGCGGACACGTTCGCCGATATTGTGTCGGAAAAGTTTTTCATCCTCTGAGGGTCGATGAGAACGGCGTCCTTGTGTAAATTTATCACGGATGACTCAATATCATGAGGCTTTCTATTGCGTAATCCGGGATGATCGAATATCACCAGGTTCCGCCGGGCTTTCCCCGGGCCCCGGATCCATCGGCTTGCCCGGGGGATCCACTGCGTGATTTCCATACGTATCGGACGCCGTCCCGGATCAAATCGGATGTTGCCATGATGCCACGGTTGAAACAAGGGTCCTCTCGTCCGTCAACCAGGAACGATTCGGTCAAAACAGTCATTGAATCTTGGAATGGGAGGATGTCATGAAGAAAAGCGGGATGTTCCTTCTTGCGGTCATTGCGATTTCGGCTCCTCTATACGCAAAGGCTGCTTCCATCCCAACACACAAGTCTCTTCTCTTCGTGGACGATTACCAGGAGGGAGCATATCCGATGCCCGACATCACCGATAAATTTCGGACGCCGACGATCGGCCTATCCGCCGCCTGGTATGAAGGCTGCGAGTGGGCCACGGCCAAGCTGGCCAACCGTTTGGACGGGATGGCCGTGGAGGTGAACGTCCCCAGGGATGCCATCTCGATTACATCGGAAGCAACATCTACTATGTCGACAATATCAAGTTCGGTCCGATCCGGGAGAAATCGGATTCCCTCCCCCAACTGATGCTGCTGTTGGGAAACTGACCGGAAGGGCATCAACCCCATGGACATCGTCACGGTCTTCACCAAGGTGGTGCAGGAACAGAAGTACTTGATCACGAAACAGCGGAAGGCGGCTGCGCAGCAGCGGGATATCAACGCCGCCCTCCAGGAGAGAATCGCGAGGCTGGAGCGGCTGCGCGCAGCCAACAGAAATTGAGGAAGAGCCGAAGGTTCGACCTCATTCGGGATCAATTCAATGGCAGGAGCAAGACACCGGGAGAAATCCCCTTGCCGGTGCTGGAAACCTTGAACCGAAGACGCAGGTCCAAACCGGCCGGGACGGTGGTCTGGCCGTAATCATTGAATCCCCAGCCTTTCACGGTGCCGTCGGACTTCAGGGCCAGGCTGTCGTCACGGCCTGCCGCCACGGCCACCATACCGTTGAGACCTACGCGGATGTTTAACTGGCCCTCATGATTATTCCCCCAGGCCCGCACTGTGCCGTCAGGCTTCAGTGCCAGATTGTGTCCATAACCCGCCGCTGAGGTTTGGGGGAACATTGCACTGGCCGAAAGAATTCTACCCCCAGGCCACTACAGCACCATCCATTCTGATGCCGAGGCTGTGGCTTCCGCCACCAGCAATGGTGGCGTGCCGACGGGCCTCCGCGGGAACGGCAAGGCCGACAAAAACCGATAGAAAGATGAATACGAGGATAATTGTAGAAATCAGCTGTTCATTTGATTGGTCTCTGGTGTACATTTCAGCCACCCGAGTTCGAATCAAAATTGAAGTTTTTTTGAACAGGATTACCTTCAATTTTGAAATTTGATGCGAATTTATCTGCCTGTTAATTGAATTATATATTCCGAAATGTTGCGGCTGGACAATCGGAAGTTCCATGAGACATCTTTAGAAATGCCCATAGAGACGATTTCTGAAATATGCCCGTCAAAATATGCCTTGACGGGCAAAAACATCCCCCATATACTTCAAACCGTCATAAACAGTGCATTATTTAAGCGATTATCCATCCAGTACCGCATCCATCCACCCTTGATGACGAAGGATCCCTACGGCAGTGCATCCGTTCGAGCGTGACTTCAGGAAAAAATTCTTGGAGGTGATTATGGAAATCAAATTTAAGATCTGGTTGGAAAAGGACGGTCATGCGCTGTTCGGCGAGGGACGCGATCAACTGTTGAAGGCCATCGACGACTGCCACGGCCTGTACGGCGCCGCCAAACAACTGAAAATGTCCTACCGCGCGGCCTGGGGAAAAATCAAATTGACGGAAGAGCGCATCGGCAAGAAGATCGTTGAGGTGGGAGAGGACAAGAAGCTGCGCCTGACCCAAGACGCCAAAAGGCTTCTTTCGGAATTCGAGAAGCTGGAAAAAGATGTCGACGAGTTTATCAGAACGCTCAGATCTCCGTTTGTCGTACTTAAAGACACATCCGTGAAAAGCGACGAAAAAAAATGAATCCGGCAGCAAAATCCCGCCTTTTCTCCGGCCATGTTCCGCCGAGCATATGCTTCAAGATACATAAATATATGATATAATTCATTATTCTCTTGACAATCCCTCAAAATCCTCTATTCTACATCTGACAGGACGGCCGGAGCCGTACGGCGCAGGCTGTCGTGACAAGAAAATTTTGAACGTCGAATGATGTTCAGAAGGAGGCAGTCACAATGGAAGAGAAGTACTCAATGAAAAGAAGGAGTTTTTTGAAGCTGGCGGGAGCCGCCGGTGTCGCCACCGCGATGACGGCTTTTCCCTTCAGGAACATGCGGGCGGCATGGGCCTTTGGCGATCATCCGCAGGAGAAAATGCCCTACCGCATCACCAAGAGAGTCCCGCAGGTTTGCGCAAGAGCCTGTGAAGCGGACTGCGCCTACAATGTTGTGGTCGGCGTTGATCCCGCCACCGGTCTTGAAAGGGCCCTGACCCTGGAAGGCCGTCCGGAAGATCCCGTGTCCAACGGAAAATTCTGCATCAAAGGCATGGGGTTTG